>JAFEGX010000129.1 GCA_018239675.1 Verrucomicrobiota bacterium
AATTGCCTAGTCCCGCCGCTGGTAGATCCGAAAACCGTCGACCTCCGCCACGAGCCGGTAGTGCTGCTGCACGAGCGCCGCGAACTCGGGGAAGATCTGGGGGCCGGCTTCCGCGCGGTCGTGATAGGTGAACGCCCCCGGGGCGACGGCGTCGACGATGAACGCGGCTGGGTGCTTGGCGAGGTCGCGCATGATCCGGTCGCGATAGAACCGCCGCATCGGCTGCGGCTCGATCGCGCGCGCCGTGTGGGCGTCGCGGGTCGCCTGCGGCAGCCCGGTCTCGATGTAGAGCCGGGGAAACCAGCCCCAGACCAACAGCGTGTCGCCCGGCCGCGCGAGCTGCCGTAGTTGGGCGGAAACGGGATGGAGCGACCGCACCCGGGCTGCCTCGAGCTGACCGACAACCGGATGGCGGTCCCCGGCCCGGCTCGCGACCTGCGGCACCAGTGCGAGCGCGGCGAAGGTCGCGACAGCCAGCCATCGCAGCGGTGCCAGCCCGCGTGCCGTCACGGTGGACTGCGCCACCGCCAGGTAGGCCGCGAGGGAGAGTCCGGCGATCCAGCCGAGCGGTGGAAGGAGAAACTGGAGGTAGTGCCAGAAGGGGCGGGCCGGATAAATCGCCGTCCACGCCGCGAGCGCGAGCAGCGCGAGGACGCCCGCCAGCAGCCGACGCGGCTGCAGGCGCGGGATTCCACCGAAGAGGGCCGCGGCCACGAGCGAGGCGAGTGCGCCGCAGGCGAAGGTCCGGAACGAGTGGTTGTACTCGAGGAACATCGGCCAGAAATTTCGCACCGCGTTCTCCCGGGCCTCGTCGTAACCCAGCGTGTAAAGCGAGCCGGCCTCAAGGTAGGAGGCGTGGAACTGGGCCCACAAGCCATAGACCGAGATCACGGCCGCGAACACCGCGAGCGGGGTCAGCGCGCCGCCCACCAGTCCCACGAGCCGGCGCAGCCGCTCCCGGCCCGCCGGAGCACCGGACCACCACGCCGCCGCGAAGCCCGCCAGCGCCACGCCGAGCCCCAGCGGCACCGCCTGAAGCTTGGCGAAGGGCAGGCAGCCAAGGCAGGCGCCCGCGCCGTACCATGACCAGGGCCGGCGGCCGCCGGGCAGCGGCGGCGCCGTGGCGGCCACCGCGAGGAAATAGGCGCCGAGGGCCAGCAGCGCCACCGACAGCTGTTCGCTCGAGTACTGCACGTATTCCCAGTGCGACGTAAAAACAACGAATGCGATGAGCGGCAGCGCGCCGAGGCGGGCCACCGCTTCGCTCGTCACGCGCCGCAGCAGCCCGTAGCCGGCCAAGGCCGTGACGAGATGGAGCGCCAGCGCGGTGAGCCGCAGGCCCGGGTAGTCGATCCGGCCGGTGAGAAGGCGCGATGGCCACAGGACGTAGGCATCAAGCGGGCCGGCGTTCTGCAGGTCGACCGACCGCCACGGCACCGGGTCCAGCCAATAGGTGAGCGCGCCGGCTCCCATCTGGGTTTCGTCCGGATTGTCGAGCGGACCGGCCAGGACCATCGGCCAACGAAAGGCGAGCGCCACCAGCACCACCACGACGGCGAACAGGAGCGGCCGGAAGATCCAGCCGGGGAGTTTTCTCACCACCGCGGCCGTCGGATGCCACTCGCGGATCAGCGAAACGAGCACCAGCAGGCTGAGCAGCGTCCACGCCATCCAGGCCACGGTCCAGTAGCGGGCCGGATCGGCGTCGAACCAGCCGCGCCATCCCGCCGGGACCAGGGCCAGGCAGGGCGACGACAGGAGGACGGCCGGACTCATGGTGCGACAGCGGAGCGGGTTCGGCCCACAGTACGGCGGAAAATCCGCCGCACTCCAGCTGGATTCTTGCGGCCGCAGGCGCGGGAGCTCAGGGCTTCCGCTTGTAGTCGCCGCGGCTGAAGTATTTCTCGAGCCACACGTAGGCGCAGATGAAGAAATAGCGGCTGCCCATTTCCTTGATCTTGAGCTTGGGCTCGCCGTACTTCCGGTTCTGCCAGGTGATCGGCGTGATGGTGTAGCTGAAGCCGCGGACGATCGCCTTGAGCGGGATCTCGACCGTCAGGTTGAAATGCGGGGCGAGGAACGGCTTGCAGCCGTCGATCACGGCGCGGCGGTAGGCCTTGAACGCGTTGGTCGTGTCGTTCAGCGGGATGCCGAAGCCGATCCGGACGAGGAAATTCGCGAGCCGGTTCACCATCAGTTTCACCCGCGGGTAGTCGATCACCTCGCCGCCCTTGATGAAACGGCTGCCGAACGCGCAGTCGAAACCCTCGTTCAGGAGCTGCCAGTACTTCACCGCGTGGACCGGGGAGTCGGATGCGTCGGCCATCATGATGACCACCGCATCGCCGCGGCTGTGCTCCAGTCCCCAGATCACGGCGCGTCCAAAGCCGTTGAGTCCGCCGTTCTGCGTCGGCGCCAGGGTTGGGACCCTGGCCTTGAGATCCTGCAGGACGGACCAGGTGTGGTCCTTGCTGCCGTCGTCGACCACCACGATCTCATGGGGCACGCCCGCCGCGGTGAAGGTCCGAAAGATGTCCTCGACCGTGGACGGCAGCGACTCTTCCTCATCCCGGGCGGGGATAATGACGGAGAACAGGCGCAGGGGAGCGGACGACGCAGCCATGGGGCGCCCTTGCAATCAGAGCGGCGCCGAGATGTCCAGCCAGCTGGGGTGGGCCTGGGCGTGGGCGGAAATCTCCTCGAGGATCTTCGGGGTCGGCGTCTGCGGGGTCCACTTCCAGAGGCGCGTCGCCTTGGCGTGGTCGAGGATGATCCAGGGAATGTCAAACGGCCGCGGGGCGGGGTCCGCCGCCACCGGGTGCGGCCCGAACCGGGCCGCGCACCAGTCGGTGAGCTGCCGCAGCGACATTGCCGACGCCGCGCCGCCCGAGAAATTGGCCACGCGGTCCGCGGCCGCCAGTTTCGGCGCCGAGAACTGCTGCTCAAGCACCGGCGCGAGGTCGCGCGGATGCAGGCAGTCGCGGACCTGGTGACCCTGACCGCCGAAACCGATGTACTTCAGCGGCCGCCGGCGGAGGTGGCTGTTGACCCAGTAGGCGAAGATGCCCTGGTCGGGGCGGCCGAACTGGCCCGCGCCCGCGAGCACGCCACAGCGGTTGATGAAGACCGGCAGGTGGAAGGTCTCCCCGTACTCCAGCGCCAGGGCCTCGCTGGCGAGTTTGGTGGAACCGTAGAGCGAGATCGGCGCCAGCGTGGAGAACGACTCGTCCACGCCGGCCGCGGTCAGCCCGGCGGGGAGCGCGGCGCCGCGGCCCGGGCGGAAGGCGCCGTCGACGGCTTCGACGGCCAACGCGGCCAGGGGGGCGATCGAATACACGCGGCTGGTGCTCAGCAGGATGAATCCGGCGCGGTGCTGCTTGCAGTACTCGAGCAGGTTCACCGTGCCGGCGAGATTGTGCTCCACGAGCTGCCGCGAGCTGGTCTTGCCGTCGACTCCGGCCAGCACGCTCGGGTTCGCGGCGGCGTCGACCACCCAGTCGCAGGGCGGCAGGGTTTCCAGGTCGCTGGCCGCGCGCAGGTCCCCGTGAAACAGCTTCACCCCGAGCGCCTTCAGCTCGGCGCGGTTCGACTCGCTGCCTGGGCGGATGAAGTTGTCGAAGCCGGTGACCTGGTGGCCGCGGCCCGACTGCACCAGGGCGCGGGCGAGGGTGCTGCCCACGAAGCCGCACACGCCCGAGATGAGAATCTTCATGGGCTCAGGCAAGCAGGCCCGGCCCGGCGGCGAAAGGCGAAACTTGGCGGGGCTAGACCCCGTTCTGCGCGCAGAGCGCCTTCAGCTTCTTGCGGCCGCGCTCCAGTTGCTCGCCGCGCTCCCAGTCATACGCGTCCATCGCGATTTCCGCGGTGATCGCATTCGGCTTCATGTTCAGCCTCAGGAGCATCGCCTCCATGTCACTGGGGAACGGGTGCTTCCCGTGCAGGAGAAGCTCGCGGATCGGATGCTCTTTGGATTTTTCGATGGGCACGGTGACTGGCGGAGAGTTTCGGCTTTCCGTCGCGAAACTCAACTCCGGAGACGAGCGCAGAATTACTCAGGCGTGACAGGGTCTTTTGGCCCTAAGTGGATGAGGCCCAGCATCGTGCCCCGGTCGCGATCAATTGCTTCGCGCCGCCATCGAGTCCACGAGCGCCAGCAGGAATTCCCTGTCGCCGGGAAGGTCGGCGATCGTTGCGCGGGCGGTGTCCGAGTGTTCACGGGCCAGGCGCCGGGAGTCCGCCAGCCCGTGCAGCTTCACAAAGGTCGTCTTGTCCGCCTTCGCATCCTTGCCGGCGGTCTTGCCCAGCGTCGCGCTGTCGGCGGTTGCGTCGAGGATGTCATCAACGATCTGGAATGCGAGGCCGAGGTGGCGCCCGATGCGGCGCAGCGTGGCCAGCGACGGGGCGTCGGCTCCGCCGGTCAGGCCACCCATGACGAGCGCGGCCTCGATCATGGCGGCGGTCTTGTTGAGGTGGATGAACTCAAGGTCGTCGTCGGTGGCCCGCGCCTGTTTTTCCGCGAGCAGGTCGGCCATCTGGCCGCCGATCAGGCGGCGGCTGCCCGCGGCCTCGGCCAGCTCGCGGATCAGCGCATGGGCGAGGGCCGGGTCCGGGGCATAGGCCTCGGCCAGCAGGGCGAACGCGTGGGTCAGGAGCGCGTCGCCGGCCAGGAGGGCCGTGGCCTCGTCAAACTGGCGGTGCGCCGTCGGCCGTCCGCGCCGCAGGTCGTCATTGTCCATGCACGGCAGGTCGTCGTGGATCAGCGAGTAGGTGTGAAGGCATTCGACGGCCACGGCGGCGGGGAGGGGATCGGGCACTCGCGGTTCGCGGGGGGCGGATCCCGGATTTCGCATCCGGGCGGCGGCATGCAGCTCATGCGCGGCCAGGACGAGGACGGGGCGCAGGCGCTTGCCGCCGGCCTGGAGGCTGTACCGCATGGCCTCGTGGAGCCGGGCGGGGCGCGTGGTCGCGGCGGGCACGAGCTGGTCGAGCCCGAGCTCGACGCGGGCCACCAGTCGCTTCAGTTCGGCGGGGAAATCCATCGCTCCTTGGCTGAGCCAAATCGCGGTCCAGCGCAATCTTGAGTGTGGGTCGCGGCGCCGGCGGCGGGCGCGATGACTTCCGGCGGTCGTCGCCGCGGGCCGGGCGTCGGCGCGGAGAGGGCCGCTTGACAACGAGAACGAACTCGCCAACTCCCGTTCGCCGAACCATAAACCCCTACGCTTTTCCGATGCCGACCTACGAGTACGCCTGTTCCAAGTGCGGTCACCGCTTCGAAGTCTTCCAGTCGATGAGGGACGATCCCCTGACGCAGTGCCCGGAGTGCAAGAAAAAGAGCGTGAAGCGGCTCATCGGCGGCGGCGCCGGCCTTATCTTCAAGGGCTCCGGCTTCTACATCACCGACTACAAGAAGAAGGCGGCTTCGGGTGGCGAGAAGTCCGGTGGCGCCGACAAGCCCGCCGCGCCTGCGCCCGCGCCCAAGGCTGCCGCGGCCAAATAGTCTCCCGCTTTCCCCATGAGCAACAAAATCGACCGCGCCCTCCATGGCCCCAGCTGGATGGAGGTCTTCATCGGCGCCGCCCTCGCGGTGCTGATCGGTGTCGTCCTCGCCGCTGTCTCCCTCATCTTCCGGCCTGTCGCCCAGGTCCGCGAGCTCCCCAAGGAGCCGGAGCGCGACACGGTCTATTACATCGAGGGTTCGCATGACTCCGCCAAGGCGCGCCGCTCCGCGCAGAAGGAGAAGCTGCTCGCGGCCGGGCGCTCGGTCGAGCTCAACGAGGACGAGATCAACCAGATCCTCACGCCGGCCGCGCCGCCGCCGCCCAAGGGCGGCAAGCAGCCCCCGGCGCCCGAGACCCCCGGCCTGGTCAGTGCCGGCGCAGTCAACGCCCGCATCCACGGCGGCTCCCTCCAGCTGGCCGTGCCGGTGCGCCTGTTCTACCCGACGTTTGGGGTGGACGCGACCGTGCTGGTGCTCAGCAACGGAACCTTCGTGAAGTCCGGCGACGGCTATGCGTACGAGCCGGAGAGCCTGTACCTCGGCTCGTGCCCGGTGCAGCGCATCCCGGGCGCCGCGGGCTTCGTGATGGGCCGGTTCCTCGCTTCCGACAAGATCCCAGCCGCGCTGACCGAGGCGTGGGGCAAGCTGGCGAACGTCACGATCGAGGGCTCCGTGCTCAAGCTCACGATGCCCGGATCGTGAGCGGCTCGCGCCGCTCCGCGGGATAACGTCTTGCCGCGCGGCGCCGCCGCCCGGAAACTTTTCGCGTGTCGAAGAAGCTCAAGCACATCGGGGTCGTCTCGCTCCTGACGGTCATCTCGCGTGTGCTGGGCCTGCTGCGGGACACGCTCGGGCTCGCGATCTTCGGCACCGGCGAATTCTACTCGGCGTTCGTCACCGCGTTCAGCTTGCCGAACCTCTTTCGCCGCCTGCTCGGCGAGGGTTCGCTCACCGCGGCCTTCGTCCCGACGCTCCAGGATGAGCTGCACGAGAACGGTAGGGCGGGCGCCTTCGGGCTGCTCAACAAGGTGGTGAGCTGGCTCCTGATCGTGACGGGGCTCATGACGATCCTCGCGATGGCGATGTTCAGCCAGTCGCGCCTGCTGCCGGGCCATCTCGAGCGCTGGTATCTGGCGGCCGACCTCACCGCGATTCTCTTCCCGTACCTCGCGATGGTCTGCCTCGCGGCGGCGCTCAACGCCACGCTGAACGTCTTCGATCGCTTCACCGAGCCGGCGCTGTCGCCGATCTGGCTGAACCTCGCGATGATCCTTTCGCTCGGCGGGGCCGGCTGGAACTTTGCCCACACCGAGCTGGGTCGCATGCACTGGCTCTGCGCCGGCGTGCTGGTCGGCGGGTTCTTTCAGCTGGCGGTGCCCGCCGGGGTGCTGGTGCGGGTGGGGTGGAGGCCCCGCTTCGATCTCGGGTTGTCGCCGCGCGTCCGCGAGATCGTCGCGCTCATGGCGCCGGGACTGTTCGGCTCCGCGATTTATCAGATCAACGTCTACATCTCGCGCCTCTTCGCGTTTTCCATTGACGAGTCATCCGCGTCCCTGCTGTTCGCGGCGAACCGCCTGATGGAACTTCCGATCGGCGTCTTCGCGATCGCGGTAGCGACGGTGATCTACCCGCTGATTGCGCGGCATGCCGCGGAAAAAAACTTCGCGAGGATGGCCGACGACTACCGGAAGGGCGTGCGCCTGATCCTCATCATCAACCTGCCGGCCGCGGCCGGCCTGGTCCTGCTGAGCGAGCCGATCGTGCGGCTCCTGTTCGAGCATGGCCGGTTCCACGCCGCCGACACGCGCGCCATGGCGCCGCTGCTGGCCCTGTTCGCCATCGGCATGCCGTTCTTCTCGGTGGTGAGCCTCACGACGCGGGCCTTCTACGCGGTCAAGGACACGGTCACCCCCGTGAAGCTCGCGGCCCTCAGCTTTGTCGTGAACATCGGCCTGAGCTGGTGGCTCAAGGACGTGATTGGCGCCCCCGGCCTGGTCCTCGCGAGCACCGTGGCGATCGTCCTCCAGACGCTGCTGATGCAGCACCTCCTGTCGCGGTCGCTGCCTGGCATGGAATTCGGCGACCTGTGGCGGACAGTTGGCAAGGTCGTCGCGGCGATGCTGCTGATGGGCTTCCTGGTGGGCGGCGGCTGGCGCCTGCTGCAGAATTCCGGACTCGGGCATCGCGCGACCGACCTGCTGGCGGTCGGCGGCTTGATTCCGGTTGGCGTCACGGCCTACGGCGTCGCGCTCTGGCTTTTCCGCATCGAGGGCCGCGAGGAGTTTGCCGCCCTGGCCCAGAAGTTTTTCACGAAGACCAAGAGCCCATGAGCACGAATCCCACGCCTGAAGTCACCGTCCAGCATCAGCCCGCCGCCAGCCGCTTTGAAGCCGTGGTCGACGGTCATACTGCGGTCGCCGAGTACGTGATCTATGGCGGCCGCGTCGTATTCAATCACACGTTCGTGCCGAACGAGCTCCGCGGCCGCGGCCTGGCCGAGAAGCTGGTCCGGGCCGGCCTTGCCTGGGCCCGCGCCGAGGGCATGAAGGTCGTCCCGCAGTGCTCGTACGTCGCCGCCTTCATCGAGCGCCACGCCGAGTTCAAGGATCTGCTCTAGGTTATCCCGGGCCCCTTGATCGGCTGGTCACCGCGAAGAACGGACTGCTCTTACGGGAGGCTACGAAGGAGGCGGAGGGAAAGATCTTTTTCTTGTCCCCGGTTTCCTCCGTTCCCTCCTGTGCCACCGGATCGCTGCCGTCCCGTTTGCAATCCGGACGAAGGTTGATTCCAATCAGCGTCCCGCCATGTCCCACCTCTTCGCTCCGCTCACGATCAAGTCGATCACGCTCCGCAATCGCATCGGTGTTTCGCCAATGTGCCAGTATTCGTCGGAGGACGGGCTGCCGACCGACTGGCACCTTGTCCACCTCGGCTCGCGCGCCGTGGGCGGCGCCGGCCTGATCATCGCGGAGGCGACGGCGGTTGCCCCGGAGGGCCGGATTACCCCGGGCGACGCCGGCATTTGGAGCGACCGGCACGCGGAGGCGTACCAGAAGATCACCCGCTTCCTGAAGGCGCACGGCGCCGTTGCCGGCATCCAGATCGCCCACGCAGGCCGCAAGGCGAGCGCGGCCCGTCCGTGGGACGGCGGGGCGCATCTCGCGGATGATGCCGGCGGCTGGCCGACCGTGGCGCCGAGCGCGCTGCCGTTCGGGGGCGACCTGGGCAAGGTGCCGCACGCGCTCACGGTCGCCGAGATCCGGGGGATCCAGGGTGAATTTGCCGCCGCGGCGAAGCGGTCGCTCGCCGCCGGCTACGAGTGGCTCGAGATCCACTCGGCGCACGGCTACCTCGCGCACGAGTTTCTCTCGTCCCTCTCGAACCAGCGGACGGACGAGTACGGTGGCAGCTTTGAGAACCGCATCCGTTTCCTGGTCGAGACCACCCGCGCCGTCCGCGCCGTGTGGCCTGAGCGCCTGCCCCTCACGGTCCGCATCTCGGCGACCGACTGGGTGGAGGGCGCCTGGGACCTCGAGCAGGCGGTCGAGCTGGCGCGGCGGCTGAAGGCCGAGGGAGTGGACCTGATTGACTGCAGCTCGGGTGGCAACCTCGGCACGGCGAAGATCCCGGTGGGTCCGGGTTACCAGGTGCCGCTGGCCGACCGGATTCGCCGCGAGGCGGGCATTGCGACTGCGGCCGTCGGCTTGATCACGGAGCCGGCGCAGGCCGACGAGATCATCCGCACCGGCAAGGCCGACGTCGTGCTGCTGGCGCGCGCCTCGCTCCGCGACCCGTACTGGCCGGCACATGCGGCGAAGGCGTTGAATCAATCCGCCGCGCTTCCGGCCCCCCGGCAATACCTGCGCGCCTGGTAGGCTCCAGGCCGGCTCCGGCACCGGTCGGCCTGGCCAAGGCGCTCGCTTGATTCGGGCGGTGCGTGATTGATCATTTCGGCGCTGAAAAACCAGTTCCTGCCATCTGGAGTCCGGCCCGAAAAACCAACAAGCAGGTGCCTCCCGCGTGAGCTTATCCTCCCATCAGCCGACCAACGACCCGGCATTCCTGCACCTGCAGCGAGAGGTGGCGCGCCTGCTCGCGCACGCGCGCCGGGATCATCCCCTCGGGGTCACGGCCTATACCCCGGCCGCTTTTGGCGAAGCGTACCCGGCGCTCTATCTGCGCGACTTCACCTACATGGCGGAGTCCGCCCCCGAGTATGTGCCGGCGGCGCACGTCCGGGCCGTGATCGAGCTCCTGGTCCGGAACCTCTCGAGCGAGGGACACTGCCCGGAGCGCATCACCAACGAGGGCGAGGTGATTTATGTCTGCCACGGCGCCCGGCCGGCGGGCGATTCGCCACTCTTCCTGGCCAAGCTTTGTCGCGCCTACGCCCGACAGGCGGGCGAAACCGCCTGGCTGGCGGAGGTGTTTCCAGCGCTGGCCCACACCCTGGCGACCGTGACGACCGAGCCGGCGACCGGGCTCGTATGGATCGATCCGGCCAATCCGCACACGGCCTACGGCTTCACGGATACCATCGCGATCACGGGACGGCACCTGTACTGCTCTCTCCTGCTCTTTGAAGCCTGCGGCATTCTTGCCGAAATCGCTGGCTGGATCGGCCATCAGGCCGACGCGGACCGCTATCAGGCCCGGGCCGACCAGATCCGGGCCAACCTGCCGCTGCTCTGGTCGCCGGAACACCAGCTGTTCTTCGCGGGATCCCATGATTGCCGGCAGGCGGATGTCTGGGGTTCAGCCTACGCCTGCGTGATTGGCGCGGTGGACGCGCCGCGGCACGCGGCCATCGCCCACTCGCTGCTGGCGAAGCGCGACCGGTTCCTGCTGCGTGCGCAGGTTCGTCACCTGCTGGTGCCGGAATTCTGGCAGCGGCGGATTGTCGAGGCCGACTGGACCGATCCGGGAGAGTTCCAAAACGGCGCTTATTGGGGTACCGCGACCGGCTGGGTGGCCGAGACCATTGAGACCGTCTCGCCGGGGACCGGCATTGCGTTGCTGCGCGAACTGGCGGAGGACTTCGCGTCCCACGGTATCTGGGAATGCATCGGCCCCCGTGGCTACACGCGTGTCGCGAACAACCTCTCGTCGGTCTGCCTGCCCTACGCCTCGTGGAAGCGATTGCGCGGACGCGACGAGCACCGGGAATGACGGTGATGGGAGTGTGGTGAGGTGAAGACCCACCCTAATCCGTTCGGACTAATCCAAGGCGACCGGCGGGAATACGCGTGACTTGGCGGTGACCGCCGCTTCGATCGCGTTCGTGCCTCACGTTGACGTCATCGCGATTATTGGCGCTCTGCCCGCTCAGGGTGGAGAGGCGCTGGCGTGAACTGATTCAAACCCAACGTACCTTTCCTTAAGCCCCGAGCGGTCTAATGCCGCCGGGGCTTTTTTGTTTTCCATGAAAACCACCCCGCTGACCTCCAAGCTTCCCGCGGTTGCTGCCGTGGGACCTGCGATGGAATTGCCGTCACTCTGGCTATGCACGATCACGGCTCGCCGTGAGCCGCAGCTGCTCGCCCGCCTGCTGTCCAAGCTGGCGAATCCGGACGTGGAGGTGTTTGCGGTGGAGTACCGGGTGATCGAGGAGTCGCCCGAGCGCGTGCGCTGCAACCTCTGCGTTCATGCCACGGCGGCGTGGGCGGAATTCGTCATGAAGAAGCTCCGACAAGTCGTCGCCGTGGAGGAGGTCAGTTCCATCCGCTGCGTGGGCGGCCGTTAGGCCGTCGCGGTCTGGAGCCGGGGGTGTTCATCGGAAGTGAGCGAGGAAACAGAGGCGACACCGAGAGCATGGGCCGCTCCGGCGTCGCGCCGCCATCCCTTCAGGCTTCTCCGAAGACCATGCGTCGGTCCTCCCGTGAAAGCTCGCGCCACTGGCCGGCCGCCAGTTCCCCGAGGGCGAATCCCCCGATCCGGACGCGCAGCAGGCGCAGGGTGGGATGGCCGATCGCGGCCGTCATGCGGCGGACCTGGCGATTCTTGCCCTCGATCAGCTCAAGCGAAAGCCAACAGTCCGGGACGTTCTTACGGTAGCGAACCGGCGGATCGCGCGGAGGGATGGCCGGCACCGGCTCCAGCCGGCGGGCACGGCATGGAAGCGTTCGATAGTTGTCGATGGCCAATCCGCCTCGCTCAAGTTGAGCGAGCGACTCGGCGGTGGGGATGCGTTCCACCTGGGCCCAGTATTCGCGACGGTGGGCGTGGGCGGGATCGAGCAGGCGCGTGTTGAGTCCGGCCTCGTCGGAGAGGAGCAGCAGCCCCTCGGAGTCGGCGTCGAGCCGGCCGAGCGCATAGACTTCGCGCGGCAGGCGATAATCCGCCAGCGTCCGCCACTTCGACCCGGGCTCGGGCGTGAACTGCGACAGCACGCCGTAGGGCTTGTGGAAGGCGATCAGCACTGCGGCAGCGAAGCAGGACCTGGCGCAGGGCGGGAGACTATTTTCACGGCGAAGGATGGGTTGTTCGCCGGAGGGCTTGCACCGGAGGAAACGGAGAGAACCGCGGATTCAGGTGATCGATGCCCCGAATTGCTTATGTAACGGCACGCGTCGGCTTCGGGGGAGGTTGGCTCACAACTTCGCGCAGGAGCTGGCACTTTTGGGTTATCTGCGTTGCATGCTCAGGTGGCTGTGGGCTGACCGCCGACGGCTGATTCCTTCAACTCCATGCGTGCAATCCAACTCACGGCGGCGAATCAACTGAACATAGTGTCCTTGCCCGACCCGGTACCGGCGGCGGGCGAGGCGGTCGTGGCGGTGCGGGCCGCGGCCTTGAACCACCGCGACGCCTTCATCAAGGCCGGCGTCTACGCCGGCGTGAAGTGGCCGTGCGTCCCGGGTTCCGACGGCGCCGGGACCGTTGCCGCGGTCGGCGAGGGCGTCGATCCGGCGTGGGTGGGGCGCGAGGTGATCATCAATCCGGGACTCGACTGGGGCGGAAGCACCACGGCGCAGGGACCGAAATTTTCCATCCTTGGCCTCCCGCGCGACGGCACTCTGGCCGAGCGGGTGGCGGTGCCCGCATCGCAGCTGGTGCCGAAACCCGCCCACCTCTCGTGGGAGGAAGCCGCGGCGCTGCCTTTGGCCGGATTGACGGCCTGGCGGGCGGTCGTGACGCGGGCGGCGGTGCTGCCAGGCGAACGCGTGCTGATCTCGGGGATCGGCGGTGGGGTGGCCCTGCTGGCGCTCCGCTTCGCGGTCAACCACGGCGCGGAGGTGTGGGTGACCTCAAGCAGTGCGGACAAGATTGCGCGCGCGGTCGCGCTGGGCGCAAGGGACGGGGCCGACTACTCCAAGCCCGGCTGGGCGGCTGACCTGCTGAAGCGCTCGGGGGGATTTCACGTGGTGATCGACGGCGCGGGTGGGGAAGGGGTCTCCGATCTCATTGATCTGACCCTGCCGGGCGGCCGGGTGGTGAGCTACGGGGCCACCCGCGGCAATCCCTCGTCCTTTGCCATGCGGAAGATTTTCTGGCGGCAGATCTCGGTGCTGGGTTCAACGATGGGTTCGCCCTCCGAGTTCGCGGCCATGGTGCAGTACCTGAGCATGCATCAACTGAAGCCCGTGGTGAGCGCCGTGTTCGCACTCGATCAGGCCGCCGAGGCGTTCGCGCTGATGGAAAAGGGCGGGCAGTTCGGGAAGATCGTCGTGCGGACCTGACCGTGCTTCGGTGCGGGGTAGAGGTTAGGGGCAATGGGATGCGCCTGGCTGGGCTGACAGGTCCTTTTTGACCACGGAATTCTCGGATCACACGGAATTCGGGTGTCGGCGGTGGAGCTAAGACCTGAAATTCGATCTGCCCCGGCCTGGGACTCCAGCCGCAGTCCCGTGCACCGCGTCTACCCCGTCATCCGTCTTCGACTTCTTCGGTGCCCGCTGTGCCTCCTTGCGGCGTCATTTCAGTCGCCTTTAGTCCGCTGCACCGTGCCCGGTTTGATGGGACGGCCGGTGTCGGCGCTGGCCAGGGCGGCGAAGCAGAGTTCGAGACTCCGGAGGTTGTTGGACGCGCCGATGCTCGGCTCGCGGTTTTCCTCGATGGAGCGGAGGAATTCGCCAAGCGTCCCGCGGAAACCGTCGGAGAACCATTTGCCCTCGAGCTCAAGCCTGGCCGTGCCCTGCCTGGTCGTGAGCTCAAGCTGCGTGAGGTTGCAGAGATTGCCCGCGCCGCGCAGCGTGCCCTTCGAGCCGACACAGCAGAGGTACTCGTGCGGCGCCAGCGACTCGTACGCGCTGAAACCCAGGGTCGCGAGGCCGTCGCCAAAATTGACCACGGCATTGGCCAGCATCGGCACCTTCAGGTCCTGGTTCGGGGCCTTGACCGCGTTGGCGAACACGCTCCGCGCGGGGCGGCCGTCAAACACGTTGGCGACGATGTCGAACCAGTGGATCGCAAAGTCGTTCAAGATCAGGTGGCGCAGCCCGGCAAACTTCGAGCCGCGCGTCCACGTGTGGTCCCACTCCATGACCATATCGAGCGTGTGGATCTCGCCCAGCAGTCCGCGACGCACCGCGGCCAGCAGGGCCGCGAACTGCGGCGCCCAGCGGCCGTTCTGGTTCACGGCGAGTTTCACCCCGCGTCTCCGGGCCAGTGCCACCAGGCTCCGGCCCTCGGCGAGGTCGAAGGTGAACGGCTTCTGGCTGAGCACGTGCTTCCGGGCGTTGAGGGCGTCGCGGACCTGGCCGGGACGGATTGCCGTGTGGGTCGCGATGTCCACCGCGGTGATGTCCGGGCGGGCCAGCAAGGCGTGGTGGTCCGTGTAGACCGCGGCCTTTGGGAAAAACTTGTCCCGCCGCGCCTCGGCCGCGGCTGGATTGATGTCCGCCATCGCGACGACCTCGACGCCAAAGGATTTCGCGGCGATCAGGTGATGCTCGGAGATGCCGCCGCAACCGATGAGGCCAAGCCGGTGCCGGCGCGGATAACGCGGGCCGCGTGGGAGGTAGTCGAGTCTGGGAGTGCGCATGACGAAGGAGGCGAGAGACTGAGGCTCGGAGCTCGGAGGGCGATGTTCAGCAGGGCATCCGCGAGAGCCGCGGGCGATCTTTGCGTTTGGCGGGCTGGAGTTTGGCGTTTTTTAGCGGCCTCCTATTTCCTGATCAACCTGAGCGGTTTCCTGAGCCGGGCGCTCAAGGTCGCCGTGTCCACGATCTGCTGCCCGATGCGGCTGGTCTCGACGGAGATCGGGCCCTTGATGGGTTCGCCGGACTCGAGGCAGTGGAGAAAGTACTCGACCGGGTTCGAACGCGGGGAGCGCAGCCGGTCGACCGGAACCGTGATCCCCTCCGGGTGCTTCCGGGTCTGGAGGCGGATGGTCGGCTCGTAGTCGTAGTTCGCGATCGTCCCCTCGGAACCCTTGAGTACGAAGCCGCATTTCGGCTGAGGTTGGTGATTCCAGGGGCTTGTGAACGTGCCCCAGCGAGTCTGGAAGGTGGACAGCCAGGCGCCATAGCGGGCGACGGTCACGCTCTGCTCGTTCACCGGCACGCCCTTTGCGCCCCCGGTGACCGCGGTGATCTCGTCGGGCTTGCGGCCGTCAAAAAACCAGGTGCCGAGGGTGGCGCCGTAACCCAGATAGTCGATGAGCGAACCGCCGCCGACCTTGGCGTAGAACCAGTTCTTTTTCTTCGCGGCGAGCGTCGGCTCCGGGGCGTACACATTGCGATGGTCCGCGATCGGGCCGCGGTTGCCGTCGTAGAAATGGACTTCCTGCAGCTCCCCGATGCGGCCCTCGGCGATGAGCCGGCGGGCGGTGAGGTGCGGCGGGTACCACGCGAGCGGCCAGTTGATCGCCAGGCGCCACCGGGCGCGGCGGACGGCGGCGATCATCCGGTCGGCCTGCTGGAGATTGCCGGCGAAGGGTTTCTCCACCAGCACGTGCGCGCCGTACGGCGCGACCCGCTCGACCCAGTCGGCATGGACGCCGCTCGCCGGGCAGAGAATCACGACGTCGGGGCGCGTGCGCTCCAGGCACGCGCGCCAGTCGGTGAACACGCGGTCGGCGGGGATGCGCAGGTTGCGGATCACGTCGTGCATCTCCCGCGCGTCGTGGTGACAGATGCCGACGATCTCAGCATTCGGTGCCTCGTGCGCGAGGTGCAGCAGGTGGTCCATGTGCCGGAAATCGAAATTGATCCCGGCGATCCTCCAGCGGCGTCGCGACTTCATGGTCAGGCTTTCCAGGTGGCGGTGAAACGGTAGTGACCGGCCGCCAGGGTGCAGCGGCTGCCGCGGGCGCCGGAGACGCCTGCTGCCTGGGCGAGCGGGGTGCGCCCCTCGGTGATCCGGGCGCCGGCGGGCACCGGGAATGTGGCCGTGGCCGTGGTGTTCGGGGGCACCACCACCTCCCACTCGAAGCGGCCGGGCCGCAGCTTCCACTGGCTCAGGATTGCGCCATGGATGCTGTGCAGCTCGCCGCGGGCGGAGGTGATCTCACCGCCCGGACGGGGCGCGAGGACGATGCGCTTGTAGGCGGGCGTGGCCGGATCGAGGTCGATGCCGGCAACCACCGTGTACAGCCAGGTGCCGATGGCGCCGTACGCGTAGTGGTTGAACGAGTTCATGCCCTTGTCTTGGAAACCCTTCTCCTGCGTCCAGCCGTCCCAGCGCTCCCAGATCGTCGTGGCCCCCTGCGTGACGGCGTAGAGCCACGAGGGCCAGGTCTTCTGATGGAGCAGCTTGTACGCGACGTCCGTGCGGCCGAGGCGCGTCAGGACCAGCGGAAGGTAGGATGCGCCGACGAAACCGGTCGTGAGCTTGTTGCCGCGCGCCTCGATGTCCCGGACTAGTTCGTGGAGCAGCTTCGGACGGAGCGCCGTAGGGGCCAGGTCGAAGGCCAGGGTCAGCACGTAGCTGGTCTGCGTGAGGCCGGTGGCCACGCCGTCGCCGGTAAGGTACCGCCGCTGGTACGCCTTGCGCACCCGCTCGGTCAGGCGCTCGTAACGCGCCGCATCGTCGGCCTTCCCCAGGACGCGCGCCATCTTCGCGACGATCGATGCGCTGTACGCGAACATCGCGGTGCCGATGAGGTCCTTCGGCGTGTTGCCGAAGACGTTGCCGCTGCCGTCGAGCGCGAGCCAGTCGCCGTAGCCGTGCCAGACCTTGGAGTCGGGATGCGACCGGATGTAATCCTTGGCGTACTTCTCCAGGTGGCCGATGAACCGGGTGAAGGAAGCGTAGTGGCGGGCGAGCAGGGCCCGGTCGCCGTAGCAGAGGTACATCGTCCACGGGCAGATGACGCCGGCGTCGGCCCAGGCCGGGCCGCCGTCGTCGCCGATCCCCTCGACGTGCGGCGCCACCGCCGGCATCTGGCCCTCGGCGCCCTGCGCGTCGCAGACGTCGCGGAGCCACTTGTTGAAGAACGACGCGACGTCGCGGTTCCACGCGGCCGTCCGGCAGAACACCTGGGCGTCGCCCATCCAGCCGAGGCGCTCGTTGCGTTGCGGGCAGTCGGTGGGCACCTCGAGGAAGTTGCTGCGCTGGCCCCAGTCGATGTTGCTCTGGAGCTGGTTCACGAGCCGGTCGTTGCAGGAGAACGTGCCGGTGCGGGGCGTGGCGCTGTGGAGCACGAGACCCGTGATGGCGTCGGGCAGCAGCGCCTCGATGGTCGGCTGGCCGCGGACCTCGACGTAGCGGAAGCCGTGGAAGGTGAACTTCGACTCCCAGGTCTCGCCCCGCGGGTCGCCGCGCAGGATGTAGTGGTCGGTCTGGCGCGCCGCGCGGAGATTCTCGGTGTAGAGCGAGCCGTCGGGACTGAGCATCTCGCCGAAGCGCAGGCGGATCACCTGCCCGGCGGGCCCGCGCACATGCAGGCGCACGTGGCCGACCATGTTCTGGCCGAGGTCGAAGATCCACACCGGGGCGGGCCACTCGTCGCGCTTCGTCGGCGGGGCGATCGGCTTCAGCTCCTGCGTGACACGCACGCACGGCCCGAGGGTGGGCGACAGTTCGATGCCGGGGTC
The DNA here is from genome assembly GCA_018239675.1 of Verrucomicrobiota bacterium. GTDB lineage: Bacteria > Verrucomicrobiota > Verrucomicrobiia > Opitutales > Opitutaceae > Opi-474. Next base: position 17,476 of record JAFEGX010000129.1, read on the forward strand.
GTCGAACCGCGCGACCGGCACCCAGGCGCTGTCGTCGTAAACCGGCTCGTTCCAGCCGGGCAGCTCGCGGCGGGCGTCGTGCGTCTCGCCATTGATTAGGTCGGACTCGACGATTGCGCCGAAGGCGGTCTTCCATGACTCGTCGGTGGCGATGACCTGGGTGGAGCCGTCGGCGTGGGTGATCACCAGCTGGGCCAGCAGCTTCGGGCGCTCGCCGTAGTAGTTGCGGTCCCGCCAGCCGATATGGCCGCAGTACCAGCCGTCGCCGAGGATCGCACCGGCGGCGTTGGCGCCGGCGCGGAGCAGGCTCGTGACGTCGTAGACCTGGTATTGGACGCGCTTCTTGTACTCGGTCCAGCCGGGGGTGAACACGTCATCGCCGACCCGGTGCCCGTTGAGATGAAACTCGTAGAGACCGAGGGCGGTGACGTAGAGGCGGGCGGCGGCGACCTTCTTGCCGACATTGAAGATCGTGCGGAGGTACGGGCTGTGGGTGCCGGTCTCGGGGCCACCCGCGAGCGCGGCGCCAATCCAGGTGGCGGTCCAGTCGGTGCGCGCCAGGAGGCCGGCTTCCCAGAAGGCGACGGCGCTCTCACTGCGGCGGTTCTTCTCGTCCCAGACCTCGACGCGCCACCAGGCGCGCTGGCGGGAGGAGAGCGCCTGACCGCGGTAGACGATCTGGTTCGTGGCATCCGAGCGGACGCGGCCGCTGTCCCAGAGGTTGGCGGGACCATGGCGCTGCGTCGAAACGGTCACGCGGTACGCGGTCTGGCGCGCGCCGCGCCGCTCGTCGGTGGCGAGCCGCCAGCTCAACCGCGGCGCCGGGTCATGAACCCCGAGGGGGTGGTCGAGGTGGTTGCAACGCAGCTGAACAGCGAGGGTGGGGGAAGACATCCTCTCCAAGCAAAGACGACCCTCCCGCCGCGAGGCAAGGGCGGCTTGGGCGAACAATCAGCAGCGGCGGAGGCCGCTGCTGATTGTTTGGTCGAAAGTCACAGGTCACAGGTCGAAGGCTGAGTCCGCCGTAGCGAAAGACCGAAGCGGCCCCACGTCCATTTCACCAGCCGGCTAGCCCGGCCTAAGTCGTTCGCCCCGTCCATTTCGCCCGGCGGCCGCTTTCGCGGATCGCTGATCCGTCCTGCGACTTTCGACCTGCCGACCTGTGACCTGCGCGCGTCCGCGCGCTACAGCACTTCCTTCGGCAGGTGGGGCATGAGCTGCTTGATGTCGCCAACCTTGTCCTTGTGGCAGACGAGGATCGCATCGGGGGTCTCGACGACCACGAGGTCGCTCACGCCGACGAGGGCGATGATGCGGCCGTTGCTGACCGCGATGTTGTTCGCGGCACCGCCCGCGCTCACAACGTGGCCGCGGATCGTGTTGCCGGCGGCGTCCGCGGTGAGATGCGCGGGGAGCGCCGTCCAGAGGCCGACGTCGTCCCAGTCAAACTCCGCGAGGATCGTCTCCACCGACTGCGCCTTTTCCATGATCGCGTAGTCAACGGAGATCTTCGGCTCAAGCGTCGGGAAATGCTGCGCGAGGTAAGGCGCGGGATCGCCGGCCGGGAAGTCCCGGATGAACCGGGCGAGCATCGGGGTGTGCCGCTCGGCCTCGGCGAGGAAGGCGCTCACGCCCCACACGAACATGCCCGCGTTCCAGGCGAACGTCCCGCTGGCGACGTACCGGGCCGCGGTGACGGAATCGGGCTTCTCCACGAACCGCACCACCTGGCGGAAGCCATGGCCGCCGGGGACCAGATCACCGACCTCGAGGTAGCCGAAGCTGGTGGCGGGATACTTGGGCTTGATGGCAAAGGTGAGCAGCGAGCGCGTGTGGGCCGCGTGATTGATGCCCGCCCGGAGCTGCGTGGCGAAGGTCGCGGAGTCGCGGATGAACGCGTCGGCGGGCAACAGGGCGAGGACCGCCTGCGGGTCGCGGGCGCGGACGAGGCCGGTGGCGAGCGCTGCCGCCGCGGCAGTGTCGCGCTTGGCCGGCTCGGCGACGATCTGCTCCGCCGGGAGCACCCCGGCGAGGGCGATGCGGGTGGACTCGAGCTGGGCCGTGTTGGTCAGCACGAAGATGTGGGTGTGCGGCACGACCCGCTCGACGCGGCGGACGGCCTCCTCGACCAGCGTCCGGTTGGACACGAGCTTGAGGAGGTGCTTGGGCGTGCGTTGCCGGCTCATCGGCCAGAACCGCTCGCCGCTGCCGCCGGCCATGATGCAGACAAAGGAGTGGGGAAGTTCTTTCATGCGGGGGAGACGCCGTCGAAGTCTGGCTTGATGGTGAGCGGATTATCCCGGCCCGCGCAAATTCCAAACGGCGACGGACATGCCGTGGCCATGGAGGAACGCCAAAGGCACCGGGCCAACCGCCAAGGCAGGTTTGGCGTGGCTGGTCCCTGCGTGGGGACGCCGGAATGGACTGAGGGAGCTCCGGCAGATTCCACCCCGTGCGCGGAGCCGATGGCCGTGACGAATCGAGCAGCTTGCGAGCCGTGAGCTCTGGCACCGTGCCGTTGCCCACAACCACAACACCCTTCGTGCGCTTCGTGTCCTTGATGGCAGCTCCAGACCTCCAGCCACCCGAGCCAGCCACGCCGTCAGCGCAGCAACCGGGATTTAACCCGCGAACGCTCCGGCCGGTCCCGGAAAGCAAAAAGGCCCGGGCGAGCGAATCAGGAGCTTCCTCCTTCCGCTGACCCGGACCTTGTTTGGCGTTTGGACTTTTTCCCCGTCACCTTGCCGCCCAGCTCATGCCGCGCAGCGTGATCTCGAGCTGCGACGGATGGCTGGTGAATTCCGAGCAAACATGGCCCATCGCGGAGTAGAACACGCGGCCTTGGCCGTGGACCTTCTTCCACACGAAGGGCATCACGACGCCGTTGGTCCACGGCGCGCTGACCGACTGGTGGGTCGTGGTCGCGAGCACCTCGTTCCGCGGGTCGACCAGCATGTAGTACTGCTCGCTTCGGACCTTGAAGTCGGCGATGCCCGCCGTGATCGGGTCGGTCTTGTTCACGATATTGATCGTGTACTCCTTGATGTTGTCCGGATGGGCGAGGAACTGGCCGCCCGTCATCCACTGCCAGTCGATGTTGCTGCGGAAGGCGTCGCACATGCCGCCGTGGAACCCGGCCAGGCCCACGCCGGCGGAGACGGCGCCCAGGACGTTCTTCGTCTGGTCGTTCGTGAGCGTGCCGCCGGTCCAGATGGGCACGATCAGCGAAAGCCGGGAAAGACGCGCGGCGTCATTGAACGCGTCGAGCGTGTTGGCGACGTCGACCTGGAAACCGCGCGCGGCGAGCTTCGCGGCGAACAGGTCGGCGCACTGCTTGGGTTCGTGGCCATCCCAGCCACCCCAGACGATGAGGGCATTTTTCATGGGCAAAGTAGGAAATTGGGGCGCACCGGAGGCAACGGAGGAAACAGAGGAAGAGCCTCTAGTCTTCGCTGAAGGGCATCATTTGGTTTCGAGTCCTCGTTAACGGGGATTGGCAAAGGCGAGCGGTCACACCTCGGTTGTCTCCGTTTCCTCCTGTGAACCTACCGGTTTCAGGCGTCGAGTTCGTTGGGCGCGAGGCCGACGGGGAGGGCGGCGGGGCGCTTGCAGGTGGTCTTGAGCACCACGGCCTTGCCGGAGGTCGAGGCCCGCTCGAAGGCCGCCATGATTTCCACCACGTGCTGGGCGAGGTCACCGTTGGCGCGGTGCTTCCGGCTGCGGCGCAGGATGGAGTACGCCATGTCCGCCACGCCCGCGCCGCGGCCGCGGTCGGTCGTGTGCGTGTGGGCGATTTCATGGTAGGCCTTGCCGTCGGCGCTGCGCAGCTTGACCGGGCCGCCGAAGGAGTTCGGGTCCGGCACCTCCATCGTGCTCTCCGTGCCATACAGCACGATGCAGGGCAGGGGATAGGGCCACGTGTCGAAGCTCATCACCACCGTCGCGATCGCGCCGTTCGCGAACTCGATCGTGCCGGTGAGGTGCGTGGGCGTCTCGACCGGGATCTTGGTGCCGTTGAACGGCTGGCTGGTGATCAGGCGCTCGCGAAACGTCTTCGCCGTCGAGCCGGTCACGCGGCGCGCCGGGCCGAGGAGATTGACCAGTGCCGTGAGATAATACGGGCCCATGTCGAACATCGGTCCGCCGCCCTTCTGGTAGTAGAACTGGGGACTCGGGTGCCAGCTCTCGTGACCGCGGCACATCATGAACGCGAGCGCCGCGACCGGACGGCCGATGGCGCCGTCGTCCACGAGCTTGCGGGCGGTTTGGATGCCGCCGCCGAGGAACGTGTCGGGCGCGCTGCCGACGAGGAGTTTCTTTTTCTTCGCCAGCGCGATCACCTTGGCGCTTTCCGCCGGGTTCAGGCCGAACGGCTTCTCGCAGTAGGCGTGCTTGCCGGCCTTGAGCGCGGCGAGGTTCACCTCGACGTGGGCCTTCGGGACCGTGAGGTTGACGACGATCTCAACCTCGGGGTCGTTGATCAGATCCGCCACCGTGGCGCAGGCGCGGACGCCATACTTGGCGGCCTTGGCCTCGGCGCGGGCGGGGTCGAGGTCCGCGCACGCCACGATGTTGAGGATGTCGAATTTCTTCGAGCCGATGAAGTACGCGTCGCTGATGCTGCCGCAGCCGACGATTCCGACGTTCACTTTGCGCGACATAGGGGACTGCGAGCAGACGCGCAGACGTCGGGGTGCGTCAAGCGTCAGCCATGGAACATTCACGTCCTTGCCGGCGCCGCATCCCATCGCGAGGCCGCGACGGCGGAAGGCGCCGCCCGCTGGGAGTCAGGCTCTTTGTTCAGGCCGTGGTTCCGGGATGTCAATCCGCTGCGGCTGAACAAATTAGGAACATTGGTGAACTGATTCGATAGAAGCCAGGCGATGTCGCAGGCTCCGGGTCTGCACCCACGAATTTATTATCGGCGAGCCTGCAAAATCTACTGAATGGAATCCGGTCGCGGACATCGACGCTCAGCGCAGCGGTCGACCGTGGGGAAACGGAAAGAATTTCGGATGCTCGGGCGCGGGGTCGTTCGGCTGGTGAAGCGTCAGGTGGATCTCACCTGAGAAATCTGGAAAGACCATCGCGTGGCCTCCATTGGCGGAAAAGATCGGCTCCGGGTCGGGCTGCCACGGGCCGTGCAGTTCGCCGCTGGCCGAGCGGGCGATGCCGGTCGCATAGCCGCCGGTCCCCCAACTGGAGAACAGCAGGCAGAGTTCGCCCGAATGGGCGCGAAACGGAAAGGCCCCGTCGGCGACGAAGATCGGCGACTGGCCCGTTTTCGCGTGCCACGGCGGGCAGAGCACCCAGGGCGCCTCGTTGACCTTGAACAGATCAAGGGCCGGGCCGATCGCCGCGGATAGGTCGTCCGCGAGGGGCACGGCCGAGTAGGTTCCGACCGTGACCTGCGTCCAGTCGCGGCTGAAGATCATCCAGGGTTTTCCGTCCGGCGCGACGAAGAGCGTGCCATCGAGACACTCGCAATCAGGCGGCGTGACCGCGTGCGGGCTGTGCGGACGGAACGGCCCCTGCGGATGCTCCGCCACGAGAACCTGGGTGCCGCGGTGATGGCTCGGTCCCTTGAAACTCGCGAACATGAAGAACCGGCCCTGCCAGCGATGAACCTCGGGAGCCCAGAAGTGAAACTTGCCCCAAAAATCGGCGGCGGGACGGAATGCCGGCAGCGGTCCTTCCCAGTGTTCGAGATCGGTGCTTCGATAGGTGTCGAACCCAACCGCGAAGTCCTCGCGCCACGGCTCCAGGTCGGTCGTGCCGTACAAATAGAAATACCGCTCCTCGGGGATCGTCAGGATGAACGGGTCGCGGATCTGGATGTCGTCGGATCGCAGCAGGGGCATGGCAGGTCAAAGGCGGTTAACGGTCAGCGTTGCCGATCCTGGCGCGAGGCCCAATCCCAAATGGCCAATCGCAAAGAAATGTCTGCGGCGAAGCGACCGCCGGCCGGGCGAAGGGTCGGAATCAACGACCGCACCGGGGTGCGATTCCCATAGTCCTTTTGGAGTATTTCCCCTCCGCGGGAATGGGTCCTGAACCTTCTTGTGTCATAACGATAGAGAAGAATGCGGGGGCCCACGTCTATTGGTCGAACGCACAGTGCGCGCGGTTCTCCGCGCCCGGTCCACGGATCGGGCGGATGGGGGAGTTGCCACGCGCAAATCCATTTCAAACCCCATTGATCCAGAACCCCTCCAGTTGGACCGCAGCACCGGTGGTGGATGCCCCGGGCCGGCTCCTGCGCACCCGCCTTACGCCGGCGGAGTGGCAGGTGACGCAGCAGATCCGCCTCGGGCTCTCGAACAAGGAGATTGCGGCGGTGCTGGGCAAGTCTCCAGCGACGATCAAGGCGCAGGTTGCCTCGGTGCTCGCCAAGCTCGAGCAGCCGACGCGCTGCCGGCTGATCGCCTGGCTGCACGTGAATGTCGCCGACGCCTTTTCCCGTTGAACTGGTCTTTATGCCTAGCTCAAACCAAGCCCCCCAACCCGCCAAACCCCGCACCGCTGCTTCGGCCTCCAACGCCAATCATCACCTTTGGCAGCACGGGAAGAACTGGTGGGTGTATTGCGCGGTCAATCCGACCCCCTGCACGAAAGACAAGCTCCGCCGCTCGCTTTGCACGGAGTCGGTGATCGTCGCGCGCTTTCGCCGCGACGAACTGTTTCGCCGCCTGCATGAACTCGGGATGCTGGGACGCATCCGGGCGATGTCGCGTCGCGCTGATGTGCGCGGGTTCCAAGAGGCTGCGCCCGGTCAGACGTGGCAGCAGCGCGCCGACGCCGCACTGGCCATCGTGATGAGCCTGCCGGTGCCCCGGCGCAAAAAAATCTCCGGCGTCCGTGGTAGGCGTCGGCGGAGGCAGCATGCACGTTTGCTGCGCATAGTGGTCGCTGCCGGCCCGGACGAGGAGCCCGGGCCGGCAGCAAACCCACGTGTCCAACCCTTCCCGTTTCCCTCAACCCCGACCCTCCCATGGCCGTCCCGTCCCCCCGTCGATCTCGCCTCCGGCAACCAGCCGAATCCGCCGCCGAAGATCCCGATCATCACCTGATCCTCAACCGGAGCTATTGGTGGGTCTGCTGCTCCATTAACGCCACGCCGCGCACGAAGGAGAAACTCGGTTTCTCGCTCCGGACCAAATGCGTCGAGACCGCCCGGTTGCGCCGCGATCTCTTCCTACACGGCCTGCATGCCGAGGGACTCGAGGTTCGCCTGCGCCCGCAGAATGGCGTGACGCTTGCGGCGCTGCAGCAGCTTCCGCCCGCCCGCCTGGCCGTGCCGTGGCAGCAGCGGGTCGCTGAAGTCCTCGAAGCCGCCCTGCGCGCCGAGCTTCCCGGACCTGCGAACGGTGTGACCAACGGGAACCACCGGCCGGCCCCGCGGCGGCGCGCGGCAGAGGTTTCTCGCTGATTCTAGCCATGATTGAAAATCCGACCGGTCCTTTTGACCCCGCCCTGCCTCCCGCGCTCGCCCGCAAGCTGACGGAATTTCGCCGGCGCCACCCCGAACGTCTTGCCGTGCGCTCGGAAGGCAGCATCCACCTGCTGCGGTGCGCCGAGATCGATTGGATCGAGGCCCAGGGCGACTATGCCCGTTTCCATCTCGCCGACTGGACCTGCCTGGTGCGCATGACCATGCGGACCCTGGCCTCCCACCTTGATCCCGCGCGCTTCCTCCGGATCCACCGCTCGCGCATCGTGAATGTCGACCGGATCGAGCGCATCAGCCGCGACGCCGAGCGCGGCTATTGCGTCCAGTTGCGCGACCAACGGCGGCTCCGGATCGGAGAACACTATCTGAACCACGTCCGCCGGTACCTGCTCACGGTGCCGATTTGCCTCGTGAAGGAGCCGGATATTCTCGCCCCGTCCCCGGTCGGAGCGGAGCCCGTCCTGTCATGAAGGCCCGGACCGCGACCGCGGAAGTCGCTTTGAGATCCTTGCCCCACGGTGTCAGGTCCGGGGGCGTGTTGAAACGGCAACCGCCGTCGTCGGAAGGGACGTCCGGCGGCGGCGGTTGCCCAATCGGCCATTCTTTCCCATGAAGTCGCACCACTCCATCGCGGAACTCATCGGCGTCGTCGCCGTGGTCCTGCTGGTCGTGCTCGTTCTCGCGTGCTGGGCGCTGCACTCGCTGCAGGTGTACCGGGACTACGAGTCCGAGCATGAACGCAACCAACGGGTTCACCCCGAGTGGTCGACGGACTGAGGTCTCATGGCGGAAATATTTCCCAGGCGGCTGTTCCTCCGCTCGCTTCTGCCCCGGGTCAAGTTGACCGGAGTGCGGTCCACGCCATCGCCGTGCGACGCCGGGACAGTCTTCCTTGGACCGCGCCTGTGCTGGGCGGCCGGCCTTGCCGAACTTGAGCAGATTGAAGTCGCCAACCTGACTCGCGGGGGACGATTGACCGGTCGTGTCGGTTTCGGGGCCGAGCATCAGGTCGTCATCGCCGATGGCCCGGGCAACACCATGCAGCCGGGAGACCTCCTGCGGATCTCCGCCTATCAATGGATTTCGGCCACAGCGGTCGCGGGGCACACGGCCATCATGGCCCAGGTCGACGCGAACAATGCCCTGATCGAGTTTCGACGGATGACGTCACGGGCGGTGGAAATCGATCCGACATTCCGCGGACCGCCGCCGGCCATCGAGGTGATCGTCGAACTTCCGGCGCCGCACGTCCCGGCGTAGTGGAGCGCCCGGTCGCTCGGGCTGACCGCCACGGGAGTCGGTCAGAATCGAAGGCCGCCTCGGCGAGTGCTCGGCTGGAGTTGAACTGCGGGCGTAACCGAGACCGCGGAGAATGCACCGAGGCCACCGAGCATCGAACCACCTCTGAGCCCTGATACATATCCAACCGCCGGGCTCAGTGCCCGCCGATCGACTCTGTGCTATAGGTAACCTAACCATGAACCGATAGGCTTTATAGCCGAAAGGCCTGCTCGAGCACCTCGACGGTCTTCTCCGGCTGAAACCAGTACGGGTTGTGGTCGCCCTCCATCTGGATGACCGGCCAGCCAAAACCGCGGGCCCGTTCGGCCGCGGGGAAAAAGTCGTCGTCCTTCGCCTCGTGGCCGCGGTCGACGGTGAGGATGTACACCGCGCGCACCCCGTTGCCGGTCGGGTGCTGGAGTGTGAGGACGTCGGTCAGCGTCTTTACCGGATGCGGGACATCGCGCGGGTAGGGCTTGTCGGGCTTGACCCACCACGCCGGGATGAATCCGTCGCGGGCCTTGGCCACGAGACTCTCGCCTTTGCCAGCCTGGGTGGTGGTGGCGCTCTCGCCGGAGCGCGGCACCATGGCATCCAGAAATACCAGCCGGGACATCCGGTCGGGCATCCGGTCGGCTACGCCCGTGATCACCATGCCGCCGTAACTGTGCCCGACGAGAATGACGTCGTGAAGGTTTTCGAAGCGGATCACGTTCTCGATGTCCTCGATGTGGGTCTCGAGACCAATCTCGCGGTTCGCGAGATGCACGCGCTCACCGAGGCCGGTCAGGGTGGGCCGGTACACGACGTAGCCCCGGGCCTCGAGCAGCGGTGCAACCTTCCGGAACTGCCAGCCACCGCCCCAGGCCCCGTGGACAAAGAGCACGACCGGCTTGGCGGCCGGAGCGTTGGGCGCGGCGGCCCCGGCGTGGGCCGCCAGCACCAGCGCGACGAGAACGAGCGATATCAGGCGTTTCATGGAGGGCGATTGAGTGAATCGACTCCACGTTCCGGGTGAAATCAATTCCGGCCCGCGACATTCTCCTTGCCGCGCGGTGCCGAGCGGGCCATGCGTTTGCGCCCTCCGAGCCTGCTACCCCCATGACGACTTGCCGTCCCGGTTCGCGCTGTTGGCGAAAGACCCTGACCGTGCTCACGGTTGCGGCGCTTGCCGTCTGCTCCGGGCGAGCGGCCGAGTGGGAAAAGCTCCCTGATCTCCCCGAGCCCAATGGTGGATTCGTGGCTGGGGCGGTTGGCGAGTCGGTGGTGGTGGCCGGCGGAACCAATTGGACGGAGGGGAAAAAGAATTGGCTCCGCGCGGTGCGAGTGTTTGAGCCGGCCCGCCGAGCCTGGCGCGACCTTGCGGTGCTGACTCATCCGCTGGCCTATGCGGTGGCGGCGGAAGTCCCGGACGGTTTGGTGCTGGTTGGCGGCTCCACCGGCCAGGCCCCCGCGCCGGGACGAGTGGATGTGTCCAGGAGTCTGGACGTGAAGGAGGCTGCCGGCGGCTTGGGATCGCCCGCGGTGTTGGCGGCCGGCGGAGTGGTGGAGCGAGAATTGATCGTGGTCGGAGGCACCGATGACGCCGCCAATGGCGCCGGTTTCAGCCGCCGGGCGCTCGCGCTGGATCTTGGCTCCGGCGCGGTGCGGGCGTTGCCGGATTTTCCTGGACCGCCTCTGGCGAGCGCGGCCTCGTCCGTCGCGGGTGGCGAACTGTTCGTGTTCGCCGGCGCCACGTTTGATGCCGGGACCAACGAGGTGAAAAATCTGACCGGGGCCTGGGCCTACTCGCCCGCCCGCCGGGCGTGGCGGCCGCTGCGGCCGTTTCCATCGGCCCGCCGCGGCGTCGCGGCGGTCGCGCTTGACGAGCGGCGGATCCTCCTCGCGGGCGGTTACGGCCGGGACGACGAGGGGTTCTCTGACGAGGTCTGGATTTACGATGTCGTCCGTGACGACTACCAGCGCGCCGGAGTCCTGCCATACCCGGCCATGGCGGCGCTCGTGCGGGCCGGGCGGTTTGTGTATTGGCTCGGCGGCGAGGACCGGGACCGGCACCGCGCCGCGGCCGCCTACCGCGCGCCGGTGACGGCGTTTGCCCGCTGAGCCACGGGCGCTCCCTCATGCATTACGACACCATCGTCCTGGGGCTGGGCGCCATGGGCAGCGCGGCGGTGTACCAGCTCGCCAAGCGCGGCAACCGGGTGCTGGGCCTGGACCGCTTCGAGCCGCCGCACACCCATGGTTCGAGTCATGGCGAGACCCGCGTCACGCGCCAGGCCATTGGCGAGGGTGAGCAGTATTCGCCGCTCTCGCTGCGGTCGTTCGCCCTCTGGCGTGAGATCGAGCGGGAGACCGGCCGTAGCGTGCTCACGGTCACCGGCGGCCTGATCATCTCATCGCCGCACCAGCACGGGCACAACGTTGCGGACTTTTTCGCCAACACGCTGGGCGCGGCCCGGCGTTTCCAGATCCGCCACGAGGTCCTGGACGCGCGCCAGATCCGGGAGCGGTTTCCGCAGTTCAACGTGCAGGACCACGAGGTCGGCTACTACGAGTACAACGCCGGCTTTCTCCGCCCCGAGGAGTGCATCCGGGCGCAGCTCGAGCTGGCGGTGCGCCATGGCGCGACCCTCCAGGTCGGCGAGCAGGTGCTGGATTTCCGCCAGCAGGGTGAACAGGTGAGCGTCCGGACCACCCGGGGAAGCTACACGGCGGGCCGCCTGGTCGTCTCCGCCGGGGCCTGGCTTCCGACCCTGCTCGGGGCCGCCGCGGCCAAGCCGTTCCGCGTGATGCGGCAAGTCCTGTACTGGTTCGATCCGGCGGGACCGATCGCTCCCTACGAACTCGGCCGACTGCCCGTCTTTATCTGGGAACCGCCCGGCACCAACCGCCTGCTGTATGGGTTTCCGGCCATCGACGGTCCCCGGGGCGGGGTGAAGGTGGCGAGCGCGCAGTACGAGATCGACACCACCGCGGACACGATCGACCGGACGGTCACCCGCGAGGAAATCTCCGCGATGTATGAGCAGCTGGTGAAACCGTGCTTTCCGGGACTCGGACCGCAGTGCCGGAAGACCGCGACCTGCCTGTACACCATTACGCCGGACTTTGCCTTCGTGATCGACGAACTGCCCGGCCAGCCGCGGGTCCTCGTGGCCTCGCCCTGCTCGGGTCACGGCTTCAAGCATTCCGCCGCGGTGGGCGAAGCCCTCGCGGAGATTGTCGTGGAGGGCCGGAGCCGGATTGATCTCAGCGGATTCCGCTGGGCCCGGTTCAGTTCCTGACCGGCATCAGCAAGGATCATATCCCGTATGGTGGGGGCCGGGCCGCAGGGTTCAGTTTATGGGTACAGGTGAACGAGTGGGCGGCGTTGCTGGGTTGAAAACGTGATCAATTATCGTATGCAAAAGATCATTCCCGCCATTCCCGGCGGCGGCGCGGTTCGTTATCCTGCGCCGATGAACCTTCCCCTGGTGTCCGCTGGCCTTCGCCTGGTGTCCCGCGTGCTGGTGCCCGGGCTGCTGCTGGCGGGCGCCCTGACCGCCGCCGGCGCCGAGGTGTCCGGCGGCGGTCTCCCGCGGACCATCAGGCTGGCGGGCCTGCGCGTCACGATCGGCCGGCCCGTGCAGGTGGCCGCGCAGCTGGCTTGGGAGGAGGGGCCGAATCACCGCTGGGTCATGAATCACCCGGTGCCCTCGGCCGCGCGCTTCCCGACCGGCGAGCTGCTGGTGACCTACGCCCTGGACTCGGATTACAATGACAATCCGCGCAATGTGTCGGGGATCCAGTTTTCAACCGACGGCGGGCAGAGCTGGGGCAAGCGCTACAACTTCCTCGGCGAGCACCAGGCGCTGATCTACACGCCGGAGCCGGACGGCGCGTTGATGGGCATCCCCGCCTACCTGTTTCGCGCCCAGCCCGGTGACAACCGGAACTTCGAGGCGGGCTACACCCGCCTGGAGCACGGCGGGCGCCGCATCGTGCTCGAGCCGCGCGGCGTCCGCGTGCTGGACTGGCCGTGGCCGGCGGCCGAGGGCTATGGCAACGGATTCTACGGGCTCGAGCCGGTGCCGGGCCTGAGTCCCGTCCGGGACAACGTCGCGCTCGCCTTCGACGGCAATGCGCTCGAGGAGGACGGCCGGCTGCTGGCGACCGGCTACGGCATGCGCGACGGCGAGAAGGTCCTGCAAAATTTCCTGCTGGCGTCGGAGGACCGGGGACGGACCTGGCGCTATTTTGCCAAGGTGGCCGACGCGACCGGGCTGCCCGCCGGCGCCGAGGGCCCGAATGAGATCGCGATGATCCGGCTGGCAGATGGCGACCTCATGACCGTGTTCCGCGTGGGCAGCGGCTCGGCCTGGAAGCTGCGGCGGTCCTACAGCCACGACCATGGTCGCACCTGGAGCCCGCCCGACGTCCTCCCGGCCTGGAGCGTCGAGCCTAGCCTGGTCCGCACCGCCAACGGGACGATCCTCCTCTCGACCGGCCGGCCCGGCATCCGCCTGTGGTGCTCGACCGACGGGCGCGGGCAAGCCTGGCAGGACATCGACATCGTGGCGCTCCACAACGCGTGGGCGCCGGACGCCAGCTGCCGCATCGGCCAGTACCGCGATCCCGCCGCACCGGAGATGGACCCGGGCGAGCTGTGGCAGACGTCGTCCTACACCGAGCTGGTCGAGGTCGCGCCCAACCGCCTGATCCTCGTCTACGACCGCAGCCCGAAGCCCCGGCCGGAGAACAAAGCGGACCTGACCCGCATCTACGCGCTGCCAATCGAGATCGAGCGCGAGTGACGTCCTCTGGCATGCACCGAACGGCCAATCTCCTCGTGGTCGACGCCGACCAGGGGCGAACGACCATCCATCGCAATCTGTACGGCCACTTTGCCGAGCACCTCGGGCGCGGGATCTACGAGGGCATCTGGGTGGGGGAGGATTCGCCGATCCCGAATGTCGGGGGAATCCGGAGCGACGTCGTCGCCGCCCTGCGCGAGGTCCGCCCGCCGGTCCTCCGCTGGCCGGGCGGGTGTTTTGCCGACGAGTACCACTGGCGCGACGGCATCGGACCCCGCGAGAACCGGCCGGCCATGGTGAACACCCACTGGGGCGGGGTGGTGGAGAACAACCATTTCGGCACCCACGAGTTCTTCGCGCTCTGCGCCCAGCTCGGCGCGCAGCCCTACATCTGCGGGAACCTCGGCAGCGGCACGGTCCGCGAGATGCAGGAGTGGGTCGAGTACTGCACCTACGCCGGCCCGTCGCCGCTCGCGCAGCTCCGGCGCCAACACGGCCGCGATGAGCCGTGGCTGCTGCCGTATTTCGGGATCGGCAACGAGAACATGGGCTGCGGCGGGATGATGCGGCCGGAGTACTACGCCGACGAGTACCGCCGGTACCAGACCTACGTCCGCCCCCTCAGCGGCAACCAGGTCGCCAAGATCGCGTGCGGCCCCAACGGTCCCAACTATGAGTGGACCGACGTGCTCATGCGCCGGGCCGGCGATTTGATGGACGGCCTCACGCTCCACTACTACGCCATGCCGCCGTGGGGCGAATGGAAGGGGCACGCGACCACGTTCACCGAGGACGAGTACTTCGAGACGCTCCGGCGGGCGCTGGTCATGGACGAGCTGATCCGGCGCCACCGCACGATCATGGACCGCTACGACCCGCAGCAGCGGGTCGCGCTGATCGTCGACGAGTGGGGCACCTGGTGGGAGCCGACGCCGGGGATGAACCCGGACTTTCTTTTCCAGCAGAACACCATGCGCGACGCCCTCGTCGCCGCGCTCACGCTGAACATTTTCCACCAGCACTGCGACCGGGTGCGCATGGCCAACCTCGCGCAGACCGTGAACGTCCTGCAGGCCATGATCCTCACCGACGGTCCGCGCCTGGTGCGGACGCCGACGTTTCATGTCTTCGAGATGTTCAAGGGCCACCAGGACGCGCTCCAGCTGCCGGCCCGGCTCGAGACCGCAAACTACACGCGCGGCCGCTGCAGCATCCCGGCCCTCAGCGCGTCCGCCTCCCTCCAGTCCGGCCGGATCCTCCTGTCGGTCGTCCACACCGGCCTTGAGCAGGACCAGCGCCTCGAGGTCCGGCTGCGCGGGGCCCGGGTGAAGTCCGCCGTGGGGCGAATTCTGCATGGTGCGAGCGTCATGGCGCATAACACGTTTGACCGGCCGGAGGAGGTGAAGCCCGCGGAGTTTTCCGGGTTTCAGGTGGAGACCGGCCGGCTCTACCTCGACCTGCCCCCGGCCGCCGTCGCGACGGTCGAGCTGGTCACCTGAGAATTCGCCACGACGGGCAGTTCCTGTATGCCAAAGATCATTCCCGCGATTCCCGGCCGGCCGGCGCTCAGCTAGGCTGGGCCGCCCCCGTCCGCCACCCTTTGCCCCGTCGACCCGCCCCATGAAGTACGAGCTTCTCGCCCAGGGATTTGTCACGCAGCGCCAGCCCGGCACCCCGGTCAGCGTCGCCGCCGGCTCCCGCTGCGTGGCCCGCGGCAACGGCGAGCTGGCCTGCAGCTTCATGGGTCAGGCCGCCATCGGCCACAACGACTTCAAGCCGATGCTGGTGTGGTCGTCCGACAACGGCGCGACCTGGACCGAGCCCCGCCTGATCTGGCCGGAGCTTCAGGACCGCGTGTCAATTTTCGGGTCCGTGAGCCGCGCGCCGAACGGCGACCTTTATTTTTACGGCATGCGCACGCCGATCGCCTACCCGGGGGAGCTTGCGTGGAACGCCGAGGTCCAGGGCATGAAGCAGAACGAGCTGGTCTGGACCCGGTCGGCGGATTTCGGCCGCACGTGGGGGCCGCTGCAGGTCATCCCAATGCCGATCCCAGGCAGCGCCGAGGCCGCGGGCCCGCTGTGCGTCACCACGCGCGGAGATCTCGTGTGCTGCTATGCCCCGTACCGGACCTTTGACCCGACGGTGGCGGTCGACGCCAACCAGGTGGTCGGCCTGCTCAGCCAGGACGGCGGGCGGACGTGGTCGCACCGCCCGATGCTCCGCTTTCCCGGGTCCGAGTCCAACGGCGCGGAGGCCTGGGTAGTCGAACTAAGCGACGGCCGGCTGCTCGGTACCGGCTGGCACGTCCACCCCGACGGCAACCGTCCCAACGCCTACGCGCTGTCGCTCGACCGCGGCCGCACCTGGTCGCCGACCGGCTCCACCGGCACGCTCGGCCAGTCCACGGGGCTTGCGGCCCTGTCCGACGGCCGGGCCGCCTTCGTCTACAACCAGCGCAAGCACGGCGCCATCGGCGTCTGGCTGGCGATCGCCCGGCCGGATGCCAGGAATTTTGGGATCCTGCTCAACGAGCGGATCTGGGCCGCCGAGATCGCCACGCAGGACGGTCGCTCGGCCGACTTCTCGGACTGGACCGGCTTTGCGTTCGGCGAGCCGTCGGTCACCGTGCTCCACGACGGTTCCCTCCTGGTCACGCTCTGGTGCCTGCAGCCCTCCGGCCATGGCATCCGGTACGTTCGGCTCCGCATCGTCTAGTCGCCCTTGCCCCATGAAGACCCCCTTCCGACTCCTGGCCCTGCTCGCGACGGCCGCCCCGTGGACGGCCCACGGCCTTTCCGCGTCGACGGGATCCGCTGCGCCACGACCGTTCCAGCTCGAGGCGCTTGTCGACTTTCCGGACGATGTGGTCGCCGCGCCCCGGCCGATCACGGCGGCCGACATCGACACCATGATGGCGCGGCTCGTTTCGCTGGGCGTGAAGCGTGTGACCTGGGCCTACTACGCCGACGCCCGCGGCGGTTACCTGAATCCTGCCGGCTACACCGAGACCAATCCCTACCAGTCGGCCTTCCGCTCGGAGTGGTCGAACTACGGAAGCACCTACCGGCAGCTCGGCAATCCGCTCAAGGTGGCGGTCGAGGCCGGCCACCGCCACGGTCTCGAGGTCTACGCCTACTACAAGCCGTATGAGACCGGGCCGGGGATGATTTTCCCGACCGGCACGGCCGAGGCTGCGCAGTGGGGCTGGCTCGACTGCCTCGGCGGCCGGCTCGCCTGGATCGATCCCTTCGTCCGCGATCATCCGGAGCTGAGGATCAAGCGCCGCACCGACGACCTGCCGGCCTGGACGCAAACCGCCACGGTCCGGTCGATCCGGCTCGCCAAGCACGACGACGCGCCGACGCGGCTCACCGCCGGTCACCTCCAGGTCTGGACGAGCCCCAACAACCACCAGTACCAGCGGAAGGACGTGAAGTTCACCGTCACGGAAACCGTCGAGCCCGCGCCGCGCGAGGTCCGTGACCAGCAGGGGAAGGTGCTCACCAAGGCCGGGGCGCCGGTGCGCGTGCTCACGCTCTCGGGCCTCGCGCTCGACGACCGGTTCATCCTCGTCACGACCGATTTCACCGGGGGCAAGCCGGATTTCGTGAACTCCGGCCTCGCGCTGATGACCATGCTTGACGGCGAGGGACGCGAGATTCCCGGCACGTTTGCCTCGGGCGGAGTCATCTGGGGCGCCAACCTGGTCGACTTCCGCACCAAGGGCCTCGTCTTTGACTACGGCTGGGGCGCGGCCCCGGTGGTGCTGGACGCGCCGAACGACCGCGAGCACGCGAGCGTGGGCGCCGACCTTCCCATGGCCGCCGCCGACGCCAACGGCCGCCAGGGTTTCATCGCCTTCACGCGCGGCCGCAACGCCTACCTGCCGGCGGCCCTCTGCGAGACGGAGCCGGCGGTCCGGGAATTCTGGCTGCACAACGTCGACGACATCCTCGCGACCGGCGTGGACGGCATCGACCTGCGGGACGAGGGCCACAGCACGCACACCGACCATCCGGAGGATTACGGCTACAACGACGTCGTCCTCCGGCAGGCGCAGGCCCGCCCGGGCGACCTGCGGGCCAACATCGCGGCGGTGCGGGGCGACGCCTACACGGCCTTTGTGCGGGCCTGCCGCGAGCGGGTGAAGCACGCGGGCAAGGTGCTGCGCTACAACCTGCAGATCGACTTCTACCGTCCCGATCCGCCCGCCAGCCGCCGGCTCGCCTATCCGGCCAATCTCGACTTCCAGTGGCGGCGCTGGATCGACGAGGGCCTGATCGATGGCGCCGTCCTGCGCTGCTTCGCCCTCCCGTTCTCGGCGCTGTGGGACGATCCCGTGGCCGTCGGCATGATTGCGCACTGCCGCGACCACGGCTTGCCGGTGGTGGTGAACCGCTATGTCACGGTGCCGGGCGAGAAACTGCCCGACGAGCTGCGGCGGGTCCGCGCCGACGCCCGTTTCGCCGGCTTTGTGTTTTACGAGACCGGCGACTACCTCAAGTTTGGCCCCCGGTCCGGCGAATGCACCATCAGCTATCCGCCGGTCGAGGCGGCCGCGCACGCGCCGTGAGCCGGCCCCTGACCCGTTGCCCATGAGTGCCACGCCCTGTCCGGCCATCGATGCCCACGCCCACTATGGGACCTACACGCGGGACGACGGCGATGCGCTGGTGGACGAATTCATGAGCGCCTCGGCCGGGGCGGTCGTGGCCCGGGCGCGCGCCTGCGGCGTCGCGTGGACGATCGCCTCGCCGCTGGCCGGCCTCCTGCCGCGCCTGCGGGCAGATGCGGCGGCGGGCAATGAGGCGGCGTTTCGCGAGGTGCCGAAAGTTCCCGGCCTGCTGCAGTACGTGATCGTCAATCCGCTGCAGCCGGCAACCTATGACCAGGCGCGGACCATGCTCCGCGCCCCGCATTGCGTCGGCATCAAGATCCATCCCGAGGAGCACGGCTACCGCATCGCCGACCACGGCGAGCGGCTCTTCGCGTTCTTCGACGAGGTGCAGGCGCCGGTGATGACCCACAGCGGCTGCCCGAACAGCCTGCCGGCGGACTTCGTGCCGTTTGCCAACCGGCACCCGGGCGTGCGGCTCCTGCTGGCCCACCTGGGCAACGGCGCGGGTGACCGCGGCCGCGCGGACCTGCAGGTCCGCGCGATCCAGGCCTGCCGCCACGGCAATGTCTGGGTCGACACTTCGAGCGCGCGGAGCCTGGTGCCGGGCCTGGTGGAGTGGGCGTGCCGCGAACTCGGCCCGGAACGCCTGCTGTTCGGCAGCGACACGCCGCTCTATCATGTCGCGATGCAGCGCGCGCGCATCGAGGCCGCCGAGATCCCCGCCACGGCCCAGCGGCTCATCCTCCGGGAAAACGCCCTCCGTTTCTTCCGGCTCGACCGGCGGCCCGAGGTGGCCGCGGCCTGAACCTGCCAACTTTGCCATGAATCGCATCCTGCTCGACGCCTTCTTCCACATGATGCCGGGACACCGGCTCAGCCGAAACATCTTCACCGGCGGTTATCGGACCAACTACGGCCGGTACTCGCCCTTCGACGTGTACCATCCCAATGGCGCGTCGATGCTGCACTCCGACCTTCAGGCCGACTACGACGTCAAACTCCTCAACCAGCCCTTCAGCGAGATGACCCTCGCCGAGGCCGACATCCTGCTCGTGCCGAACCCGGACTACCCCCTCTACGAGGGCACCTCGCCGTACCGCCTCGACGCCCACGACGTCGACGCGCTGGCCAACTTCCTCCGCCGCGGCGGCAGCGTGATCCTGATGATCAACTCGTTCCTCTCCCGCAGCGACTTCTGGGAGGAGAATTTCGACCTCGAGCGCGTCGCGCCGCTGCTCGCGCGGGTCGGCGTGAAGTGGGACCCGGACTTCATGTCCGACGATAACAACATCCTGCCGGCGAAAAACGGCGCGCTGCGGGTCGGCTACGGCCAGGGCGGTCGCGTGCTCGGCGGCCGGCTGCCCAAGGGCGCCAAGCCGCTGCTGACCTACCAGGGCGAGCAGTTCGGCTTCGTCATCCGGGTCGGGCGGGGCCGCCTCGCCGTCGTCGGCGACGCCGGCCTCGTGAGCAACGGCCTCTATCATTTCCCGGGCTTCGACAACGCGGCGTTCCTCCAGCGCCTGTTCCGCGACCTGAAGCCGGCCTGGGGCGACCGCGCCGCGCCGGCGTTCGAGTGTTTCTCGTTCGGCCACGTCAGCTGCGCGACCTCCGAGCACGGGATCACCGAGAAGTTTCTCCGCACACTGCGGCCGCGCGCCCGGTTCGAGGTCGACCACCACTACCGCCACCTCACCCACGAGGACAAGGCGGTGGTCGTGCCGGCCCGCCGCGTCGGCGCGCTGCTCCCGGTGCCGCTGAAGGCTGTGGCCGGCCGGAAGTCCGTCATCGGCCATTTCCAGTTCGTCAATGTCTGTCCCGGCCGGCAGACCGCGCCGGTCGCGGTCAAGCTCAACGTCACGGCCCGGCACTCCGAGGTGGGCACCGACTACGTCATCGCCGGCACCCACGTTGCGCACGACGCCAAGTGGGCCGACCTCGGCGCCGAGCCCGCGGTGTTCGACGCGATCGGCCAGCTGGTGCGCGTGTCGACCATCGTGCAGATCCACGCCGGCACCCGTCCGGACGGCAGCCTGCGCTACTACACGATGAAGCAGGGCCAGATCCTCTACGATCGCAACGCCCGCAATCCCCACTACGGCTATGACATCCTCCTGTGCAGCCGTAATCTCGTCTTTTCCCCCACCGCTGAATCGGCATGAACCTGCTTGCCCGTCCCACTGCCGTGTGCGCGCTGCTGGCCGTCCTCGCGACGGCCGCCGGCGCGGTTGAGGTCACCGCGATCGACGCGCGTCACACGACCCTCTACCACTCGCCCGAGCATCCCGGCTACACGTGCTGGACCGGGGCGTGGCTGATGCCGGACGGCGACGTGATGGTGGCGTTCACCCAGGCCACCGGGCCGCGGCACGGCCGGATGCAGGCGCCGCCGGAGCTGCTGCGACAGATGAGCTGGACGGCGGAGTACGACATGACCGGCCTCGACCTGCGCAACGTGCACCTGCGGTCGCACGACGGCGGGCGGACGTGGACCCAGGTCAGCGCCGACGCCTTCGAGTCGCCGATGAACGGAATCTCGGGCGACTGCGAGACGGCGCTGCCCGACGGCACCGTGGTCCGGGGCGTGTGGGGCCAGTATCTGCCGTACAATCCCGAGCTGCCCAAGACCGGCTACCTCCAGCGCAGCCGCGACGGCACGCGCACGTGGGGCCCGCCCGAGGTTTTCCTCGACCCGAAGCGCTACGTGACCTGGCCCAAGCGGCTGCGCGTCCTGCGCGACGGGCGCCTGCTGCTCGTCGGCGGCGTCGAGCGCGTGCCGGTGGACGGCCGGGCGCGGATCGGCGACCCGCGTCACCTCGAGCCGCTGCTGGCCGTCTCCTCCGACGGCGGGCACACGTGGAGCGAGCCGATCGACCTGCTCCCGCCCGAGGCGAAGACGAAGCCGTGGGGTGGCGAGGAGTACGACGCGGCCGAACTGCCCAACGGCGACCTGTTGTGCGTGTTCCGCCGGCCGGATCCCGACCAGACCCCGCGCCGCGAGGTCCGCTGGCAGGGTGTGCTCCGGAAACACGGCGCCACCTGGGTCCCCGGCTGGGTCGCGCCGGCGCCGTTCCCGCACAGCGGCCATCCCGAGCTCCTCGCGACCCGCGAAGGGGTCGTGCTGCATCTGGCGACCACGGGCATCCACTGGACCGCGGACGCCGGCCAGTCGTGGCACGCCCTCGACCTGCCCGGCACCGCCTATTACCCGCGCAGCGTGCAACTCGCCGACGGACGGATCTTGGTGGTGGGCCATGTCGGGCGGGACGATCCGTACGGCAAGGTCGACCAGTCGATCGTGCTCGACAGCTTCCGCCTCGTGGTGCGCTAGGCGCGGCGCCCCGCGCTCGGCGCCCTTGCCCCGCCGAGGCGGGGCTGCCTCCCTTTTTCCAGTGAACCCAGCTGCCCCTTCCTCTCCCAACCCGCCCGCGGCGCGGGGATCCCGCGTGGTCCCGGTCGCGACGGTTCAACCGTACCTCGACGGCCGCCCCGCGGCCCGCTTCCGCCTGGCGGCCCGCGATCAGGGCCGCGTACTGTGTCACGGCGACGGCCCGGACCGCTGCGATTTCCTCGGCGCGCGGGACCCGTGGGTGATGGAACAGGACGGCACGTTCTATCTCCACTACGACGGCGCTGGCCAGCTGGGCTGGCTGGCGTGCCTCGCGACCAGCCGCGACCTGGTCCACTGGGAGAAGCGCGGCCCCGCCCTGGCGCTGGGTCAGTCCGGCCAGATGGACTCCGCCTCCGCCAGCTACGGCGTGACGTACCGCGATGGCGACACGTGGCACATGTTCTATCTCGGCACGCCGAACACCTCGCCGCCACCCGACCGCGTGCCCTGGTTTCCGTACACCACGATGAAGGCCCGGGCGAAGTCCGCGGCGGGACCATGGGAAAAGCAGCGCGACGTGACCCCGTTCCGGCCGCAGCCCGGCTCCTACTACTCGGACACGGCCAGCCCGGGCAATGTGGTCCGCCACGGCGACGAGTACCTGATGTTCTTCGCCGCGGCGACGAGCCATCCCATCCGGCGCACGCTCGGCATCGCGCGGAGCCGCAGCCTGGACACGCCGTGGACGGTCGACCCGCGCCCGATGCTTCCCGCCGAGGAGCAGGTCGAAAATTCCGCACTGTATTTCGAGCCGACGAACGGCACCTGGTTCCTGTTCACGAACCATATCGGCATCGCCCGCTTCGAGGAGATCGGCCTCGATCCGAACCATCTCCCGCCCGAGCTCGGCAACCAGGTCGGGGCCGGCACGGTCGAGTATACGGATGCGGTCTGGGTCTACTGGACCCGGGATCTCAACCACTGGGACCCGGCCAACAAGGCCGTGGTGCTCGACGGCCGGAACTGTGCCTGGAGCCAGGTCTGCATCGGCCTCCCCACGGTGGTGCCGTGCGGCGACCGGCTCGCGCTGCTCTACGACGCGCCCGGCGGCCGAAGCCTCAGCCACATGCGGCGCGACGTGGGCCTGGCCTGGCTGCCCCTGCCGCTCGTGCCGCCCGCCTAGGGTGCGACGAACCGCCCGCGCGGTCTCAGGCCAGCGCGCGCAGCGCGGCCGCCAGGCGGTCGACCTCGTCGAGGGTGGAGAAGAGATTGGGCGTCACTCGCACGCCGTGCACGTCGGCCGCGTCCGAGTCAATGGCCACGGTCCAGATCCGGTGCTGTTCGAGCAGCGCCTGCGCGAGGGCGGCAGGTGAAAGGCGGTCGACTCGCACGTTGGCGATCGCGCAGGCGCGCGCCGGGTCGGCCGGGGTGTTCACCGTGAGGCCTGCGACGCCGCGGACCTGGCTGGTCCAGCGTTCCTGGAGCTGGCGCAGACGCGCCTCCTTGCGCGCCGAACCGATGCGCTGGTGGAAGTCGAGGGCGTCCAGGATCGCCAGCTCGGTGGGCACCGGGTGCGTGCCGAGGTGGTTGAGCTTCCGGATGTCGTCGTCCGCGAAATTGGTCTCGCCGAACAGCGGCCACAGGTCCGCGATCCGGTCGCGCCGCACGTAGAGCAGGCCGTGGCCGAGCGGGGCCCCCAGCCACTTGTGCAGGCTCGCGCCGTAGAAGTCGCAGCCAAGGTCCGGGATCTGGAAGTCGAGGTGCGCGAACGTATGTGCGCCGTCCACCATCACCGGCACGCCGTGCGCATGCGCCATGGCGCAGAGCTTTCGCACCGGCAGGATCTGCCCGGTGATGTTCACCAGGTGGGACACCATCAGGAGCCGGGTCCTGGGACCCAGCGCCCGCTCGTACAGCTGGACGATCTCGTCGTCCGAGGCCGGGTGCCGGGGCAGGGAAACCATCCGGTTCACGATGCCATGACGCCGCGCCTGCACCCGGAACATGTCGAGCATCGAGCCGTAGTCCTGCACGGCCATCACCGCCTCGTCGCCGGCCCGCCAGTCAAAGCCCGCAATCACGGTGTCGAGCGATTCCGTCGTGTTGCGCGTGACGATCAGCTCCTCCGCCGCGCAGCCGGCGAACTCGGCCAGCCGGCGCCGCACGGCCAGGCGGTCGTCCTCCATGCGGGTCCGCAGGTAATAGGAGCCGCTGAGGTTCTGGTCGCGCATCCGGGCGAGGGTCGCCTCGAGCACGGGCTCGGGCATGATGCAGTAGTAGCCGTTCTCGAAATTGACCCGCGCGGGATCGAGGCGGTACTGCGCGCGGATGCCGTCCCAGAAGTCGGTCGGCCCGCGCGGCGCGGAAACGGCCGGCTCCGTCGCGTGCGCGGTGAGGTGGCGGCCGGCGGCGGTCGCGGCCAGGCCGGTCACCGCCATCGTCCGGATGAATTCGCGTTTGTTCATGGGTGGCTGACCGCGGGTCCGCTAGGGACGGGCGGCGAGATAGTTCCCGTAGCCGACGACCAGGGTGGAAACAATCAGGATCATGACGCCGGCGGCGATCAGGCCGTGCGTGCGACGGCCGGTGCCGCGCCATTCCTTGAGGGCGACGCCCCAGATCGTCGAGAAGATGATGATGCTCGCCATGTGGAGCGTCCACGACGAGAAGCGGAAACGGCCCATCTGCGTCTCGCCCATCGTGTAGAAGAAAAACTGGAAATACCAGGTGACGCCGGCGGCGGCGCACCAGGCCAGATTGCCGAGGCGGGGCACGGCCTGGCCGGCGGCGGTCCGGGCCGCGATATATTCGCGTCCGGTCCGGTTTCGCGCGTTCAGGGCCAGGCACCAGATGGCGTTGCTCGTGAAGCCGCCGGCGAGCACCACCACCAACTTTGGCAGGCCGGTCCACAGCGCCGGCGTGCCGGCGGCCGCCGAGCGGAGGGCGATCGGTTCCGCGGCGTCGAGCGCGAAGGCCATGCAGGCGCTCATCACGCCGCAGAACAGCGCCACGAGCAGCCCCTTCCGGAAATCGAACTCGCGCACCGCCGCGTGCTTGGCCGCGGCGGGCAGCTCACGCTCCTTGTGCAGCCCGGCCAAGGCCGTGACCGCGATGCCGGCGACGCAGACCAGGACGCCGAGCAGGGTCATGCGGCCCGGTCCGGTTGCGGCGATGGCGGCGAGCGTCCCCTTGAACGCCGGCGGAATCAGCGTGCCGCAGACCGCGCAGATGCCGAGGGCCAGGCCGTAACCGAGCGACATGCCGAGGTACCGCATCGTCAGGCCGAAGGTCAGCCCGCCCAGGCCCCAGAGCAGGCCGAAGCCCCACGCCAGGCCGAGCGTGGCCAGCGGGGTTTCCAGCAGCACGCGCCCAAGGTCACGCGTCAGGACCAGGCCGAGGACCCACGGGGCGGCGATCCAGCTGAAGAATCCGCCCACCAGCCAATAAGTTTCCCAGGACCACTGGCGCACGCCGCGGTACGGCACATAGAAGCTGCCGGCCGCCAGTCCGCCCAGCCAGTGGAAGACGACGCCAACCAGGGGATTCGGCGTCATGACGACGGAGGGGAAAAGGTCAGCACGGCGACTGCGAACGGCCCGAGCGCCACGTCGGCGCCGGCGAAGCCGCTTCGGCGCGCCGGCCCCGGGCCGCTGGCCACGTCAACCGCCTCCAGGGTTCCGGCTGCCACCGGGTCGTGCAGCCGGACAGTCACGGGCCGGTTCCGCTTGTTGACCAGCAGGAGCTTTCGACCGTGCGGGGTGACGAATCCCTGCACCAGCGTATCGGGATACATCTCCTCGGTTCGCGTCACCACGAGCCGGTCACCGGGCTGGAAGTGCTGCCGCAGGAGCTGGAGAACCCGGTAGCGCGCGGTGGGCGCGCCCGTGCGCCAGTCGATCATCGTCACGCTGGGATACTGCGTGGGAAAGCCGACGAGCTGAGACATTGAGATCACTTCGATGCCGAGCTTGGCCGACTCCGCGAAGAGATAGGCGAACACGGCGCCCGACGCGTTCCAGTACTCCGGCGGGATCGGGGGCAGCGTGGCCGGGTCCGCCGACTTGGATTCGCGGTCCGCGGGCAGGATCGTGCCGACCTCGTTGAGCGCGACTTGGGTCGCCGGCGACCAGCGCCGGCGGATCACGTCGATGTAGCGCGCGGTCGCGACGAACCGGTCCGCCTGGTCGAAGAAGGTGTGCTGCCAGTGTTCCGCCGTCTGGCTGCGGTCAACCAGCGCGTAGAAATGATAGGAGATCATGTCCAGCGGGATGCCGGGCGCGTGGTTCGCGGGATTCAGGAAATGCTCGAACATCTCCGGCGCCTGGCTGGGCAGCGCGAGCGACAGGCCGACGAATTTCAGGTCGGGCGCCACCCGGCGCACCGCTGCGACGATCGCGTCGTAGCGCTCCGTGTACTGCCGCGGGGTCATCTTGTGCTCGAGGTCGGGCTCGTTGCAGACCTCCCAGTAGGCAAATCGATACCGGTGCCCCGACTCGTGCCGCCGGCCCAGTTCGTCGACAAAGCCGCCCGCCAGGTACCATCCCGCGACCCGCGCGTAGTAGTCGGCGAGCTCCTGCAGGCCGCCCGGCCGCAGCTCGGTGCCCTGGGTGTACGTCCACGTGACCTCGTCGGGATCCGCCGGGTAGGCCACCGGGGCCGGGGTCGCGAACAGCCACGCCGGGATGGTGCTGAAGTCCATCATCACGGGACGGTCCCCGCTGGCCTGCATGAAATCCTCGACGAGCGGGTCGAGCAGCGAAAAGTCCCACGACGTCCGCCCGGCCGTGGGTGCCTCGAGCTCCGCGACGGCGAGCCGCGGGTAGGGCAGCCACGGCACGAACCGCACCGCGTCGGCCCGCAGCTCGGCGATCGCGGCGAACGCCGGGCCGTGCAGGACCGCGCCGCGCCGCAGGAAGGGGTTCACGACGACTTGAAAGCTCAGGGTCGTGACCGACGGGCGCAGGACATGATCCCAGTCAACGGTCACCGCGGGGCGTGCGGCCGGCGTGGCGCCGCGGGCGGCCGCGGCGGCGAGCACCGTGCAGGCCAGGGTCCGGAGCAGGCGGGCCTTCACGGCGGCGACCTAGCAGACGCGGACGCTCTCCAGACCGAGCAGCGCCCCGAGCTTCTCGAGCCGGTCCGACACATGGCCGACGCCGATCGCGCAATGGTGGGCCGGGCCGTGCGCGCTCCAGCGGTCCACGAACTCGCGGGCGCCGCACGCGAAACGATAGCGGCTGTTGGTGTTGCCGATCTGGAGGATCGGGCCCGGCACTGACTCGGCCTGCGCGTGCAGCAGGGCCAGCCGTCCGTCCGGGGTCTCGTAGACGGAGAGCAGGGTGACGGGGCCGTGCTTGACGGCCATCTCGACCGAGACGCCGCGGCCGACCTTGCCGTGGTAGACCTGCAGCGGGCGCACCCGGGTCTTGCCCTGCGCGATGGCGAGGTGGCCGGGACCGTCATGGCCCATCAGCACGATGTCGTCTTTGAAATCCATCGCGTAATATTCGGTGAACGAGCCGCCGGCGCCGAGGAGGTCCATGATCTTCATGGCCTGGAGATTCTTCACCTCGTACTCGCCGGCGACCGGCACGCCGCGCGCCGTCAGCAGCGAGGTGCCCAGGATGATCGACGCCATCGTGGCCTCGTTCTCGGTGAGGCCGCTGCCCTTGTGGTAATAGGCCAGGCCGCCCAGGCGGTGGAGCGACACCAGCTGGTCGAGCGCCACGGACGTGCGGGCCGCATCCAGCAGGTCGGCCTCGGCGCAGTCCGACTGGATGTCGAACTCCTTCCGGAACTCCTGCAGCCGCGCCTTCACCTCGCCGGCGCCGGCGGCGCGGCGCAGGGCGCTGAGTTCCTCCACCTCGATCATCTCGAAGTGCGTGCCGAAGGTCGCGCAGTGCCGGGTCAGGTCGGAGTAGATGTCGAGCATGCCTCCGTAGTATTGGCCCATCAGGCCGAGGCGCTGGCCGTGGAGCTGGGCGGCGACCCGGCCGGCGTCGACCCAGGCTCCGACTTCGCGCCAGCAGGGATCCGTGTCGGCGAGCACACCCGTGACCTGATGAAACCGGATGCCGGCCCGGCGGAAGACGTTCGCGATTTCCGGGACCGGGCACGCCGAGCAGTGCGCCAGCCACTCACCCGTCATCCTGGTCCGGTCGCCGAGGGCGTTGAACTTCGCGTAGTCGATGGCTTCCGACGGGGCGACGTTGAGGATCAGGACCGGCACCTGCGCGCGGCGCACGACCGGGAGGACGGTGGAGGAGAGCGCGTAGGTCGTGACGTGCAGCACGATCAGGTCGACGTCCTGGCGGCGAAACTCCCGGCCGGCCGCGTAGGCGCGGTCGGCGGTGTCGACGAGGCCGAGGTTGACGAGTTCCACGCCGGGTCGGGCCAGATGGCGGGCGACCTGGCCCAGGTAGCCCTCGAGACGTTCCTTCAATCCGGAAAACTGGGGCCAGTAGGCGTCGAGCCCGACGCCAAACAAGCCGAGGCGAAAAGGGGGTAGCATGACGCCCCAAAAATAAAACATCTCGGCAGGGTTGGGAATCTGGGTATTGATCTTTGGCATATAGTAAATGCTCAATCGCTGGATATTCAGGCTTTTGGCCCTTGCGCGGCAGGCCGCGGGGCCGGTCGGCGGTCGGGGCATACGGGAATTGGCAGATCGGCGGGGGGCGGGTCCGGTGGCAGTTCCTGTATGGATTTGATCATTGCCGCTATTCTCCGCCGTGCGCCCCTCGGCTACGGTTCTGGCCCGTGCGCCCCGCCATGAAGCCCCGCCGCCTTTCCCCCCGCTCCCGCACCCTGATTCGCCGCGCCGTCGCCCTGGTCGCCGCGCTCGGCCTGGGCGTCGCCTCGCCCGCCATGGTCTACCGGCCGGCCCAGGGATCGATGTGGGACCCGACGATCCTCTGGCACGATGGGCTCTACTACGCCTTCATGATGTACGACACCGAGGGCGATGACGCGTTCTGCCTGCTGGCGACGTCGCCCGACGGCGTGCACTGGCGGGAGCAGGGCAAGGTGATCAGCGAGCATGACCGACCGGACGGCGGGTCGTTCTTCAAGTGCTTCGTCGCGAAGATAGGCGACCGCTTCATCATGGACCACGGCGTGGGCCGCTTCGAAGGCAAGCGCCAGCTGCCGCAGGACACGATGCGCTTCTACCAGTCGAAGGACCTGCGGCACTGGACCTATATCACGACCACCCATCCGGACCCGCGCTGGTACAGCCGCGACCGGTGGGACCACATGTACATGCTGCCGAAGGAGGAGGGCCATCCGGAGGCGGGTTTCTGGGGTTACGTCGTGTCGGTGCCGAAGGCGGGGGTCGACCTGCCGGGCATGATGCAGACCACTGATGGCCTGACGTGGGAGGTGCTGCCGCCGGCCAAGGCCGAGTGGGGTGACGTGCCCCCGCGCAATCATTTCGAGTACGGCGGCTGCGAACGTCTCAATGGGAAGTACTACCTGCTCGGCGGTGCCAGCGGCTACAACGGCCACAAGGGGTACGCGACCTACACGCTGATCGGCGACGGCCCCCGCGGGCCGTTTCGTCCGGATGCCGCCGCGTTTCGGCTGTGCGGCAACACCGGGGAGTTCCTCACCTGGCTGGCGTCGTGGGTCCGCGCGAAGGACGAGCTGCTGGTGGCGAATTTCTCGCTCCTCCAGCACGGCCAGCCCGGACCGTGCATGCTGCCGCTGCGCAAGCCCGTCATCGACCAGGCCGGCCACCTGCGGCTCGGCTGGTGGCCGGGCAACGAGGCGATCAAGGGCCGCCGCCTGCCGCTGGCCGAAGGCGCCGTCACAGTTTCCGCCGCGGAAAGCGCCGACGGTTTTGCGGTGCACTATCTCGACGTGCCGAATGACCGTGACCAGGGACTCGTCCTCGAGGGGCGGATCACGGTCCGCGCCACGTCCGCCTCCGCTCCCGCCGCGGGCATCGCGATCGAGGAGCAGGCCGGCCAGGCGATGAGCCTGCTCCTCGGCGTTGGCGCGGCCGATGGCCGGGAAACCCACGCCGGACGGCTCACGACCGGAGCCGACGGCCGGCGGGTCTTTTCGTCGGAGGATGTGACCGGGAAGGGTTGTGCGACGGTGACCGGCCTGGAGCCGGACCGGGAGCACACCTTCCGCCTGCTCTGTCGCTGGGAACTGTTCGAACTGTATGTCGACGACCTGCTGGTCCAGACCTACACCCGCCGGCCGGGCAGCGGCCGCGTCGGATTCGTGGTCCAGAATGCGCAAGCCGGGCTCAGTCGACTCCACGCGTGGGTGATGTCGTATTCCCCGTAACCCTCCGGGTGCGTCGGGATCAGACTCAGGCCGGTCGGTTGTGACCGGTGAGCTGCCGGAGGGGAGGACGCAGGGCGGGGCCGGCGGTTGTGTGGTCCGAGTTCGCGCGCGGGTGCGCGGCAGGCGGGAGCCGTCGGGCAGCGGCGCTGCCGGCGGGCCAAAAAAAAGGAGCCCGGGCGGCTGCCCGGGCTCCTTGATACAAACGCTAACCGACAACTTACCGGAAGCGGTATTCGACCGAGAGGCGGATCATGCGGGGATCGCCGACGTCCGCGTCACCCGGACTCCAGGCGCCCGCCACGTACTCCTTGTCGAAGATGTTGTTCACGCGGAGCGTGTAGCTCAGGTTCTGGTTGTAGCGGTAACCGATGAAGACGTTTGTCACCGAGTAGCCGTCGAAGGACTGGCCGCCGCGGAAGTACCGGTTGCCCGAGATGTAGGTGCCGCCACCGACGTTCCAGTTCTTGAGCGGGCCCTCGGTGAAGTTGTAGCGTGTGAAGGCGCCCGCACTCTCGTTCACCGTGTTGCTCGCGCGCTTGCCGTCGGTGTCGAGCGTCTCGCCCGTCCAGAACACCGTCGTGAGCTGCCAGTTCTTCGTGAGCTGGAACTGCAGGTCGGCCTCGTAGCCCGTGTACTTGCGCTCGGGCGAGAGGAGGTAATAGCCGACGCCATTCGCGTTGCGCAGGCCCGACGGGACGGGAATGTTGCTCAGCGTGAGCCAATAGTAGTCGACCGTGGCGTTCACAAGTCCGCCAAAGAGATCGGTCTTCACACCGACCTCGTTGCCCTCGCCGAGTCGGTTTGGCAGGCGGTTGCCATTGATGTCGATGGTCGTGGCCGAAGTCGCCTGGAACATCGTCGCGTAGCCGTAGTAGAGGGACACGTTCTTGATCGGCTTGACCACGATGCCGGCGCGCTTGGCGCTGTCTTGGGTGTCGTTCGACGGCGCCTGCGGGTTCGTGGCCTTGATGCGTGAGATGCCGCCGTTCACGATCAGGCGGTCGTCGAACATCGAGAGCGTCTCGAGGAAGTAGTAGGTCTGGGTCGTGCCGTCTTCCCGGTTGGGCGAGGGCTTGTTCTTCGGCGACGACGGAACCGCGATCTTGCTGAAGTCGATCGGATTGGAGAAGCTCGTCGTGATGAACGCCGGCGTGTAGGTGAATGTCTCGCCGACGCCCTTGCGGGTGTCATAGAGGTAGCCGAAGTTCGTCTGCAGGTTGACCTTGCCGATCGTGTACTTGCCGATGTTGTCCGTGCCGTAGACCTTCGACTCGAAGTTCTCGTCGTAGTCGAAATAGTCGAGCGTCAGGGTATCGTGGGCGAAATCGCGGGTGCCGACGTAGAGATAGTCGATGGACGGGCGGTCGCCGCGCTCGGTCTGGTAGTAGACGCGCGACTGCCAGTTTTCATTCCACTGGTACGTCGCGTTCAGCCGGAGGTCGTTGAAGTAGAGGCCGTAGGTGCCCCACGAGGGTGCATAGCGGAAGAACCGGCCCTTGGGCGAGCGGTACGGCTTCAGGATCGGTCCGCGGTTGTCGATGACGTTGACCGCGTCAAAGGTGCCGAGGTCAAACTGGTGCCAGTCGTACGAGGCGCGCACGGTCGCCTTGCCGTTGGTCCATTGCACCGTCGAGTTCACGATGCGGCGGTTGTCGCGGTAGGACTCGTTGAAGCCGTCGGACTTCTGGTAGGCCGAGACGATGCGGTAGGAGAAGCCCTTCGCGAGGGGTCCGGTGATGTCGAAGTCGACGCGCTTCCAGCCGTAGTCGCCGATCGAGGCGCCCAGGCTGCCCTGAAACTCCGGGAGGGGCTTCTTGGTGGTCTTGATGACCAGGCCGAAGAGGCTCGGATTCGAGCCGTACAGAAGCGCCTGCGGGCCCTTCAGGACCTCGTAGGTGTCAATGCCGGCGTTGTCGGCGAAGAAGCTGAGGTCCGGGATGTCGTCCACCATCGTGAAACCGACGCGCTGGCCGCGGATCTGCATCTGCTCGCCGCGGACGTAGGGATTCACGCCGCTCGCGACAAACTTCAGGGTGTCACTGGCCGACTCCGGCACACCGATGTCGTCGATGAGGTCCCGTGGGATGACGCGGACATTGGCGGACATGTCCGCGAGGTCCTGGCTGGTCTTCATGCCGGACACGGACTGCTTGGCGAAGTAGCCTTGGTCTTTGGAGCTCTTCACCTCGAAGGCCGGCAGTTGCACGGCTTCGGTCTCTTTTTCCTTCTTCGTGGCGGTGTTCTCGGCGATGTCGACGTTGGAGGGCGTCGGGGCGACTTGGGCCATGACGGCTGTCGTCGCGAGGAGGGCCAGCACCAGCGCCCGGCGCGCGGGCCGGAGCGGACGGATGAGGCCAGGGGGACTGACGATGTTCATTGGTGGGGGTTGGTTCGGGATTTGGATGGTGGGGATTCAGCCCGGGGAGGGCGAAAGGGAAAGCAATTGCCGCCGCGCGGACCGTCGCCACCACCCGGCGACGACGGCCGCGCGGCGGCCTACCCGCGCACACACCTGCGCGCACAGAGGGCGGTGCCCCTGGCGATTGCTCCGCCCGCCGACGCGGTCGGGCCGCAATTGGCCGCAGCCAATGATGAGCGGTGCCGGGGTGATCACGGCGCCAAGATACCCGAATGCGTCCTTGAATTTAAATC
>JAFEGX010000012.1 GCA_018239675.1 Verrucomicrobiota bacterium
CCGACAAAAAAGGACCTCGGCTTTCAGCCGAGGTCCTTGGAAAATCGAACTTGGGCAGAATCAGTTACGGCCGAACTTGCGGCGGAGGCCCACGAACGTGAGGAGCGAAAGGCCAAGGAGAGCCAGCGTCGCACCACCGTCCGGAACGCCGCGGAAATACAGCTGGTCCTGCGAATTCGCGCCATTGAGGTAGTTGATATTGACCGCCATCACACCGTACTTGCCGTTGTTGTCGGAGTTCCAGTTCACACCTTCATGCGCCTTGGCCGCCGTCACCAGGTAGTTGTTCGTGCCACCCTCGCCCTCGAGGTACCAGACCGCCTGCTGGAGGTCGCCGAGATTGGCGTGAGTATACGAGAAGCCGCCGGCCGTCAGCGCACCCGTCGCGAACTGGGAGTACAGCCAAGCGGTCGCGTTCGAAACGCCGTCATAGTGATAGGCCGTCTGACCGCTCACGCCACCGTTCTTGGCGCCAAAGCTGAGCGAGTAGTTGTAGGTGTAACCGGGATTGAAGTACTCGTTTTCCTCCAAGCAGAAGGTCAGGAAGCCGCCATCGCCTTTCGCCTTCGCGTTATAGTTGGCCAGCGTAAGCGGGCCCGTGAACGAGCTGATGATGAACGCACCGCCATTGCCGACCGAGTAGTGAGTCAGGTCCTGCGACAGCACCAGCGTGTCAGCATTAGCGCTCGAAACGAATCCGACCAGAATCGCGGCCAGCGCGAGGAGTTTTTGGGTGGTTTTCATGAAAGGGAGAGGAATTGACGCCTATATAAAGCATTCAATGGGCCCACACCCAACGAGCCGAATCCCGGCTTCTGTCTATCAATGGGATACAACACATAGAAAATTGGGCTACGCAATTACCCTACATGCCCAGCTCATTAATCCGTAAGGCTTACCGACGTTTATTGGCCCCACTTTACACTCTGGCCGTTTACCCATCGATCTTGGGTTCGCGCTCAAGGGGAGTGAATCCTGCCTCGATCGAGGCGAGGCCGCTGCGGCCGAGCCAACGGTCTTCGGGATGTCGAAGCGCATGAAGCTGAACGAATCGCGGTCTAGTGCGCCTCGCGACTTGCACGTCCCAGATTTGGCCCGGCCGAATTGGGCGCCAGGCCTCGAACGATTTAGGTTTAGGCCGATCTCACGGAGAGCACAGAGTCGATGCGAAGGGCACGGAGCGAGCCCGGTAGAATCATTCTCCGACCCACCTGACGGCGCATGCACTTTGACCTCGGTGCGTACCCCCGTAATCTCGGTGTCGCCCGAAGCGCTATCTGAGTCGAAAACGCTCTAGATGTGGATCGCCTGACCCACCGACGCGGCCGCCGCTTCCATCAACGCCTCACTGAGCGTCGGATGGGCGTGGATCGTGTGGTGAATCTCGTCGATCGTCGCCTCGAGCTCGACCGCCAAGCCATACTCCGCGATCAGTTCGGTCGCCTCGGCGCCGATGATATGAGCGCCAAAGATCTCGCCGGTCTTGGCATCGCTGATGACCTTCACGAAGCCCTCGGCCTCCGCTGAGGCGACCGCCTTGCCTGACGCGGTGAACGGGAACTTGCCCACCTTGTAACTCAGGCCCTTCTCCTTCGCGGCCTTCTCCGTAAGCCCGGTGCTCGCGACCTGCGGCTGGCAGTACGTGCAACCCGGAAAGTGTTTCACGCGCTTCGGTTTCGAATGGCCGAACATGCCCTGCACCGCGTTGATCGCCTCGTAGGTTGCCACGTGGGCCAGCCACGGCGGCCCGATGATGTCGCCAGCGGCGTAGATGCCCTTGACGCTCGACTGGTAGTCTTCGCCGACCTTCACGTAGTTCCGGTCGAGCTCCAGCTGGACCTTCGACGACAGCACTCCCTCGAGGTTCGCCACGACGCCGATGGCCGAGAGCACCGTTTCCGCCTCGATTTCCTCGGACTTGCCATCCTTGACGAGGGTGAGCTTCACGCCGCCTGGACCGACGCGGAAATTCTCGCACTTCGTGCCGACGTGGATCGCGATGCCCTGCTTCTCGAACGAACGGTGCAGCGTGCGGGCCACCTCCTCGTCCTCGACCGGGAGGATCTGCGGCAGCATCTCCACCAGGGTCACCTTGGTGCCAAACGCATTGTAGAAATACGCGAACTCAACGCCGATGGCGCCCGCGCCGACGATCACGATGGATTTTGGCAGGGTCTTGTTCGCGAGCGCCTCGCGGGAGGTCATCACGCGCGCCCCATCCACCGGCAGATCCGGCAGGCGGCGCATCTTGCAGCCGGTCGCGATGAGCACGTTTTTCGCCCGGAGAAACTTCCCCTTATGCTCGCCGTCGGTGATCTCGACCATGCCCGGGACCGTCACCTGCCCGCGGCCGACGAAGTAATCCACCTTGTTCTTCTTGAAGAGGAACTCGATGCCCTTGGCCATCTGCGCCGCGACGCCGCGGGAGCGCTCCATGACCTTCGCGAAGTCGAACGAAACGTCCTTGGCGGTGATGCCAAAGGTCTCGGCCTTCTTGATCTTCTGGTAGAGCTCCGCGCTTTTCAGCAGCGCCTTGGTCGGGATGCAGCCCCAGTTCAGGCAGGTGCCGCCGGCGCGCTCGGCTTCAACGCACGCGACCCGCTTGCCAAGCTGTCCGGCGCGGATCGCGCCCGCATAACCCGCGGGACCGCCGCCAATGACGACCAGATCATATTCGAGGGATTCAGCCATGGTGTTGATGTGCTTTGGGCCTCACCGTCGCCATGCCCGCCGCCACGGTCAAACGGAATCGCGGCGCGGGGTTCCGGCCATCCCGCGGGAGCCGGCTGGAGGCCGAATGTCAAAGCTCACAGGTGACACG
Source organism: Verrucomicrobiota bacterium (assembly GCA_018239675.1). Classification (GTDB taxonomy): domain Bacteria; phylum Verrucomicrobiota; class Verrucomicrobiia; order Opitutales; family Opitutaceae; genus Opi-474. The sequence continues at coordinate 2,822 of JAFEGX010000012.1, forward strand.
CCGCGTCCGCCGCATCGGCGTCGCATGTGACGTTCGCCCTTCAACCCGAGACCTGCGATCCAACTCTGCGGGCCTAGATATCGATCACGTCGTCCCGTTCGGGTCGCTTGGGCGGACCCGGCGGGCGCGGGGGACTCGGCCGGATGACGAGGTTCGCGAGGAAATTCGTCACGCTCACCGTCACCCCGCCCCAGACCGCCGCCCACAGTCCGGCAACGTGGAAGCCGTTGACGATGCTGCCCGCCCAATAGAACAACAAGGCATTGATCAGCACGATCCCCAACCCCATCGTCAGGACGATGAACGGCAGCGTGAACAGCATGATGATCGGCTTCAGGATGGCGTTGAAGAAGCTCAGCAGCACCACCACCACGAGCAGCGTCGTGCCGTCCGCGCAGGAGATGCCCGGGACGATCTTGGTGGCGAGCGTGACGCCGAGGGCCAGCACAAGCCAGCGGATGAGCAATGAAATCATGAGAACCGGTTCTCCCGAGTGACGGGCGATCTTCCGCGCACCCCATCCGCCGGCAATGAAAATCCTAGTGATCCAGGACCACCTGCGCAGCGGCGGCACCGAGCGGCAATCGGTGCTCCTCGCGAACGCCGTCGCGGCTGCCGGCCACGAGTCGACATTGCTTACCCTCCGACCCGGCGGCGCTCTCGCCGGCACCGTCGACCCGCGGGTGCGGCGGGCCGTGCTCCAGCCGTTTGACACCGGCCTCGACTGGTTCGCCCCGGGCCTTCACCGCGCGGCGCGACAGGCCGCACCGGACGTGATCCTCTGCATGGGTCGCATGGCGAACTGCTACGCCGGCGGGCTGCAGCAGGCGCGGCCCGAGTCGGCGGTGGTGGCAACCATGCGCACCGGCAAGCCTCTGCCCCGGCTCTTCCGACATTCGCTGCGGCAGGTACGCCACATCATCGCGAACAGTTTCGATGCCCGCGACCGCCTGGTGGCCGGACACGGCGTCGAGGCCGGTCGCGTCTCGGTCATCCATAATTCACTCGTCTTCCCGGCGGACTCCGCACCCGCGCGCGACGATGCGCTGCGGACCGCCCACGGGGCGACGCCCGACACCGTCGTGCTGCTATGCGTCGCGATGTTCCGGCCCGAAAAGAACCAGCGCGAGCTCGTGGAGATCGCGGCCGGCCTGCCGGCGCAGGGGCGGTGGCAGCTTTGGCTGGCGGGCGAAGGTCCGGCACTGAAGGAGTGCGAGCAGCTGGCCGCCGCACGGGGCCTGGGCGACCGGGTCCGTTTCCTCGGTTTCCACCGGGACCCCACCCCGCTTTACCGGGCGGCGGACATCGCGGTGCACGCCTCCCGCAGCGAGTCGCTCTCCAATTTCCTGATCGAGGCCCAGGCCCACGGGCTTCCCGCCGTCGTGTACGAGGCCCAGGGCATCGCCGAGTGCTTTGTCCCGGACGCCACCGGCTGGGTCGTGCCATTCGGCGACCGCGTGGCCTTCCGCGCCCACCTGCAGCCCCTGCTGGCGGATCCCGCACGGCGGGCGGCCTGCGCCGGTCCCGCGCGCGCCTACGCCCGCGGGAGCTTCGACCAGGCCCGGCAGATTGAGGCGTATCTCGACCTTTTCCGGCGGCTCGCGCAGACTCGCACCCTGCCATGACCAGCAAGCAACGCACGGAGTCGATCGCCCGCTACATCCGCGAGCACAGCTACGCCGACCTCCGCACCTTGGCCGCGAAGTTCGGCGGTTCCCTCTCGACCGTCCGGCGGGCCCTGGACCAGCTCGAGGCCCGCGGCCTGGTGCGCCGGCACCATGGCGGCGCCTCGTACGTGGAGCACGACGCCGTGGCGCAGGAATACGACTTTCTCGCGCGCAAGAAGCGGCACCCGGCGGAGAAGTTCGCCATCGCCAGCTTCATCGCCGAGCAGGTGCAGCCCGGCATGACGGTCATCCTCGACGGCGGCAGCACGACCTACGCGGTCGCCCGGCTGCTGGCGGAAAAACGCCTGCAGGTCATCACCAACTCGCTGCCGATCGCCAGCCTCTTCAGCGAGGTCGGCTCGGTCGAGACCGTGGTCACCGGCGGCACCACCTACAGCCGTCTGGGCGTGCTGCTCGGCCCAAAGTGCGAGGAATCCTTCACGGAGATCCACGCTGACCTCGCGGTGCTTGGTGGTGCCGGCATCACGGAGAACGGCATCTGGAACTACAACGCCCAGCTGGTCGCCATCCAGCGCCGAATGATCGCGGCCGCGGAACGCACCATGTTCGCCCTCGACAACTCGAAGTTCGGCCGGAAGGCGCTGAGCCTGACCACCCCGTTCGACCGGCGGATGACGATCGTCACCGACGCCCGGCCCGCCACCAATGTCGCGCGCGCCATCAACACGGCAGGCGCCACGCTGACCCTGGCGCGATGAGAGGCGTCCACCTCGGGCGGCGCCTAGGGCTGAACTTCTGAGATCAAACGCCGTACGTCCAACGCCGAAGGCCCCCGGCAAGGGCTCCGGCGTTGGTTGCGCTTAGGCCCCGGGCGGCCTTCGCCGTTCGATGTTGAGCGTCCGGTGTCCGGCCATCGTTCACCTTTCGCACTTTTCGCCGCTGCACAGTTGAATTTCCGCCGCCTCCGCCCATCAGTTGGGCCCTCCGTGGCTTCCTCCCGCACCGTCGAAACCATCCGCCTCCGCGGCGTCCGGCAAAACAACCTGCAGGGCTTCGATCTCGATCTCCCGCTCGGCCGGTACATCGTCGTCACCGGACTCAGCGGCGCGGGCAAGTCCTCGCTCGTGTTCGAGACACTGCACGCCGAGGGCCAGCGGCGGTACGTTGAGACTTTCAGCGCCTACACGCGCCAGTTTCTTGACCTGCTCGACAAGCCGCGGGTCGACGCGATCGAAAACATCCGGCCGTCCATCGCCATCGAGCAGACCAACACCGTCAAGACCTCGCGCTCGACGGTCGGGACGATGACCGAGCTGACCGACTTTGCGAAGGTCTGGTTCAGCCACGTGGCCGAGTGCTTCGATCCCGAAACCGGGGAAAAGGTCGAGGACGACTCCCCCGCCACCATCTGGACCAAGGTCAGCGCCGCCCTCGGCGGTCAGTCGATCGTCATCGCCTTCAAGGTCGCCAAGCCCGCCAGTCTCGCGTGGCCCGAGATTCTCGCCAATCTCAAGGGCCAGTCCTACGTGCGCGTGATGGTGTCCGGCCCGCGCGATACGCTGGCCGCGCTGCGGGTAGATGACCTCCTCGCCGATCCCCGGCCACTGGCCAAGGCGGCCCACCTGTTCGTCGCGCAGGACCGGGTCACGCTTCAGCCCGACCAGCGGGCGCGGTTCGTCGAGGCGACGGAAACCGCGCTCCATTTCGGCCAGGGCGAGGTGCGGGTGTTCGCGGCGGAGCCCGACGGAGCCTACATCGAGCGGGGACACTTCTCCCGCGGCCTGCATTCGCCCAAGACCGGCCGCACGTTTCGCGCGGCGAGTCCCGCGCTGTTCTCGTTCAACTCCCCGCTCGGCGCCTGTCCGCAATGCCGCGGGTTCGGCCGCGTGATCGAGATCGACTACCGGCTGGCGGTGCCCGACCAGTCGCTGTCCATCGACGCCGGAGCCATCAAGTGCTGGGAGAGCGAGATCTACGGCGAGTCCAAGAAGGACCTCATGGTCTTCGCCCGAAAGCGGAAGATTCCGACCCATATCCCGTTCGCCGAACTCACCGCGGAGCAGCAGCGGTACGTGATCGACGGCGAGCCGGGCTACGGCGAGGAAAACGGCAAGACCTGGCCGAAATACTGGTATGGCGTGAAGGGCTTCTTCCGCTGGCTCGAGAAGAACACCTACAAGATGCACGTGCGGGTCTTCCTCGCCCGCTACCGCGCCTACAACCCCTGCCCCGCCTGCGGCGGCCGCCGCCTCCAACCCGAGTCGCTCTGCTGGAAGTGGCGCGGCCGCACCCTGCCCGAACTGTACCAGCTGCCGGTGTCCGACCTGCTGGCCGCCCTCGCGGACGCTCGGCCCAAGGCCGGCGACCACCAGTCGGAGATCGCCTATGACTCAATCGTCACCCGGCTCCGCTATCTCGAGCAGGTCGGGCTCGGCTACCTGACGCTCGACCGGCAGTCGAAGACCCTCTCCGGCGGCGAGGTGCAGCGGGTCAACCTCACCAGCTGCCTCGGCACCTCGCTCGTCGACACCCTGTTCGTGCTCGACGAGCCGAGCGTGGGCCTGCAC
>JAFEGX010000130.1 GCA_018239675.1 Verrucomicrobiota bacterium
CACCGACGCCCAGGGCCACAAGACCCTCGTCGTGACCATGAAGTACGTCGCCGGCTCGCCCGCGATCACCGGCCTCGTCCGCGTGTCCACGCCCGGCCGCCGCCTGTACTACTCGTACACCGAGATCCCGCGCGTGCTGAACGGCCTCGGAATCAGCATCCTTTCCACGTCCAAGGGTCTCCTGAAGGACCAGGACTGCCGTCGCCTGAAGGCCGGCGGTGAACTGCTCTGCAACGTCTGGTAACCCGCTGCCACCATGAGCCGCATCGGCAAACAACCCGTTTCCATTCCCGACAAGGTCAAGGTCACCGTCAACCAGGGCACCGTCCTCGTCGAGGGTCCCAAGGGCAAGGTCCAGAAAACCTTCAATCCCGCCGTCAAGGTGACCGTCACCGACAAGAAGGTCACCTTTGCGCCGACCGAGCAGACGCGCTTCGCCAACGCCATGTATGGCACCGCGCGTTCGATCGTCGCCGGCATGGTGAAGGGCGTCACCGAGGGTTACACCAAGGAGCTCGAAATCCAGGGCGTTGGCTTCAAGGCCAACCTCAAGGGCAAGCAGCTCGACCTCTCGCTCGGCTACTCTCACCCGATTCTGATGGACATCCCCGAGGGCATCAAGGTGACCGTCACCGACCAGACCAAGCTCAAGGTCGAGGGGGCCGACAAGCAGCTCGTCGGCGCCGTCACCTCGGAGATCCGCGGCTACTACCCGCCGGAGCCCTACAAGGGCAAGGGTGTCCGCATCGTCGGCGAGCGTGTTCGCCGCAAGGAAGGCAAGACCGTCGCCTAACGCCAATCACCACTCTTCGGGGTCCACCCATGAATACCATTCGCAAAGCCACACTCCTCCAGAACCGCCGCTGGAGAATCCGCAAGAAGGTTGCCGGCACCGGCGTCCGCCCGCGTCTCTGCGTGCGCTTCACCGCCAAGCATGCCTATGCCCAGGCGATCGACGACGACAAGGGCGCCACGCTCGTGTTCCTCGGCACGCTCGATGCCGAGCTGCGCAAGCAGAAGCTGAAGGCCAATCTCGCCGGGGCCAAGGTCCTCGGCACCGCCTTCGCCGCCAAGGCGAAGGCCGCCGGCATCGCCTCGGTCGTCTTCGACCGCAGCGGCGCCCGCTACCACGGTAAAGTCAAAGTGTTCGCCGACGCCGCGCGCGAAGGTGGGCTCAAGTTCTAATCCCTGCCTATGAGCACCGAATCTACCTCCGCTTCCGCCACGCCCGCCCCCTCGGCCAGCCCGGCCGCGCCCGCCCGTGAGTCCCGCGAGCCTCGCGGCACCCGTGGCCCGCGTCGCGACTCCGGCGGCGGCCCCCGCCGCGATGATCGCTCGCGCGGCTCCCGCGACAACAAGGACTCCATGGGCGACGGCCCGACCATGATCGAGAAGGTCGTGTTCATCAACCGCTGCGCCAAGGTCGTGAAGGGCGGCCGCCGCTTCAGCTTCGCCGCGCTCGCGGTGGTCGGCGACGGCAAGGGCCGCGTCGGCATCGGCTACGGCAAGGCCAACGAGGTTCCCGATGCCATCAAGAAGGGCACCGCCAACGCCCACAAACATCTCGTCAGCGTGAAGCTCAAAGGCGACACGATCCCGCACGACGTGTTCGGCGAGTACGACGGCGGCAAGGTCCTCCTCAAGCCCGCCACGACCGGCACCGGCCTCATCGCCGGTGGCGCGGTCCGAGCCGTCCTCGAGGCGGCTGGCGTCAAGAACGTGCTCACAAAATCGATGGGTTCCTCGAACCACATCGCGGTCGTGCACGCCACCCTCAATGGTCTCCGCCAGCTTCGCATGGCCGACGACATCGCCAGCCTGCGCAAGGCCTGAGTCTTCCCTTCACCCGAATCCGAGTCCCACGCGGCCCCGCCGCGCGGGGCGCCCCCTCCCAGGAACCATCATGAAACTTCACGAACTCAAGAACGTTGCCGGTGCCGTGCACCGCAAGAAGCGCGTCGGCTGCGGCGAAGGCGGCGGCCGGGGCAAGACCAGCGGCCGTGGCGGCAAAGGCCAGACCGCCCGGTCCGGCGGCAGCATCCGCCCGGGCTTCGAAGGCGGCCAGATGCCCCTTTACCGCCGGCTTCCGCACCGCGGCTTCAACAACTACAATCACCGCACCGAGATCGCCGTCCTCAACGTGGGTGACCTCTCCGGGCTGGATGCCGGCGTCAGCGAAGTGAATGTCGCGACCCTCATCGCCGCCGGACTCATCCGTAACGGCGAACAGGCCGTGAAAATCCTCGGCGACGGCGAAATCGGCCGCGCGCTGAAGGTCACCGCCGCCAAGTTCTCGGAGTCGGCCAAGGCCAAGATCGAGAAGGCCGGCGGCCAGGCCATCGTCGGGTAAGCAATCCAGGATTCGCGATTTCGGCGTGCGATCGTGGTGAGCTCCAGCGCCCACTTCACCACCGTCTCCGGCAGGCCGATCGTCGCGGGTCCAAAACCGTAAATTCACCGTGTTTTCCGCCTTCACGAATTCGCTGAAGATTCCCGAGCTCCGCTCCCGGATCTTCTACACCCTCGCGTTGCTGTTCGTGGCCCGTGTCGCGGCGCATCTCCCGCTTCCCGGCATCGACCCGCACCCGCTTCAGCGGTTCTTCGAGGACCAGACGGCCAGCGGCGGCGGCGCGCTCGTGGGTCTCTACAACATGTTCACCGGCGGCGCGCTGCTGAAGGGTGCCGTGGGCTCGCTCGGCATCATGCCGTACATCAGCGCGTCCATCATTTTCCAGCTGATGACCGCCGTGGTCCCCGCGTTCAGCCGCCTCCAGCAGGAGGGCGACGTCGGCCGCCAGAAGCTCACGCAGTACACGCGCTACGCCACCGTGCTGCTGTGCATCATCCAGGGCATCATGCTCATTCTCTCGCTCGAGCACCCGGAGCGCATGTTCCCGGGCTACGATGTGAACCTCTACGGCAGCATCGTCATGAGCAAGGGTCTCGGCTTCATGATCCCGTCGGTGATCTTCATCACCGCCGGCACCATGCTGCTCATGTGGCTTGGTGAGCAGATCACCCAGCGCGGCATCGGCAACGGCGTGTCGCTCCTGATCACCGTCGGCATTCTGGCCGACCTGCCCGCCGCGGCCTACGCCACGAAGCAGCTGTTCTTCCGCCCCGTCGGCACCGGTGCCAGCCTCGGCCTGCCGCAGGCGCTCGTGATGCTCACGCTCTTCTTTGTGGTCACGATGGGCATCATCCTGGTCGTCCAAGGCCAGCGGAAAATCCCGGTCCAGTACGCCAAGCGCATCGTCGGCAACAAGGTCATGGGCGGCCAGAGCTCCTTCCTCCCGCTCAAGGTCAACTACTCGGGCGTCATGCCCGTCATCTTCGCGAGTTCGATCCTGCTCTTCCCGCAGATGATCTTCTCGTGGGTCGGATCAGCCTGGGACATCAAGTTCCTGCGGGAAATCTCGTCCAACCTGCTGCGCGGCCACTGGACCTACTACGCGCTCTACACGTCGCTGATCCTGTTCTTCAGCTATTTCTGGGTGTCGGTCATGTTCAAGCCGATCCAGATCGCCGACGACCTCAAGAAATACGGCGGATATGTCCCGGGCGTGCGTCCCGGCGAACCGACCGCGCAGTTCCTCGATTTCATCATGACCCGGCTAACGCTGGCGGGCGCGCTCTTCCTCACGGTGATCGCTGTCATGCCCGACGTGCTGCTGTTCGAACTCAACGTGCCGCAGCGCATCGCGATTTTCTTTGGCGGCACAGGCATGCTCATCACGGTGGGCGTAATTTTGGACACGATGCGCCAGATCGAGACCTTCCTGCTGCAGCGTCACTACGACGGCTTCCTCAAGAAGGGCCGCATTCGGGCCCGCAGTTCGAATGTTGCGGGTGCAATCGGCGAGGCTGCGGACATGAAAACCGTTGGCGCACTGTGGCTTGCGTTGGGTTCGATTTTCCTGGTTGGTATCGTTTCCTGGGTGATCAACTATCTGCAGACGCACTGACCCCTTTAGTTCTTTACTCTGGCCGCGATGGCCATCATCAACGACCTCTTTTCGCGTTTCGGCCCTCCCGCCAAAACGAAGTTCCTTCTCCTCGGTTCACCTGATTTTCGCTGCGAAAAGCTGATGGACCAGGCCTGTTCTTTGAATCTTGAGCACGTCTCTCCCGCCAAATTGATGCGGTCGGAGATTTCGCGACGGTCCGGCCCTGCCGGGCTGGATGAAGCCACCACGTTGGCGCATTTGCGCCGCTGGTTCTTCGCGCGCAAACCTGATGCGGGTTTTGTCCTGACGGACTTCCCGGCTACGCTGCTCCAAGCCAAAGTGTTCGACGAATGGCTCGATGCCCGCGACGAGGCGCTTAGCGCCGTCATCCCGGTGGGCAATGGCTCCTTCGGTCCCGTCGTCGAACACTATCGAATGCTCGGCCTCCTGGTGGAGGTCGACTCGCTCGCCGCATGACGATTCCGATCAAGAACAAGGACGGGATCGCCAAGATGCGCGAGGCGTGTGCCATCGCCGCGACGGTGCTTGAGGCGCTCAAGCCCCTGGTCCGGCCCGGCATCACGACCCAGGACTTGGAAGAGGCTGGCCGCGACTTGATCGCCAGCTACGGAGCCCGCAGCGCCTGTTACGGTTACCAGCACGGTTCCCGTCGCTATCCGGCGCACACCTGCATCTCGGTCAATGACGAGGTCGTCCACGGCATCCCGTCGTTCCGCCGCATCCTCCGCGACGGCGACATTGTCTCGCTGGACATCGTGGTCTGGCACGACGGCTATGTCGGCGACAACGCCTTCACGGTCCCGTGCGGCGCGATTTCCCCGGCTGTCGAGAAGCTCCTGCGCGTGACGCGCGAGGCGCTCGAACTCGGAATCCGCCAGGCGGTGGTCGGCAACCGCATAGGCGACATCTCCGCCGCGATCCAGGCCTACGTCGAGTCGAACGGCTTCAGTGTCGTCCGCGAGATGGTGGGCCATGGGGTGGGGGTGGCCATGCACGAGCCGCCGGAAATCCCAAACTTCGGCCGCAAGGGCACCGGCGACAAGATCAAGCCGGGCATGACCCTCGCGATCGAGCCAATGGTCAACCTCGGCGGGGCGAAAACGAAGACGCTCGCTGATGGCTGGACGGTGTCGACTTCCGACGGTGCGCCCTCCGCCCACTTCGAGCACACGGTCCTCACGACCGAGCGTGGTCCCGAGATCCTGACGATCCCGCGCCCCCGTGCCGCCTAAGATTCACCTCCTCTTTTCCTTTCACTTTCAGATCAACCTTTAACTCCATCCAACATGCCACGTCTCCTCGGTGTTGAAATTCCCGCGAAGACGAAAGTCGCGTACTCGCTCCGTTACATCAACGGCATCGGACCCACGCGGGCCGATCTCCTCGTCAAAGAAGCCGGCCTGAATCCCGAGATGCGGGCCCAGGACCTCACCGAGGAGCAGCTGAACAAGATCCTGCACATCATCACCGAGCGCAAGTGGGTGCTCGAGGGCGACTTGCGCCGCGAGATCGCGGCCAACCTGAAACGCCTCCAGGCGATCAACTGCTATCGTGGCATCCGCCACCGCCGCGGCCTACCGGTCCGCGGCCAGCGCACCAGCACCAACGCCCGCACCCGCAAGGGCCCGCGCAAGACCGTTGGCGTCACGAAAGCCAAGGAAGTCTAAGCCCAACTCTTTACCGCCATGGCCGAAGAAAAGTCCGCTCCCAAGAAAGAGAAACCCGCGAAGGCCGCCTCGCCCGCCGAAGCCTCGGCGAAGGAGGGCTCGCCCGCTCCCGCTGAAAAGAAGGCCAAGGCCGCCAAGGCCGCCGCTCCCGCGGCGGAAGGCACGGCTCCGGCCGCGGCCGCCGCCCCGGCTGCCCCCGAGAAGCCCGTCGAGCTCATCGGTGGCGTCGCCAAACAGCCCACCGCGGAGGATCTCCTCAAGGAGGAGCTCGGCACCATCAAGATCCGCAAGGCCAAGGGCTCCAAGAACGTCACATCCGGCGTCGTCAACGTCCTGGCGTCGTTCAACAACACCATCGTCTCGATCACCGACCACAAGGGGCAGGTGATCGCCTGGTCCAGCGCCGGCAAGTGCAACTTCCGCGGTTCCCGCAAGTCCACCGCCTACGCCGCGCAGGTCGTCGCGCAGGATGCGGCCCGCAACGCGATGTCCCACGGCCTCAAGGACGTGGTCATTCGCATCTCGGGCCCCGGCCTCGGCCGCGACTCCGCGATCCGCGCGCTGCAGGCGATCGGCCTCGAGATCACGTCGATTGTCGATGTCACGCCGGTGCCGCACAACGGCTGCCGTCCCCGCAAACGCCGCCGCGTCTAAGCGTCCGGCCCAAGTTCCCAGCAATTCAAGAAGGTAATCCTCCATGGCTCGTTACACCGGACCCACCACCCGCATCAGCCGCCGTTTCGGCACGCACATCCTCGGCTCGGGCAAGGCCTTTGAGCGCCGCAGCTATCCTGCCGGCCAGCACGGCCCGAAGCTCCGCCGCAAGGTTTCCGAATACGCCCTCGGCCTGAACGAAAAGCAAAAGCTCCGCTCCATCTACGGCCTCCTCGAGCGCCAGTTCCGCCGCACCTTCGAGATCGCGAAGAAGGAGCGCGGTGTCACCGGCGAGCGCTTCCTGCAGCTCCTCGAGACCCGCCTCGACTCGACGGTCTACCTCCTCGGCCTCGCCAAGAGCCGCGCCGCCGCCCGCCAGTTCGTCAACCACGGGCACGTCCGCGTCAACGGCCGCAAGGTCGACATCGCGAGCTACAACGTCCAGGCCGGCGACGAGATCGAGGTCAAGAACTCGCCTGCGTCCCGGCAGTATGCCACGCGCAATCTCGAGGAAAACCGCATCCGTAACGTCCCGGGCTGGCTCACCCTGAACGCCGAGGCGTTCAAGGCCGTCGCCAACCGCCTGCCGACGCGCGACGAGATGGAGCAGAACATCAACGAGCAGCTCATCGTTGAGTTCTACTCGCGGTTCTAATCGACTCCCTCCGCACTCACCTCAACGTTCAACTCAGAGTTCATCGCCATGCCCAAACGTCTCGGAAAGTTCGAACTCCCGTCCAAGCTCACCAAGGTCGAGGAAGGCTCCAGCCCGACTTACGCCAAGTTTATCGCCGAGCCCTTTGAGGCCGGCTACGGTCACACCATCGGCAACTCGCTCCGCCGCGTGCTCCTCAGCTCCATTGAGGGCGCCGCGATCTCCTCGATCAAGATCGAGGGCGTGAACCACGAGTTCCAGTCCATCGACAACGTCGTCGAGGATGTCACCGACATCGTGCTCAACCTGAAGAAGATCCTGATCGTCTCCGCCAAGCGCGAGCCGGTCACGCTCCTCGTCAAGGCGCACAAGGCCGGCCCGGTCACGGCCGCCGACATCCAGCCCGACGCCAACATCACCATCATCAACCCCGAGCAGGTCATCTGCACGCTCGACTCGAAGCGTTCCTTCAACGCCGAGATCGAGATCAAGACCGGCCGCGGCTATCATCCCGGCGAGGCCAACAAGAAGGAGGACCAGGCGATCGGCGTCATCTCGATCGACTCGCTCTTCTCGCCCGTCCGGCTCGTGAAGTACTCCGTCGAAGCCACCCGTGTGGGCCAGATCACCGACTACGACAAGCTCGTGCTCGAGATCTGGACCGACGGCCGCATCACGCCGGACGACGCCCTCAAGCAGTCCGCCTCGATCCTCAAGCACCATCTCGACGTGTTCGACCGCGTCTCCGAGGAGTCCTTCGAGTTCGAGAGCCAGCAGTCCGAGGTCAGCGAGGAGCAGAACAAGCTCCGCAAGCTCCTCAACATGTCGGTCAACGAGATCGAGCTCTCGGTCCGCGCCGCCAACTGCCTCAACAACGCGAACATCACCACGGTCGGCGAGCTCGCCATGAAGACCGAGCAGGAGATGCTCAAGTACCGCAACTTCGGCAAGAAGTCGCTCAACGAGATCAAGGAGAAGCTCGAGGCTCTCGGCCTCTCGCTCGGCATGAAGTTCGACGAGCGACTCCTCGACACCAAGAAGGAAATCTGAGTCGCGCCCTGGACGCGGCGGGACGCGGTTCAGCCCCGTCCCGCCCGTCCCCGGCCCCTCGCCACCAATTTCGTTCCTCGCGCCGTCCGCGCCGCGCAACGCTGCGACCGGATCGCCGATCGGGGACCGACCCAAACCATCCCACAATGCGTCACAACAAACACCGCGCCTCCCTCGGCGTCACCGTCGAGCATCGCCGCGCGATGCTCTCCAACCTCGCCGCCGCGCTGATCACGCACGACCGCATCCAGACCACCCTGACCAAGGCCAAGGCCCTGCGTCCCTTCATCGAGAAGGTCATCACCAAGGCCAAGAAGGCCGCGGCGAAGAAGGACGCGAAGGATGCCCTGCACCTGCGCCGCCTGGCCCTCTCCGACGTCCGCGACGAGACGGCCCTCACGCTCCTCTTCAACGAGAAGTACAAGGAGTTCGTGAACCGCAGCGGCGGCTACACCCGCATCTACAAGCTCGGCGCGCAGCGCCTCGGCGACGCCGCCGAGCTCGCGCTCATCGAATTCGTGAAGGCCGAAGACGTCGGCTACAAGAAGTCGAAGGGCAAGAAGACGCCCAAGGCCAAGAAAGCCGCCAAGGAGGAAGCCGCCGCCCCCGCGGCCGAGGCGGCCAAGCCCGAGGGCGAGGCCAAGAGCTGAGCCCGGGACCCCGTCCATCTCCACGCGTCGAAGGTTTCCCTTCGGCGCGTTTTTGTTTATGCCTTTTGCCATGCTCGATCTCTCCGCCGCCGTTGTCCTGTACTGCACGCTGGTGGCCGGCGTCTTTCTCGGGCTGTGGCTTTACTACGACCACCGCGACCACGCGCGGTTCGAGCTCGAGCGGCGCCAGACCACGTTTCACTGCATCAAGTGCGACGCGCTCTACACCGCGCCGGCCGGCACCGACCTGGCGCCGTGCCCGCGCTGCGCCCACCCGAACTCGCGCCTCCGGTTCTGAACCCCCGGGGGAGGCGGGCCATTGACAGCCCGGCGGTTTGTTGTCCGCCTAATCGTTCTCCGCTCTTCGACCCAGTCCCATGTCCCAGACCATCGCCGTCCTCGACTTCGGTTCCCAGCTCACGCAGGTCATCGCGCGCCGCATCCGGGAGTGCCACGTCTACTCGAAGATCTACCACTTCTCAACCCCCGCGGAGCAGCTGCGCGCCGACGGCATCATCGGCATCATCCTCTCCGGCGGGCCCCAGAGCGTCTATGCCCGCACGGCGCCGCACCCGGACCCGAAGATCTTCGAGCTCGGCGTGCCCGTCCTCGGCATCTGCTACGGCGTGCAGCTCATGGGCCATTTCCTCGGCGGCACGGTCGCGCTCAGCAAGGCGCGCGAGTATGGTCACGGCCACCTGACCATCAAGCGCCCGGGCCGGCTCTTCGCCGGGCTCCCGCGCAAGCTCCGCATCTGGAACTCGCATGGCGACAAGCTCACCCGGCTCCCGCCTGGTTTCGTCGCGACCGCGGTCTCGGAAAATTCCCCTTACTCCGGCATCGAGGACGCCAAGCGCCGGTTCTACGGCATCCAGTTCCATCCCGAGGTCTTCCACACCGAGCGCGGCGTGGACATGATCCGGAACTTCCTGGTCGGGGTCTGCGGCGCCAGGCAGGACTGGACCACCAAGGATTTCATCGCGCATGCGGTCGCGGACATCCGCGCCCGGGTGGGGAAGTCGCGCGTCATCCTCGGCCTCTCGGGCGGCGTCGACTCGTCGGTCGCGGCCGCGCTCCTCCACAAGGCCATCGGGCGCCAGCTCACGTGCGTCTTCGTCGACAACGGCCTCCTCCGCAAGGGCGAGCGTCACGCGGTCGAGCAGCTCTACCGGCGGCATTTCCACATCGATCTCCGCGTCGTCGACGCGTCCCGGCTCTTTCTCCGGCGACTCAAGGGCGTCACCGAGCCGGAGCAGAAGCGCAAGATCATCGGCCGCACCTTCGTCGAGGTGTTCGAAAAGTCCCTGCGGTCCATCGGTCACGCCGACTTCCTCGGCCAGGGCACGCTCTACCCGGATGTCATCGAGAGCGTCTCGATCGGCAACAATCCCGCCTCGCTCATCAAGACCCACCACAACGTCGGCGGATTGCCGGCGCGGATGAAGCTCAAGCTCATCGAGCCGCTCCGCGAGCTGTTCAAGGACGAGGTCCGCGCCGTCGGCTCCGCCCTCGGGCTCCCGCGCGAGGTGGTCTGGCGCCAGCCTTTCCCGGGCCCCGGCCTCGGCGTCCGCGTGATGGGCGACATCACCGCCGAGAAACTCGAGATTCTCCGCGACGCCGACGCCGTGCTCCAGGAAGAGATGATGCGCACGGGCTATTACTGGAAGGTCTGGCAGTCTTTCGCCGTGTTCCTCCCGGTCCGGACCGTCGGCGTCTTCGGCGACGAGCGGACCTACGACTATGTGGTGGCGCTCCGGATCGTGGAAAGCACCGACGCCATGACGGCCGACTGGGCGCGGCTGCCACACGACCTGCTCCAAAAGATCTCCAGCCGGATCACGAACGAGGTCCGGGGCGTCAGCCGGGTCGTGCTCGACATCAGTTCGAAGCCGCCGGCGACCATCGAGTGGGAATGACCGGACCGCGGGTTGGGTAACCGGGTGGGGCAGAACGGCTCCGGCACCGTCATAAGGCGGCCGCCGGACGTTTTTCGCCCTTCAACTTTGCGTCAACCTCGTCCATGCTGGCGATCCGCATGACCTCCTTCCTTCGTCGGCTCGCCCTCCTCGGTGCCCTCCTGACCGGCGCCGCCGTCGCCCGCGCCGAGCTGCCCATCATTGCCAAGGCGCGCGCCTTCGTCGGCACCGAGGCGGCGCTGGAGGCGGTGAAGTCAATCCACTACGTCGGCTCATTCGTCACGCCCGACCCGACGGACGCCAAGAAGATGACCTTCGTGACCATCGATATTGTCGTGCAGGCTCCCTACCAGCAGCGCATCGCCGCCAGTTCCGATCGCAGCGTGGAAACCACAGCGCTCGACGGTTATGACGCGTGGCGACGCGTGCAGGATCCGAAGGACCCGAAGGCCTGGCGACTGTCGATCGTCGGCAAGGACCAGATTCGCCGGCTCCGCGCCAACACCTGGGAGAACCTGGCGTTCTACCGCGGACTCGAGCGCGAGGGCGGAAAGGTTGTCGATCTCGGCCGGGTCACCGTCGACGGCGTCGAGTGCCAGAAGGTCGCCTTCGTGCATGGCGCCAACATCACTTTCGTCCGCTATTTCGACGTCGCCACCGGCCGCCTGGTCATGACCGAAGTCGACAACGGCGTCTCGGTGCGCGAGCAGGGCGAGATCCGCGTCAACGGCGTCCGCTTCCCCAAGAGCGTGGTCACAACCACCCAGGGACCGAACGGGCAGTCGCAGACCGTGACCATCGCGTTCGACCAGATCACGGTGAATGAGACTTTCCCGGCGAGCCTGTTCGCCATCCCGTCCCTTACGGCCCGTTGACTTTCCTGCCGTGCGGACCCTTTCCCATACTTCCCGGACGTTTCAGGATGATCTCGCCGCGTTCTGCCGCGGGGCGGCGCCCTCCCGTGAACTGTCCGCCGGCGTCGCGGCCATCCTGGCCGCCGTGTACGAGCGCGGCGACGAGGCGGTCAGCTATTACGCCGCCAAGTTTGACGGGGCCAAGCTGCAGGCCCGCGATTTCCGCCTGAAGCCGGCCGAGCTGGCCGCCGCCGCCCGCCGCCTGCCCGCGGCCGAAAAGCGCGCGCTGGTCGCCGCCCACGAGAGCATCGTCGCCTTCAACCGCCGCGGCCTGCCGACCGACTGGACGGCCAAGAACCGGCACGGCGCCGTGGTGGGCGAGAAGTTTGATCCGATCCGGCGCGTGGGACTCTATGTGCCTGGCGGCCAGGTCCCGCTGGTGTCGTCGGTGCTCATGACCGCCACGCTGGCCAAGATCGCGGGCTGCCCGGAAATCGCCGTGTTCACCCCGTCGAATTCCTCGGGGAAGGTCGCGGACGGCCTGCTCGCGGCGCTGCAGCTGGTCGGCGTGGACGAGGTCTACCGCGTCGGTGGCGTGCATGCCATCGGGGCGATGGCCTACGGCACCACCACCATTCCGGCGGTGGACAAGATCTTTGGACCGGGCAACGCGTTCGTCTGCGAGGCCAAGCGGCAGGTCTTCGGCACGGTGGGGGTCGACTCCCTGCCGGGGCCGAGCGAGGTGATGATCATCGCCGACGACACGGCCCGCGCCGACTTCGCCGCCTCGGACCTGCTGGCCCAGGCCGAGCACGGTTCCGGCCGCGAGAAGATCTACCTGGTCGCGACGTCCGCCAAGATCATCGCCGCCATCCTCGGCGAGCTGGAGAAACAGCTTCATCTCATCTCCCGCTCGGAGAAGACCTCGCGCGTGCTGGCCGAGGGTTTCCTGGCCGTCGAGGTCGCCACCCTGGCCCAGGCCGCGGCCGTGGCAAACTACGTCGCGCCGGAGCACCTCGAGCTGCTGGTGAAGGATTCCGCGGCCAAGGTGCTCACGAGGTCGATCACGACGGCGGGCGCCATCATGGCCGGCAACTACACGCCGACGGCGCTCGGCGATTTCACGGCCGGGCCGAGCCACGTGCTTCCGACCGGCCGGGCCGGCCGTTTCTTCAGCGGCCTCCGGGTCGCCGATTTCCTGCGGCGGACGAGCATTGTCAGCTATTCCCGCGGCGCGGTTCGCAAGGCCGAGCCCATTGTCTCGGCCTTCGCCGCCATGGAGCAGCTCGACGCCCATGGCCGGTCGGTCCGGATCCGGACGGAAAAGTAACCCGCCATGCCGTCCTCGCCGCTGACGCCGCTGGCGCTGCCGCACGTCCCGAAGCTGCACGCCTACACCCCGGGTCTGCAACCGGCCGAATCCGGCTGGGTGAAGCTCAACACAAATGAATTCCCGTACCCGCCCAGCCCGCGGGTCGCGGAGGCCATCCTGCGCGAGGTCGGGTCCGACGGCGCCTCGCTCCGGCTCTATCCCAATCCCAAGAGCCAGCCGCTCCGGGCCGCGGTCGCCTGGCTGCACGGCCTGCGGGAGGAGAACGTCTGCATCGGCAATGGTTCGGACGACATTCTCAATCTCCTCGTCCGCGTCTTCGGCGGACCCGCGGCCGCGGTGGGGTACACCTTCCCGAGCTACTCGCTCTATCCCGTGCTGGTTGAGATCCAGGACGGACGGAAGGACGTGATCGAGTTTGACCGCAGCATGCGCCTCCCGCTCGAGCGCATGGCGGCCTCCACCGCCCGGGCGTTCTTCCTGACCTCGCCCAACGCTCCGACCGGCGTCGCCTTTTCGAACGCCGACCTCGAGCGCGTGCTGGCCGCGTATGGCGGCGTGCTGGTGGTTGACGAGGCGTATGCGCCCTTCGCGACCGAGAACGCGATTCCGCTGCTGGCGCGGCACCCGCGGCTGGTGGTCGTGCGCACGCTCTCGAAAGCCTACGCCCTCGCGGGACTGCGGGTGGGGTACGCGCTGGGCGATCCCGAGCTCATCGGCCTGCTTGATCGCGTCCGCGACAGCTACAACGTGAACCGCCTGTCGCAGGCCGCGGCCATCGCCGCGCTCGGCGACACGGATTACTACGCGGGTGTGGTGGCGAAGGTGAAAGCCACCCGCGATGCGCACCTGGCCCGCTTTGCGCAGCGCGGCTGGTTCACGTACCCGTCCCAGGCCAATTTCATTTTCACGGAGCCGCGCGACGCCCGGGGCGAGACCGGACCCGTGGTGGCCAAGTCCGCCTACGACTTCCTCTGCGCGCGCAAGGTCCTGGTCCGGCATTTTCCCAGCCACGCGCTGACCGCGCCGTTCCTCCGGATCACCGTCGGCAAGGATGCCGAGATGCAGGTGCTCCAGCAGACGCTCGACGGGTGGCTCGGCGGAAGTGGCGGTTGATGGCTGGCCGTTGGCCGACCGGAGCCAAGTGCCCCGCACCCGCGGTCCCCGAATCCCTGGCACTTTCTGGCTTTCAACTTTCACCCATCAATCTTCAACTCTCCCTTGTATGGCCAAGAACTCCTCCCGCGTTGCGACCGTCGCCCGCAAGACGGCGGAGACCGATATTGCGCTGACGCTGGCGGTCGACGGCCGGGGAGTGGCGAAGGTCGACACTGGCGTGCCGTTCTTCGACCACATGCTGACGCTCTTTGCGAAACACGGGCTGTTTGACCTCACCGTGAAGGCGAAGGGTGACACCGACGTCGACTACCACCATACGGTCGAGGACGTCGGCTTGGTGCTCGGACAGGCCTTCAAGGAGGCGCTGGGCGACAAGGTCGGCATCCGCCGCTACGGCTTTTTTCTCCTGCCGATGGACGAGTCGCTGGCCCGCGTCGTGATTGATGTCGGCGGCCGGCCCCACCTCGTCTACGCGGCTGAGGCGCCGACGATGTTTGTCCGCGATTTCAACATCGTCCTCGTGAAGGAATTCTGCCGGGCCTTCAGCAACACGCTGGGTGCCAACCTCCACGTCCAGCTGCTCTACGGCGAGGAACCGCATCACGTCGCCGAGGCGATCTTCAAGGGTCTGGCCCGCGCGCTCGACATGGCGACCCAGATCGATTCCCGGTCGGCCGACCAGCTGCCTTCCACCAAGGGGCTGATCTGAAGAAGCCGGGAAGCCGAAGGTCGAGGGGCCGTGGAGCAAGGACTCAGGCTGCCTGCGCCGGCCATCCTCCCGACACTTGCCTCTCGGCGCCTCGTCACTTCGACTCCTCGACTTTCCCAGCATGATCGCGGTCATCGACAACGGCATCTGCAACCTCCGGAGCGTCACCAAGGCCCTCGAGGCGGTGGGAGCCGCGCCGTGCGTCGTGCGGACGCCGGAGGAAGTTGCGGCCAGCGGCGCGACGGGCCTGGTGCTGCCGGGTGTCGGCGCGCTGCGGGACTGCGTGGCGGCGCTGCGAGCGGCCGGGCTCGACCGGACCGTGCGTGACTGGATTGCGGCCGACCGTCCTTTTCTCGGTGTTTGTCTCGGGATGCAGGCGCTGTTTGAGCACTCCGAGGAAGGCAACGTGACCGGCCTGGGCGTCTTCCCGGGTCGGGTGGTGCGTTTTCGCCGGCCGCCGGAGTTCAAGATCCCGCACATGGGCTGGAACACCGTCCGGTTCACCCAGCCCGCCTCGGCCCTGGCGGCTGGATTGGCCGGCGAGGGCGAGTCATTCTATTTCGTGCACAGCTTCTACTGCGAGCCGGCCGACCGGACGCTGGTCCTGGCAGAGTGTGATTACGGCGGTTCGTTCTGCGCCGCCATCGCCCGCGGCCGGTGCTTCGCGACACAATTCCACCCGGAAAAGAGTCAGGCGAAGGGCCTCAGGATCTACGGCAATTTCGCCGCCGTGGCGAAGGGCTAGCCGCCCGACCACGCCGCGGGCGGGACTGACCCGCGCCGTGCAGCGTTGCTTACTCGGCGTACGGGGTGCGCTAATGATCGGCCTGACTCTGAAATTCCCGGGAACTTTGCTTTGCAAGGAGCGTTAATTCCCTTTCGTTTTCTGCATTATGTCCACGAACGCGCAGCTCCGACTCGACGATAAAGACTATTCGCTGCCCGTGATTCGCGGCACGGAGGGGGAGAAAGCCATCGACACGCGCAAGCTGCGCGCCGACACGGGCTACATCGCGTACGACCAGGGCTACGGCAACACGGGTTCCT
Source organism: Verrucomicrobiota bacterium (assembly GCA_018239675.1). Classification (GTDB taxonomy): domain Bacteria; phylum Verrucomicrobiota; class Verrucomicrobiia; order Opitutales; family Opitutaceae; genus Opi-474. The sequence continues at coordinate 15,620 of JAFEGX010000130.1, forward strand.
GCGAGAGCGCCATCACCTACCTGGATGGTGACAACGGCGTCCTCCGTCACCGCGGCTATCCGATCGAACAGCTGGCCGAACACAGCAATTTCGGTGAGACCGCCTACCTGGTGATCTATGGCGAGCTGCCGAACGCGACGCAGCGCAAGCAATTCGGCGACCTCCTGCGCCAGCACGCGGCGATCGATCCGCAAATGCAGGCCATCCTGCAGGGTTTCCCGAAGGACGCCCCGCCGATGGCCATGCTGTCGTCGCTCGTCGCCGCGCTCGCGGCCTACTACCCGCAGCTCGCGACGAACAACTTCGAGGCGGACCTGAAGAACTTCGACCTCGCGGCGGCCATCGCCATCTCGAAGATCCGCACGCTCGCGGCGATGATCTACCGGTACCAGAACGGCCTGCCGTACATCCCGCCGAAGGACGTTCCGTTCTGCGACAACTTCCTCCAGATGATGTTCTCGGAGCTCTACAAGGACTACGTGCCGACCGCGGAGGTGTCGCGCGCGCTGAACACGCTCCTGCTGCTCCACGCCGACCATGAGCAGAACTGCAGCACGTCGACGGTGCGCATGGTGGGATCGAGCGCCGCCAATCTCTTCACGTCGCTCTCCGCCGGCATCTGCGCTCTGTCGGGCCCGCTTCACGGCGGCGCCAACACCGCGGTGGTGCAGATGCTCCAGTCGATCCACGATGAGCACGACGACGGCACGCGCTTCATCGCTGCCGCCAAGTCCGGCAGCAAGAGCAACCGCCTGATGGGCTTCGGCCATGCCGTGTACAAGAACTTCGACCCGCGCGCCAAGATCATCGCGAAGGCCTGCGACGATGTCCTGGACAAGCTCGGCATCAACGACCCGCTCCTCGCCATCGCGAAGAACCTGGAGCAGGCCGCGCTCAAGGACGACTACTTCCTCTCCCGGAAGCTCTACCCGAACGTCGACTTCTACAGCGGCATCATCATGCGTGCCATCGGCATCCCGGTGAACATGTTCACCGTCATGTTCGCCATCGGCCGTTCGCCGGGCTGGATCGCCAACTGGCGCGAGGTGGCCGCCAACCCGAAGGGCCGTATTTACCGCCCGCGCCAAATCTACTGCGGCCCGGTCAAGCGCGACTACGTGCCGATGGCCCAGCGGGCCTGAGGCCGCCAAGGCGGCGGCCAGGGCGGTCGCGCGCCGTCGCCCGGTTCACCGCAGCCGGCCCGCCGCGGCCGCCAGGCCGTGCTCCCACGCGGCGACGAGGCGGTCCTCCATCGGGTCGCTCTCGGCGGGCGCAATTTTCCCGTGCCGGTCCATCCATGCCACGGTGCGCCGGACGCCCTCCTCGTAGGGCATCGCCGGACGATACTCGGGCACGTCGCGCTGCACCTTCGCGTTCGAATAGACGCCGTGGTAGCGAAAAATCTCCTCCAGCGCCGAGAAGCGCGGCCGGTCGACCGCCAGCAGGAAATCGGTCGGCACATGCACGATGCGGGGCTCCGGGGCGCCGATCGCGGCGGCCGTGCGGCGGGTGTAGTCGTCCCAGGTAACCACCTCGCCGCCGACGATGTTGTAGGCCTCGCCAAAGCATTTTGACCGGCCCACGGCATGCGCAAAGCCCACCCCGACATCCTCGGAATAGGCGCTCTGCCACAGCCCGTGCCCGTCACCACTCACCAGGATCGGACGGCCCTGACGCAGCCGGTCCACGAAGGTTGGGGCCCAGCCGAGATTGTTGATCACGTTCCCGCCTGGTCCGTAGGTGTGGGACGGACGGAAGATGGTCACGTTCATCCGTCCCTCGGCCTGCGCCCGCAGGAACCGCTGCTCGCACGCGACCTTGTCCCGTCCGTACGTGGAGTGGGGCTGCTGCGGCGTCGTCTCGAGAGTCGGCACGATCGTCTGGGTGTTTCCATAGGTGCAGACCGTGCTGCAGAAGATGAAATGCGCGCAGCGGCCGGCGAACGCCCGCAGATCGCTCTCGGCCTGATCCGGCCGGAAGCAGATCATGTCAATCACCGCGTCCCACGCACCCGTCGCCGCCATCTCGCGTTCAAAGGCGCCGAAGTCGTTGCGGTCGCCACGAAGGTGACGCACCGCGTCCAGCCGGTCGTCGGTTTGGCCGCGGTTGTAAACCGTGATGTCCGCCCCGCGTGCCTGCAGCGCCTTGACGATCCCTGATGAAATCAATCCCGTGCCGCCGATGATCAGGACTTTCATGCCGCGATCCAAGCGGGACGCGCGTTGGGGGACCAGTGGGAAAGGGCCGGTCGAGCGTGATCGTTCAGGCGCGGAACGCGGTGGACGCGCGGGTCCGGCGTGGGTCGCACGGTCGGGCCGGCCCCTTTGCTCAACCGGAAGTGCAGGCGGGGTTCAAGGCTGTCCGGACTACCGCCGCAAGCGCTCCAGCGTTGCGCGGGCTTCCGCGTAGTCCGGATTCAGCCGCAGGGCGGCTTTGCACTCGCGAATCGCCTCGGCGGTCCGGCCCTGCCGGGCAAGGGTCACCCCGAGGCACTGGTGCAGTTCGGGGTCGCTTGGCTGGAGGTTCAAGGCCGCACGATAGCGGGCCTCGGCTTCGGTCATCTTGCCGGCCCGGAACAGAAGATCGCCGAGCCCGCCGAGTGCGGCCACGTTGTCGGGCGCAAGACGCAGGGCCTCGGTCCAGGCCTCGGCCGCGCCGGCGGGGTCGCGGAGATCCACCAACGCATAGCCGAGGTTGACGCGCGCCTCGAGGTAACCCGGGGTGAGCCGAAGGGCGTGCTCGTAGCTGTCCTTCGCCTCGGCGGCGCGGCCCAGCTGGAGCAGCACGGTGCCGCGGTTGTTGAGCACGAGAGCATCGTCGGGCCGCAGGCGCAGGGCCGCCGCGTAGTGCGCCTCCGCCTCGGCCAGTCGACCGTCCTGGACCAGCAGGTCCGCCAGCGTCAACTCCGCCGGATAGCACCGCGGGTCGAGCGCGAGGGCCTGCCGGCAGGCGGCGATGCCCTCGGTTCGCCGCCCGGCGCGGGCGAGGGCGTTGCCGAGATTCGCGTGGGCCTCCGCGTGGCTCGGCAGGATCCGGATCGCCTGTTCGTACGCCGCGATCGCCTCGGGAACGCGGTCGCGCGCCATCAGCGCATTGCCGAGGTTGTTGGCCGCATCGACGTCCGTGGGCTTGAGGCCCAGGGCGATCCGGTAATGGGCAATCGCCTCGTCGTAGCGCTGGGTCCGGCCAAAGACAAAGGCGAGATTGTGATGGCCGAGCCAGGCCGCGGGCTGGGTCGCCACCGCGCGGGTCCAGAGCGCCTCCTCGTCGCGAAACGCGGTGGCGTACTGGCGCGCCGGCACCGCCAGCGCCGCCGCCACAGCCAGTGCCGCCGCCCCTGCCGTCCGCCGGCCGAGGCGGGCGGCCAGCGCATCGGCCCCCGCGGCGGCAAGACCGGCCACGGCGGCCAGCGACAGGTAGGCGAAGTGATCGGCCACCCAGGCGACGTGATGGTAGGAAATCGGGACGAGCCCCGCGACCGGCAGGAGGTTGACGACGAAAAAGCCGAACCCTAGCGCCACCGGACGGCCCCAGGTCGACCAGCGGAGCCAAGCGGCGCCCGCGATGGCAGCAATCACCAGCCAGCCGGCGAACCAGACCGGCGACGGATGGGCCAGCGGCCATTCGGCGTACACCGGCGAGAGCCCGACCGGCAGCAGGCTTTTCCAGAGGTAAAACGCCAGTGCCGCACCGGCGCCCGCCAGGCGCGAGGCCCACGAGAGGTCGGGCATCAGGCTCGCAACGACCTGGTCGTGCCGGCCCTCGAACGCCACGGTCACGAGGCCGAGCGCGAGCGACATGGCGAAAAAGGGCAGGGAGGCGAGCCAGGTGCCGCGACTGATCCGGCCGTGCTTCCACAGTGCGTACAGCAGGAGGCAGATCGGGAACATCGCCACCGAGGTCTTGGCGAGCATCGCCACCGTGAACCACCCCAGCGAGCGCAGCAGGTCGCTTCGGTTTCCGCGCTCATCGCAGTCGATCCAGGCCAATGCGGCCAGCAGCAGCGGCGGCAGCGAGAGGGTGTTCTTCAATTCCGCAATCCAGGCCACCGACTCGACGGCGAGCGGATGCACCGCGAACACAAGCCCGGCGACCCAGCCATGACGCACGCCGAGCCGCCCCAGCAGCCGCCAAAGGAGCAGCGCCGCGACCAGATGCAGGACGAGGTTGGTGACGTGATAGCCGGTCGTATGGTCCGCCCAGAGCTGCCACTGCAGCCACTGGACCGTCGATTTCAGCGGGAAGAAATGCCAGCCGGTCGGGGCGAGCCAGATCTTCCACCAACCCGCCGGATCCCGCATCAGCGGATTCTGCACGAGGTCGATCTGGTCGTCCCAGAGCCAGCCGCCCGCCAGCGCCGGCTGGTAGACCCACCAGCCTGCGAGCAGGATCAACAGAATTGGACCCACGCGGCGCAGCATCGTGACCCGATCCAAGCGGCCCGCAGCCCATTCCTCCAGAGGGAAAAACAAGCCTTCACAGGAGAAAACGGGGGGAACAGAGAATCGGGATTCGCTACTCTCCGCTAGTCTTCGCTAATGGAGCCGAGCCAAGATTGACCCGGACCAGCGCAAATTGGCGGTATCCAGACATCCGTTCTCTCCGTTTTCTCCTGTGCGAATCCTGCGCACCAAACGCCTTGCTAACCGCGGCGTTTCGCCGTCACTTCGGCGGACATCTTTCTCCCCATGATGCATTATCTCCTGATCTACGACCTTGCCCCGGACTACATCGAGCGCCGCGTGCCGCTCCGGGCGGAGCATCTCGGCCTCGCCCAGGCTGCCGCCGACCGCGGTGAACTGGTGCTGGGTGGCGCGCTGGCTGATCCGGTCGATCAGGCGATCCTCCTGTTTGTCGGCGAGTCCCCCGCTGCCGCGGAGAAATTCGTCGCGGCCGATCCCTACGTGAAGAACGGGATCGTGAAGCAGTGGCGCATCCGCCCGTGGACCACCGTGGTGGGCCCGCAGGCCGCGAAGCCGGTCAAGCTGTAGCCGTCGGTCAAGAGCCGACAGTGACAAGTCGAGTGGCCTTGGTCGCAGGTTGCTTCTTCGACCTTGGACCGGTGACTTTCGACCTCAGCTCGCCTGCTTAGCGGGCTGATCCCTTGGCCGCAAGTTCAGCCCGGACCGACTCGAGCGCATCCCGCGCTTCGGTGCGTTCCGGCTGGAGGCGGAGCACGGTCTCAAGCTCCCGCTCAGCTTCCGGCAGGCGCTCACAGATTCCGTAGGCCACGGCCAGGGTGTAGTGGGTGTTGGCCAGCGAAGGGTCGGCCTGCAACACCGCCTCGAACTGCGGGATGGCCTTGGCCGCCTGGCCCGAGCGCAGGTACGCGATCCCCAGGTTGTTCCGCACCAGCATCGCGTCCGGCGCATCAGGTGCGAGGCGCAGGGACGCCTCGAGGTGCTCGATGCCCTCGCCGTATCGACCCAGCTGGACCAACACGGTGCCGAGGTTGCTCTGCACGCGCGGTCCGTCGGGCTGGAGCCGCACGGCCTCGAGACTGTAGGGCAGCGCCTCCTCCGGTCGGCCGAGCTGGGCCAGCGCGATCCCGACATTGGTCTGGGCCTCCGGGTAGTTGGCCTTGAGCCGCACCGCCTCGAGGGCTTGCGGCAGCGCGTCGGCCGGACGGTGCCGCAGGATCAGGCACTCGGCGAGGTTGATCCGGGCCCGCGGATTTGCCGGCGCGCGTTCGACGGTCTGTGTCCAGAGGCCGAGTTCATCCTGGTAGTCGTGGTTGCGAAGAATCGTCAGGGCGCCCAGCACGCATCCGGCCAGGGCCAGGCCGGCCATGGCCCAGCTGCCGAACCGATACATCAGCAGCGTGACGACGAGGGTCACGACGCACGCCAGCGGAAGGTACATCCGGTGCTCGGCGATGGTCTGGCTGACCAGCGGCACGACGCTCGAGCTTGGGGCCAGGATCACGAAGGTCGCCAGGGCGAGAAAACCCACCGGCGGCCGGCGCACCCACGCCCAGACCGACGCCGCCACCAGCCCGGTGAGCAGCACGGCCTGCATCCAAACCGCCCCCGGGTCGCGCACCACGTCGGTGCCGTAGTCGAGGACGAGCGGGTGGGGCCAGAACACGAGCTTCAGGTAAAGCACCACGGCGCGGCACTGGGTCAGGGCATAGGTCCACGGGGTGACGCCGAGACCGAAACCGGCGGCGATACCGCGGGTGCCGCCGACCGTCAGGAGCAGCCAGGTCAGCACCAGCCACGTGGCAGCGAGCGCGAGATAGAATTTCCACCGCTGCCGCCAGGCCGCCGCGGCGCTGCCGGCGACAAAAGTGCGGTCGTAGGCGAAAGCCACCACGGGCGCCGTCACCATCACCTCCTTGGTCGCCATGCCCAGCGCGCACGCCACCACCGTAGTCACCTGCCAGCCCAGCGGCCGCTCGGCGCCGAGGCTCCGGGCAAGGGCGTAAAGCGTGAACAGGTAAAACAGCGCCATCTGCGACTCGGTGCGCTGGACCACGCTGGTCACCGACTCGGTGGCCAGCGGATGGAGCAGCCAGAGCAGGGCGGCGAAAAACGCGACGAACAACGCATCCTGCCGGAGCCGCTCGGGAATGACCGGCCGCTCCAGCGTCCGGCGCACCAGCCCGAACAGCGCCAGCCCGGCCAGCGCATGGATCAGGAAGTTGGTGAAGTGGTAGCTCGAAGGCCGGATGCCGGTGGCCGCGTAATTGAGCGCAAAGGTCAGGTTCACGAGCGGCCGGCCGGTCACGCTGCTCCCATTTGGCGGCGGCGACAGCACGTCGCTCAGCGGCCAGAGGTGACGCAGGGTCGGGTTGTCCAGGATCGCCGGCTTGTCGTCGAAGATGAACGGGCCGCCGAAGGAGTTGCAGTAGGCCACGAACGCCAATGCCACCAGGCACAGGGCCGCCCGGAGGGTCCGGACCGTTTCGCGGTCGGCCGGCGAGGGAGGCGGGACGGGGGCAGCCATGGGCCGATGGAAGCGGATTCTTCGCCCGAGCCAAGCCGAAGGTCACGGCGCGGCCATTGACGCCGGCGCGCCGATCGGAGAGAGCAGCGGCGTCATGAAAAAGCCGACGGCCGACGAACGCCGCCACCGTTGCACACGCAAGCGCCGCTACCGCTCGCAGGGCGACGCGCTCGATGCCGCCATGTGCCACGGCGTCGAACGGCAGCGCATCGCGTATCTCTGCCCGCTTTGCGGTTTCTGGCATCTGGCCACCGCGCCCAGGTAGTCGTGGACCGCCGCAGGCCGCAGCCCTGCGACGAGGGCGTCCGATGTCCGAGGTTCGGCGTCGAGCCTGGCTCGGTCCGTACTCGGTCCGGCGATTGGCCCCTGACGAACGCGCCACGGTCCGCCGGCGCTGCCACACGTCGCCTTGACCTCGCCGGTTTCGTCCCGCCCGATGAGGGCGCCATGGGACGCAGCATGATCACCCCCGAGAGTCCGCGCTGTCCGGGCTGCCAGATGCCGCCGCGCTGGTGCGTGTGCGAGGGGGTCCGGGTGGTCGACTGCGCGGTCAAGGTCGACGTGCTCATGCACCACTTCGAGCAGTACCGCCCGAGCAGCACCGGGCACCTGCTGAAGCGCGTCGTGCGGAACGCCGAAATCCACCTCTATGGTCACGACCGCCAGCCGAGTCGTGACGCGATCGTGCGTCCTGGCAAGAAGCTCTGGGTGCTGCACCCGCTGGGCGACCCGATGCCGGCCGATGCGACCCCGGGGGAAGTGCAGGTCCTGTTGCTCGACGGCACTTGGCGGCAGGCCGGCGACCTGATGCGGGCGGTGGAAGGGTGGGGTCGAAAGGTGTCGCTGCCGATGGCGGGAGAGAGCCGGTACTGGCTCCGGACCCAGGCCGGCGCCGGAAAATTCTGTACGGCCGAGGCGCTCATCTTCCTGCTCGGCGCGCTGGGCCTGAAGGAGGCCCGCGACCAGCTGAACCTCCAGTTTGAGCTTCACGTCTATGGCGGGCTCTGTGCGCGCGGCGCGAAGGCCCTGGCCGCCGAGTTCCTGGCCTCCTCTCCCGTCCGCGCCGCCTATCCCGCGCTGCTCGAACGTCTTTCCCGCCAACGCGCCCGGGATCGTGGGTGAGTGGGACTGTCAGCCCTCAGCCTGGATGCCGACCCATACGAGGATGGTCGCAGGAAAGCGCTCAAGGCGCAGAACCAGGCGGAAGCGCTTGCGCCTTCTGTGCCCTCTTGTGGCTAACTCTCGGTCGAAGGCTGACCGCTGACAGCTGAAAGCTCCTACCAGGCTCGTTTATTCACCGGTGGCGGGCTTGCCTTGGCGGCGGTGGCGCCTATTACCCCACGCGATATGGCTGAAACGCGCACCCCTGCGGTCATAGACTGGTATCGCACCCCAATTCCTACCGACGTCTTCAAGCGCCTGCACCAGCGCAGCGACCTGCGGGCCTTCGCCCAGACCGGCGGATTCCTCGGCGTTTACGCCGTGACCGCGACCCTCGCTTTCCTGTCGTGGAGGAGCCACCAGCCGTGGTATCTCACGACGCTGCTCGTGTTTCTCCACGGCATGGTGGCGGCGTTCATCGTGAACGGCATGCACGAGCTGGGCCACGGCACCGTCTTCCGCACCAAGGTGCTTAACGAGGTTTTTCTCCGCGTGCTGTCGCTGCTTTACTGGCTCCATCCCGACATGTTCAACGCGAGCCACCAGCGTCATCACCGCTACACGCTGCACCCGCCCGACGACCAGGAGGTCGTGCTGCCGGTGAAACTCATGCTGCGGAATTTCCTCGAGCAGGGCTTTATCAACCCGCGCGGCTGGCTCTGGATGTTCCGCTTCACGCTCCGCCTCGCGATCGGCCGGTTTGAGGGCCAGTGGGAGCTGGTGTGTTTCCCGCCCGACCAGCCGAAGCTCCGCCGCGTGCCCATCCTCTGGGCGCGCATTGTGCTGGCATTCCACGTCGGGCTGACTGCGGTGTCGATCTACCACGGCCTGTGGATCATCCCGATCCTGATCTCGTTCACGCCCGCCTACGGCGCGTGGCTCTTTTTCCTCTGCAACAACACCCAGCACATCGGCCTGCAGGACAAGGTCCCGGACTTTCGTCTCTGCTGCCGCACCGTGATCCTCCATCCCGTGGTCAGCTTCCTCTTCTGGGAAATGAATTACCACATGGAGCACCACATGTACGCCGCGGTGCCCTGCTACAATCTGAAGGCGCTGCATGCCGCCATGCGTTACGACGTGCCGCCGCCGCCGGTCGGGCTGGTCGACTGCTGGAAACACATCATCTCCGTGCTGAAGCGCCAGGAGAAGGAACCTACCTACCAGTACGTCGCGGTGCTGCCGGAAAGCGCTGCCAAGGCCTGAGCCGGTGCAGGGTCACGGATTCCAGGCGAACGTCGAACGCCGGACGTCCAACGCCGGACGACGAAGTTCTGCTTGGTGGACGCTGCGGTAATTGCGGAGCCTGACGCGTGCCGAGCGATCTCGACCACGGATTTCGGGGAAGCCGATGGATCCCGGAAGGATCGCGCAGCCCTGTTTCGGCTCCGGCCGAATCAGGACTGCGCTGGCTGGGACGACAATCCGGTCGGGACGCCAGGATCGCCTTCGGCGTCCGGCGTTGGACGTTCGCCCGAAAAACAAACACCAAACACCGCTGCCGCACCGCCGCTCAGCTCGAGGCCAGATACTCGGCGACGCCCTCGTTGGTCGCCTTCATGCCTTTTTTGCCGCGACTCCAGTTCGCGGGACAAACCTCGCCGTGCTTCTCGAAGAACTGCAGCGAGTCGACCATGCGGATCGCCTCGTCGATGCTGCGGCCGAGCGGGAGGTCGTTGATCAGCTGGTGGCGGACGATGCCCTTCTGGTCGATGAGGAACAGCCCGCGGTATGCGATCAGGTCGCCCGTGGCGGTGAACGGTGCGCCGGGATGTGTCGGCGGGACGATGTCGCCGGCCAGCACGCCGTAGGCGGACGAGATGGTCTTGTTGGTGTCGGCGACGAGCGGATAGGTGACGCCCTTGATGCCGCCCTTGTCCTTCGCCACCTGCAGCCAGCCCCAATGCGACTGCTCTGTGTCGGTCGAGCATGCCACCACTGCGGTGTTGCGCGACTCAAACTCAGGCAGCGCCGCCTGGAAGGCGTGGAGCTCGCTCGGGCAGACAAACGTGAAGTCCTTCGGATAAAAGAAGAAGACCACGTGCTTTTTGCCGAGGTAGCGCGTCAGCGAGAAGTCATGGACGACCTCGCCATTGACGACGGCGTTGGCATTGAAGATCGGTGCAGGCTTTCCAACGAGAATAGGCATAGGAAGGTAGTATCACACAAACTGCCGCCCGATGACCAAGCAAAGAAGTGCCGAATTCGCGGGGGAAAATGAAATTTCGGCGGATAGCAAAGCCTTCCGCGCTCAGCCCCCAAGCTTTCAGCCCGGATGCAGGTCGAGAGAGGTGGGGTGATTGGTCGCAGGGAGTTGGCCGTTGGTAGGCAACTGGAGGGTGCGAACGGTGCACGCCCGCCATGTCTCATGCTGCCGCCCGAGTTGCTACGCCTCATATGCATCGTTTCAGCCAACTGGCTCGAGATGCCGAGAGAGGTGACGGCCGGCCCCTCCCGCGCTGTCCGCCGCAACTTCAACGTTGAGCGTCCAGCGTTGAGCGCTGAGCGTTCCCTTCTCCCCCCATGCCGTCCTCCCGCTTTTTCACCCGCGCCGTCGCGGTCTGGCCCAAGTCGCTCGCGGGCCGAATGAACACGTGGGTCAGCTTTCATGCTGACGTTACCGTGGCCGCCGGCCGTCGCGCCACCCTGCGCGTCGCCGCCGCGCAGGCCTACCGGATCTGGGTCAACGGCGAGTTGGCCGGTCGCGGTCCGGCGCGCGCCGCACACGGCCATGCGCGGGTCGATCAGTGGCCCGTTCGGGCCAGCGCCTCCGGCGCACTCGCCGTCGTGATCGAGGTCGCGGGTTATGGCGTCCCGACCTTCTGCTCCACGTTTGAGCCGCCGTTCTGCTGTGTCGAGGTGGTCGCCGCCAGCCGCGTCGTCGCCTGGACGGCCCCGCTGGGTGGGAAATTCGCGGCCGAGCACCGCATTGAGCGCGTGCAGCGGGCCGAGCGCTACAGCTACCAGCGCGCGTTCATCGAGTCCTACCGTTTCCCGGCCTCCGGCCAGCCGTGGCGCGCCGCGGGTTACGTCCCGGCCAAGCCGGCGAAGCTGGCTCGGGTCACGTACCGCCGCCGCTGGCTCCCCCGCGGCGTGGCTTACCCCGACCTCGGCGTCCAGGTTCCGCGCCCCGAAGCGGTTCGCGGCGGCACGCTGCCCTACAGCAGGGCGATGTTCGCACAGGCCGAGAAGTGGCGGCATATCTTCGACGTCCCCAAGATCTGCGCCGGCTACCCGCCCGCGCAGATCGAGTGGCCGGTTTCCCGCGTTCTCGCCGGCACGCGATTCAAGTCCGACGGGATCCTCAAGCTGGGCCGGACTCCGGTGCGGCTGGGAGCCAGGCGCTGGGTTCGCGCCGACTTCGGCGTGAATCTCACCGGCTTCCCGGCGCTGCGGATCAAGGCGCGCCGGGCCACCCGCCTGATTGTGCTGTTCGACGAGATCCTCGTGGACGCCCAGGTGAAATATGACCGGTCGGCCTGCGTGAACGCGCTCTGGCTGGACCTGCCGGCCGGCGCCGACGTCGACTTCGAGGCCTTCGAGCCGTACACGTTTCGTTACCTGCAGGTGCTGGTGTGGGAAGGTGAGGCGGAGGTTTCGGAGCTCCGCCTCCGCCGTTACGCGAGCTCGGTGCCCCTTGCCGGGGAACCCGAGGGCCTCGCGCCTTCCGCCGCCCGGGTGCGGCGGGCCGCGCTCATGAGCTTCCGGCAGAATGCGCTCGACATCTTCATGGATTGCCCGGCCCGCGAGCGCGCGGGCTGGCTGTGCGACAGCCTCTACACCGCGCGCGCCGAGTGGCACCTGACCGGGGACAACCGCATCGAGCGAGACTTCCTCGAAAATTACCTCGTTGTGCCGAAGTTCCGCGACCTGCCCGCGGGCATGGTGCCGATGTGTTACCCGGCCGAGGCGCTGGAGAAGCAGTTCATCCCGAACTGGGCGATGTTCCTGATTGTGCAGCTCGACGAGGCGCGGCGCGTGCGCCGGCTCCCCGCCGCGTGGCAGCCGCTCATCGAGCGGCGCGTGCGCGGGCTGCTCGGCTACTTCCGGCAGTTCGAGAACGAACTCGGGCTGCTCGAAAAGCTCAAGAGCTGGGTCTTTGTCGAGTGGTCGAAGGCCAATGAGTTCGTCCAGGACGTGAATTTCCCGACGAACATGCTCTACAGCCAGACGCTGCACGCTGCGGCGCGCCTGCTGCGTGATCCCCGGTTGGCGGCCAAGGCCCACCGGGTGGCGGCGCGCGTGCGCGAGCTGGCGTGGCGCGACGGCCGGTTCGCCGACAACGCGGTGCGGGACCAGGACGGCAGGCTTGTCGTGACCGGACACGCCAGCGAGGTCTGCCAGTACTACGCGTTCTTCACCGGCGTGGCCGATGTCCGCCGCGAGACCGCCCTGTGGCGCCGGCTCGTGCGGGCCGACTACGGCCCGCTGTATCCCGCGAATGTCTTCGTCGGAAAGATCATGCGCTTCGAGCTCCTCCTGGACCACGGCGAGTACGACGCGGCCCGCCGCGAGGTCATCAAGAGCTATCTCCCGATGGCTCGCAGGACCGGCACGCTCTGGGAGCTCTTCCAGGACACCGTCAGCTGCAACCACGGCTTCACGTCCTTCATCGCCGTCCTGATCGACCGCCTAGCTACCGAGGGAAAGTGACGGGGCGAAAGTGAGCCACGGAGGACACAAAGGGCACGAAGCCCATGAAAGCCATCGGGCTTGGCCTTCGTGAGCTTCGTGCTCTTCGCGGCTAGGTTTGGGGGTGCCAGTCGGCGTTCGGCCAGTTGTAGATCCAGCGGCCGTCCGGGATGGTCCACGAGACGATGCGCGCGTGCGGGCGACGCACTCCTGGCACGGCGGCGATCCGGTCGGCGAGGGCACTCCACGCATATTCCACCGTGACCTCGATGGGCGCGGGCACCTGCCACACCTGCGCCTCGCGGCGGCGGCGGATCGCATTGGCCACGTCACGGCGGATCCAGGCGCGGACCTGGGCGGCGGGGTAGAGTTCGCAGGTCTCCCAGCCGGTGCCGCGCTTGGTGGCGGTGGTGCCGGCCCAAGGGAAGAGGCGGCGCGCTTCGGCGCAGAGCGCCTCGTCGCCGGAAACATGGAGCAGCGGCACGCCGAAGGCGCCGGCATGCAATGCCAGCTGGCTCATCTCGCCGTGCTCGGCGCCGTTGATGAGGTAGCGACAGATTTCCTTCGGGCACTGGGTGTGGTCGAGAAAACCGCCGAGCGTGCCGGCCATCGCGTGCTGCCCGACCATCACCACGCCGGCGGCCGAGTCGAGTCCTTCCAGCAGGAGCGGCTGGCCGGGCACGAGGCGCCGCAGCGTGGCCCGCGGGTCGAGCGCGACGCGAGTGAAGGCCCGCTGGCCGTTGCGGCCATGGCCGTCCCACACGACGACCTCCGTTGCGCCGGCGTCGAAGCAGCCTGCGACCGTCGCATTGGTGTCGGCCGCGAGTTGCGCGAGACCATGCCGGTAGTCCGGCGATTCTTCATCCTTGGCATAACACTGCTCCCAGGTGCTTACGCCGGCGAGCCCTTCCATGTCGGTGACAATGCAGATTTTCACTCGGGCGGACATCTGCCTAGCGCCGGCGCCGGAGAAGGGAATCCCAATCCGTGCGGGGTTCATGGTTCATTGCCGTGCGGACGGGGCAGTCGAACACCGAACATCGGTCTCCGAACGCCCAACATCGAAGAAGGGGAGGTTGGTCTTACCCTCGGATCGCAGACAGTGGGCGCGGCCGCTGCGGCCCTGCGGCTGGTGCAAGACAGTGATGCCCAAGCGCTGCTGCGGGAGCCCCGGGAGGAACTTTGACTCCCGGAAAGCTCCGGCCATGCTGGGCGCGTTCAAACCCCGGCGGCTGAGAGGCCGTCAGAACAATAACCCAAAGGAGGTCCGTGATGAAAAGGAACCTTACGGCCGCGCTGCTGGCGCTGGCTTTTGTCGGATCAGCCACCGTGGTGGCTTTTGCTACCGAGGCACCCAAGTCGGACGAGCCGGCCAAGCCGCTCTACATGGCGAAGTGTCCTTCGCCCTGCGACTTTACTGTCAAGAGCCATGACAAGGCCGAGATCGTGAGCCTGCTCAAGCAGCACGCGAAGGATCACCACAATGGCATGGAGCTGAGCGACGCCGACGCCAACGGCATGGTCAAGGAAA
>JAFEGX010000131.1 GCA_018239675.1 Verrucomicrobiota bacterium
GTGCGGCGCTCGGTGCGGAGCTTCGCCGGGGCCGGCGTGGTGGCGGGCGGCGGCAGGGCGACGCCCGGGTCGGGATTCTCCTCCGTCGGCGACTTGGCGGAGGGCGTGCGGTCGGGCCGCTGGTGGGCCCGCGGCTCGTCGGCCGGCGTCTCCCGCTCGCCCGGCGCGGGCGGCACCTGTGCGCGGCCCCCCGCGACGGCCAGCAGCACGATGGCTGTCGCGAGCGCCGTCCGGGCCGGCCACCGCCCTGTGCCCCGCCCGCTCATTGCCGCGGCGTGGGCGTCCAGCCGCGCGGCGGCTCGTTGTGGTAGCGGTGGCACTCGGTGCAGGCGAAGTTCACGCCGCCCTTCGGGCTGTGACACTCGACGCAGGTCTGGCGGTCCGGCAGCAGGATGTCGGCCGTCAGCCGGCTCCGGCTCGCGTCATGGCACTTGGTGCAGCCGATCTGGGCATGCCGGTCGTGGCTGAATTCCGCGTGGGTCATCCAGCGGTCCGGGATGTTCGGCGGGGCGATCACCGGGGTGGCATTGGGCTGGGCGGTGACCACGTGGCAGGTGGCGCAGCCGGCGAACTTGGCGCGGCCGGGGCCGTCGAGACCGGCCAGACGGGCGGCGGGACCCTGGCGGAGGTCGCTGAAGAAAACCTGCTCCTCGAGCAGCTCGCCGGTGCGGGCGCGGTCGCGCAGCGCGAGCATCTGGGCGGCGACGTAGTCCGCGATCGCCTTCTCGCCCGTGATGCCCAGATGGCGGACGGCGTGGTCGGCATACTGGGCGGGCAGGCTGCGCAGGAAGGCGCGGACGAAGGCCGCGTCGCCGTGGGGCAGCTGCAGGCCCGGGTTGCGCTCGTCAAACTGGAGGGAGTGGCACGGGCGGCAGTTCTGCTCGAACGTGATCCGCTGCATGAAGGCGCCCGAGCCGTCGGGCTGGTGGCACGACGCGCACTCGAGCTTCTTGCCGTTCAGCAGGGGAACGTCATCGCCCGTCAGGTGCCGGGCATGATTGAACGCGAGCGCGGTCCGGTCGCGGGCGCCCGGCCGCCGCGGGGGGAACTCCGGGTGGTCGGTCGCGAACGAGTGGATAACCTCCGTGAAGCCCTCCGGCGGGCGCACGCGCTCAACCGCGATGACGCCCGGGATCGCGGGACGCGCAAACCACGCGGCCGGCTGCGTGCGGCCGCGCTGGGCCGCCGCGGCCATCTGGGCGCGGTCGCCGTGGCAGTCGGCGCAGTTCTGGACCGCAACCGGCAGGAGCGACGCCCGGCCGAGATGCTCGCGGTGGCAGACCGAGCAGGACGTGTCCCGCGCGAGGTTCGGCTGGTGGAACGACTGGTCGGCATGGCAGGACAGGCAGTTGGCGTCGATCCGGGAGAAATCCTTGGCGGTGGCCAGGGCCAGCTGCTCCGGGCGGAGCGAGGCCCGGCCGGCGGCGAAAGCGGAGCGCACCCAATGCGACGGACCCTCGCTGACTTCGCGGTGGCAGGCGACGCAGCCCCGCCCGGGCGCGGGCGAAAGCGCCGCGGCCATCTTCTCGAACTCGGGACCGGTGTGATGCACCGAGAGCGGCGCCGGATTGAGGAACGTCTCGCGCGACGGGCCGGTGAGGGCGATGATCAGGCTTGCGAAGGCGGCGGCGACCGTGGCGCGCACGACGAGGCCGCGGCGGTTCCGTAGACTCCGCACCGGGCGGCAGCGCTCGATGGCCCGGCAGCACGTGCCGTCGGGATTCGGCCCCTGCGGGCAGGGTCCGCCCCATTCCTTCGGCCGCGTGCATTTCCAGGTGCCCTTGGTCTCGCCCGGCTTGCACACCAGCTGGGGCGAGCACTCGGTGGTCGCGCGGCACTGGCCGGACGGGCTCGGCCCGATGCGGCACGGGCAGCCCTCCGCGGCATGGCCGCAGATCCAGTCCTTGTTCGGCCGCTCGTAGCGCGAACGGTCAAAATCAGGGGAGGGCACGCGGGCGTCGCTCATCGGGCACCTCCCGAGAAGGCGTAGACCAGCACGACGTGCACGACGCTGTAGAGGAGCAGCGCGTAGGTCAGCGGGATGTGGACGAACAGCCACGCCTTCAGCGCCAGCTGCGACGAGCGCTGGAAGTCGAGCGCGTCCTTCTGCCGGATCAGGTCCGCCAGCCGGTCGGCGTTGGCGTTCTCCGACGCCGTCAGGTAGCGCCGCGTCTCCGCGAGGCTGCCCAGCAGGAGGTTCAGCCGCCGCCGTGTGCTGAAGATGCTGCGCCAGAACGGCTGCGGCCCGGCGAAGTACGCGCTGAGGTCGCGGTTGTAGAAATCCGCGAGGGTCGTGGCGCCGTGCTCCGGGATGGCCTGGAGCGCGGCCGCCTCGGCCTGCAGCCGGAGCTGGCGCCGGATGATCGGGATCCGCTCGTAGAGCACCTCGCCGCCGACGGTGGTCAGGCGGCGCGGGACCTGGCGCGACAGCCACCAGCCGACCAGGCCGCTGACGGTGACCAACGCGAACAGCGCCGCGAGGATTCCCTCGAACCATCCGGCGGGCACCCTGCACCCGGCGTGCAGGCCGTAGACGACGGCGGTGAACAGCCCGGCATAGACGTGCAGCTGGAGCCAGAGCCGTGAGCTGAACAGCGGGAGGAACGGCAGCTTCTTGCGTGCGTTGTAGGCGGTGAGCCCGAGCATCAGCGCGAACAGGAGCCAGCCGGTCGCGTACGGCAGCAGCGGGTGGGTCGCCTGCAGGCGGGCGTGCTGCCAGACGGCGGCGGCCGCGGCCGCCAGCGTGACGGCGCCCAGCACGAGGCGGCGGAGGGCGAGGCGGTGCGTCATCGTTTGAGCCAGCCCACGAGGTCGTCGAGCGTGTTGAGGTTCATGCGGTCCAGCGCGTCATGCGGGCAGGCGCGCACGCAGGCGGGGCCGCCGTACTGGTCGATGCAGAGGTCGCACTTCGTCGCCTTGAGGATCGGCCGCGCGTCGGCGGCCACGAGGATCTCGCCGTTCGGCGCGCGCTGCTCGGTCATCCGGATCGACTCGTACGGGCAGTTCGTCGCGCAGGTCGTGCAACCGATGCAGGTCGCGGGATTGATGACCACCTCGCCCTCGAAGGCATCGCGGTGGATCGCGCCGGTCGGGCAGCCGACCATGCAGACCGGGTCGGCGCAGTGCATGCAGGCCTGGGCCACCATGACGTTGGCGTGGACCGGCCCGTGGCGGAGAAAGCGGGGATTGTTGTCATGCGTGCTGGCGCAGGCCCGCACGCAGTCGTCGCACCGCGTGCACCGGTCGAGATCGATCACCATCGTCTCGGTGCCGTTGAAAAGGCGGTTCTCGGTGAGGAACTCCATCAGGTCCGCGCTGACCGCGGGCTCGGCGGCGGCGGGGCGCTGGACCGTCGGCAGCGCGAAGGGCGAGGAGGTGTCCTGGCTGTCGGCCTCGATGAGCGACGGCAGCCGGTGGCTCGGCATGGCCGGCAGGACATGCTCCTCGATCACCGCGGCCGGGATCACGAGCACGTGCGTGTAGCCGAGCACGCGCAGCGTGTACTGCAGCGGCACCGGCCGCTCGGGCTGCCGCCAGTTGTGCGCGATCTCGTCGAAGCCGTAGATGCGTCCCGAGCCCAGGTAGTTCAGCGTGCGGTGGCCGTCCCCCACCCGCTGCGTGATGCGGGCGAAGCCGGCGCGGATCATGACGACACTGTTCGGGTAATCGCCCTCGGACGCGACGACCTGCTCCTTGGCCACGGCGGCGGTGCCCGCCTGCGCGAGCTTCTTGTACTCGCCCGACCAGTCGTAGTCGCCGTAGGTCTCAAACTGGGTGGCGGCCATCACCGCCTGCTTCGCCTCCTCCGAGAGGTACTGCATGAACGGGATCTCCGCGAGGTAGGTGGAGAGCGCCCGCTCGCGGTAGATGTCGTCGATGTACTTCCGCAGCTGCGGGTCGTACCGCATCAGGTCGCGGAGCCCCTGCCACCGGATCTCGAAGAGCTCGGTCTGCGGCCCGCGGGCGAAGATCGTCGAGGTGCGGGGCATGCGGGAAAGCGCCGCGATCTCGCCGAAGAAGCTGCCGGCCTCGATCGTCGCGGTCCGGTGCCGGTTGAGGATCACCGGGATGTCCTGCAGGAAAATGTGCTGTTCCTCCCGGCCGGTCCGGCGCCGGTCGGCGCCGCGGTCGACCTCGTCCTCCCGCGCGTTGCCCCAGAGCTGGGCCAGCGCCTTGTAGAGGCCGCGCCGCGCGGGCTCGCGTCGGCCGACGACGGACGGCGGCAGGTCCGGCGACAGCACCACCTGGGCCGAGCCCGAGATGACCATGAAGGCGGACGTGCCGTAGTCGCCCTGCCGGACGATGATCTCGCCGTCCTGGTAGGTGCGCAGCCGGCCGTCATTGCGAAGGATGTCGGCGAGCGCCGCGCTCCGCGGGAAGCTCTCCGGGTTCATGTCGCGGAACGGCGCCAGCCGCAGCAGCCGCGCAACGTCGTCCTCGGTGAGGTCGTCGGTGAACGGAGAGTCCCAGCGCCGCGGGCGCTGGAGACCGGAGGCGGTCACGGAACTGCTCATCAGGCGTCGATGACGAGGTTGCCCTTCGGCTTGCAGATGCACGCGAGGCACGAGCCGGCCTCCGCGTCGGCGCCATGGCCGCCGAGGTACTCGACGTTGCCCGACTTGATCGCGACCAGGCACGAGCCGCAGTTGCCGGCGCGGCAGCCCGCGTCGATCCGGACGCCCTTGGCCTCCGCGAGCTCCAGCAGGGAGGCGCAGGACATGTCCCAGGGCACCTTCTGGCCGGACTTGGCGAAGGTGACCTCCATCTTCATGAAGGGTGCCTGGGTGAGCGACGCCTTGACGGCCGGCGACGCGGCGCGCTTCACGCTGGCCGGGCCGAACGCCTCGAAGTGCACCCACTCGTCCGGCACGCCCCACGCCCGCAGATCGTCGGTGATCGACTCCATGAACGCGCCCGGGCCGCAGAGGAAGTAGTCGTAGTTGTTCGACGGCAGGAGCTGCTTCATGAGCTCGACGGTGACCCGGCCCTCGTGGTGAAAATCGCGGCCCTTGACGTCCTCGGCGGTCGGCCGGCTGTAGCACACGTGGACCCGCAGGCTCTTGTATTTCGCGGAGAGCTCTTCGACCTCCTGCTTGAGCATGTGCTCGGTGCGATTGCGCGCGCCAAAGAAGAACCACACCTCGCGGTCCGATTTCGCCTCGAACAGGGCATTGGCCATCGCGACCATCGGGGTGACGCCGACGCCGCCGGAGATCAGGACCACCGGGCGCTCCTTCTCGAGGTCGAGGAAGAAATGGCCGTTGGGCGCCTTGACGTCGAGGATGTCACCCTCGCGGACCTGGTCGCAGAAATACGACGAGCCGATGCCCGGCGGGTGACTGGTCCCGGAAGGCGGCAGGCAGCGCTTGATCGTCACGCGGTAATGATCGGGCCGGGTGCAGTCGGAAAGGGAGTAGCACCGGATCACCGCCTTGGCGGCGCCCGGGATGCTCAGCTGGAACGTGAGATACTGGCCGGGCTTGAAGGGCGGGAGCGCCTTGCCGTCGTGCGGCTGGAGATAGAACGAGTACGTGTCGGCGCACTCGGAGACCTTGCGCGCTACCTTGAATTTCCGGATGCCGTTCCACGCCGACTTCGCCTGCTCGATCGTCTGGACCCGGCGCCGCGCCGCGCGGATCTCATGCGCGAGGCGCTGCTGCTCGAGCCGCGCGCGGCTGCGGTCGTGGGCGGCCCGCTGGAGCCCGCCGACCAGCAGCAGCAGGACCTGGCCGGCCAATCCGATCACGATCACCCAGGCGGCAAGCCGAAGAGGATTTTCCATCAAGACGGACGAGATTTCGGCGATAGTCATGGATCAGGGGGCGGCTCCGACACGCGATTGGACGCAGATCAAATTGGACGGGTGATGCTTATTTGATTCTGCTTGTCCATTAATTTGCGTAGCGCTCTGTATAAGTTCAACAGATTCTTCCGGTGAGCACCCATTTTTCTGCCCCCCTGTTTCGGCCGCTGGCGCTGCTGGTCCTCACCACTGTCTGCAGCCGATTGGGTGCCGCGGAGGTCCCGGGCGCCGCCTGCATCGACGGTCCCGCCACCTGCTCGACCAGCGGCTGCCACGGCGGGGCGAGCGAATCCAGCCGCCAGTACGCGATCTGGTCGCAGCGCGATGTTCACTCGCGATCCTTCGCCACCCTCACGAGCGCCCGCTCGGCCCGGATGGCAGAGGCCCTGCGGATCCCGGATCCCGCGAAGAGCAACCGCTGCACCACCTGCCACGCGCCGCTGGCCAACGTCGCGCCCGAGCTCCTGGCCGCGAACGCGCATGTCGAGGACGGCGTGACCTGCGTGAGCTGCCACGGGCCCGCGACCGACGAGTGGATCCGGGCCCACACGCGCAAGGACTGGAGCCACGCCGACCGCGTCGCCGCCGGCACGCGCGAGCTGCGCAATCTCTACGGTCGCGCCAACGCGTGCGTCGCCTGCCACCAGAACATTGACCCCGAGATCGTGCGCGTCGGCGTCCATCCCCAGCTGATCTTCGAACTCGACGGCCAGACGGCCAGCGAGCCCAGCCACTGGCGCGAGCGCGAAGGCTGGCACGGGGCGAAGGCCTGGTACGTCGGCCAGGCGGTTGCCCTGCGGGAGCTGAGCTCTGCCCTCGCCCACGGCCGGACCGACGCCGGCCTCGATGGCGCCCGCTGGAGCGCGCTGGTGTGGCTCCTCGGACAGTGCGCGACGGATTCGTCCCCCAGCCCGTTCCGCCAGCTCTCGTCCGACCAGACCCCGGCCGCCTATGCAGCCGCCCTTGAGACGGCGGACACGGCCGCCCGGCAGGCGGCCGATTCGAACTGGTCGGCTGAGTCCTCGCGAACACTGTTGCGACAACTCGCCGCGACCCAGGCGGCTTTTCGGGAAACCAGTGTTTCGACGCCGGTCCAGGCCCGCCGGGCCGAGCGCCTCGTGTTGGCCCTCGACCGGCTCATCGCCTCGCTGCCTGCCACCGAGCGGCCCAAGGCCGGCGGCGAAGCCCTCGATCGCCTTTTTCAGCTCGCCCAGTCCGTGCCGGACTTCGAGCCCGCGAAATTTGCCGATGCCCTCGGCCGTTTCGGGCAGGCGCTGTAGCGATTGGGGAGTCTCTCGATCCCGGCAGTCTGCCGCGGTCAGGCGTGGCGGCGCCGCCACGCAAGCAGTGCGAGCATCAGCAGCGCAAACCAGCTTTCCATCGCACCGCCCGAGGCGCTCACCTTCACGTTCGGTGAGTCGACGGTCACGGTCACGGTGCCGCCCGAGCCGGAATTCGCCGAGGCCTCCGTGAGCGCCACGGTTGATACCGTCCCGGTCGTCGTGATCTTGCGGATCGCGGCGTTGCCAGTGTCCGCCACGTAGAGATTGCCGCCCGGGTCGAGCGCGAGGGCCTTGGGCTGGCTGAACCACGCCTCGAGCCCTGCGCCGTTCCGCAGGCCCGCGATGCCGGGCAGGCCGGCGACCGTTGCGACCACGCCGGCCGGCGTCACCCGGCGGATGGTGGAATTGCCGGTGTCCGCGACGTAGAGGTTGCCAGCGCCGTCGATGGCCAGGCCGGTTGGATTGTTGAAGAGTGCCTGGCTGCCGGTCCCGTCGGTTGAGCCAGCCACGCCGGGCAGGCCGGCCAGCGTGGTCACCACCCCGGCCGTCGTGATCTTGCGGATAGTGTTATTGTAGCTGTCGGTGACGAAGACGTTGCCGGAGGCGTCGAGGGCCACGCCGGACGGATGATTGAACCGGGCGGCTGCCGCCGTGCCATCAGCGCTGCCGGCGGATCCGGCGAAGCCAGCGTAGGTCGTGACCACGCCGCCGCTGGTGACCCGGCGGACGGTGTGATTCATCGCGTCGGCGACGTAGTACGAGCCGAGCGGGTCCTGCGCCAGGCCGATGGGCGACGAGAAGCTCGCCGCCGGCCCGTTGCCGTCGGCGCTGCCGCGGACCGCGGCCGAACCGGCGAGTGTCGCGACGGCGCCGGTCGGCATGACGCGGCGGATGGTGGCATTTCCCGAGTCCGAGACGCCGAGCGTCCCGTCGCTCGTGGAACAGACGCCACTGGGGTCGTTGAAGAGCGCGGCGCCGCCGGCGCCATCGGCCGAGCCCGACTGCCCGGCGGTGCCCGCGAGGGTTGAGATGACGCCCGCGGGCGTGATGCGGCGAATCGTGTCGGTCGCCGCATCCGCCACGAACAGATTGCCGGATCCGTCGGCGGCAAGGCCCACCGGAAACGGCAGCGAGAGCGCGCTGGTGCCGCCGGCGTTCGGCGAGTCGCTCACGCCATTGTCGGACGTGCTGAGCGACGAGAGCGTAGTGAGCGAATTCGACGGAACCTCAACGTCGAGCGCCTGGTAGCCGACCGGCAATGTCGTCACGGGATCGGCGTTCGGCCGCAGCTCCGCGTCGCGCGGGAACTTCACGTAGGGCAGCCGTGCGCCGAGATAGCTCATGAAGTCGGCGCGGGCCGCATCCGGCGGGAGATATCCCTCCGAGCCCGAAGCCGCGACCAGGTCGTCCTGGTCGACACCATCGCCCGAGACACCAATCGCGCCGATCATCACGCCATTGCGGTACAGCGGAATGCCGCCGGGGAAAATTGTCATGCCGTTCGGCAGGTTCGGGTTGGCCCCCGCCGTGCCGCTGAGAAGCGGGATCGAGAACCGCTCCTGCAGCCCGTTGAACGGACCTGGCGGCTCGTTCGCGAGGCCCGGCGGGTACATCGACTGCGCCAGGAAACCCACGGTGCGGGTCGAGAACGCGCGCGCCTTGCTCGAGAAGAACACCGCGGTGCGGGCCTTCTGGATCGCCACGTCCCAGGAGAAAATGGTCGCGTCGGGGGTCCGGATCGTGCCGAGCACGGTCGGCGCCACGCCGGCCTGGGCGGGGTTGTTGACCACGGTGATGAACACCGCCGCCGGCTGCCCGCGCGGCAGGCGGATGCCGCCACGGGTGTAGAGGGTACGGGCCGCCGCCTTGGCCAGGATCGAGCGGACCTCGCTCTCGGTGAGCCGCGCCTGGCCGTCGATCATGCCGCTCAGCGGGTCGCCCTGGATCGGGCTGCGCACCTGGGTGGCCACCCCGCCGAAGATTGCCGTGGGCCAGGTGATCGGCGCCGGCGCGGCAAGGGTGGAGGGATCCAACGTGACCCCCGAGCTGCGGGCCGCGGCCTTGGCCTCGGTCTCCACGTAGGGCAGGCTGATCCCGTCGATATAGACGTTCGTGGCCTGGATTTCGGGAGAAGGCTCGTAACCCTTCTGGCCGGCGAGCGCCACGGCCTCGTCGAGGTCGGCGCCCGTGATGGAATAGTCCTCCTGCTCGGTGCCATCGCCGGTCACGCCGATGCCGGCGACCAGCTCGCCGCCCTGGTAGAGGGGCACGCCGCCGGGCGAGCCATCCAGGCGGGTCCCGGGGATCCGCGAGCCGTCGAGCTCCCGGAAATAGTTGATGTCCGAGTAGGCCAGACTCGAGAACCCGACGCCGACCAGCGGCCCGGGCGGGCGGTTGAGGACGCCGGGCGGGAAATTCTGCTGGATGATGAACCCGGCGGTACGGGAGGTGAAGGCCTCGCCGTTGCTGCTCAGGAAGACCGCGGTGCCAGCCTTCGAGACCGCGATGGCTCGCTCGCCGGCGGAGACCGCCGCGCTGCCGTTGGCGCGGCGCACCAGCAGCACCCGGGCGTCGCGGTCGACAATCGCGATTACGGCGTTCGGCGAGACCTCGGCCGCGCGATCGGCCGCATGGGTGAAGATCGTGACGAGATCCGCCGGCGCAAGGGCGGCGCGGCCCGCCGGAACCGCGGCCATCAGGGCGAGGAAAATCACCCGCCACCACCCGGTGCCGACGCCGATGCCGAGTCTCGTCTTCATCAACCGCATATCCGCGCGGTAAGGGAGGCTAACGGCCCGCGGCTGGCGAGCTAATTGTCCTGAGCGCGGCCGCGGGCAAGTCGCGGGGAAGCAACATGGGGCTGGGAAAAAAGTACCAGGCGACAGGTAGCAGGTAACAGGAAGCCAGCGTGGCCGAGGAGGGCGGATATTCCCGAAGGTGCGGGGATTCGAAATCGGAGACGTGAGCGAAGTTGCGCGCCCGGGCCGACAATCATCCAGCTTCCGCGTGCCGGCCCTGATTCGAATCCCGAGGGCCGAATTCGGGATTCCGCGACGCTCGGGTCGCGGTTAGCCGCGTCCGAGCAATTCCTCCGCGTGGGCCAGGGCGCTTCGGGCCTTGCTGTCGCCGAGCATGCGGGCGAGCTCGGTGACGCGGGCCTTCCGGCTCGCCTGGATCGGCTCGATGGTCACGATTGCCCGGTCCTTGGACTGATCCTTGGTCACCACCAGGTGACAGGTGGCCTGCGCGGCCACCTGGGGGAGATGGGTGACGCAGAGCACCTGATGGCCGCGGGCGATGCCGGCCATCTTCTCGCCCACGACCCGGCCAATTTCACCGCCGACGTTGGCATCCACCTCGTCGAAAACCAGCAGCGGCACCTCGTCGAGGTCCGCCAGGACCGTCTTGAGCGCCAGCATCACGCGCGCGAGCTCGCCGCTCGAAGCCACGCGGTTCAGCGGGAGCGGGGCCTCGCCGACATTGGGCGAGAACCGGAACTCCGCCGCGCAATCGCCGGACGGGCCGAGTTCCGACAGCGGGCTCACCTGCACCTGGAAATCCGCCTTCTTGAAGCCGAGCTGGGCGATGCCCTTGGCGGCGACCTTGGCGAGGTCCCGGGCCGCCTTTTCACGCAGCGCGCGCAGCGTCGCCGCCTCGCGACGGGCGGCCTGCAGCGCGGCCGCGATGCGCTGGTCGAGCTTCGCCAGCGTGCCCTCGAGGTCCCCCTGCGCCTCGAGCCGGCGGCGCAGGTCGTCGCGCGCCGCCAGCACGGCGGCCAGCTGCCCGCCGTGCCGCCGCTTGAGCTCGAGCCAGGTATTTATCCGGGACGTCAGCTGCTCGGCGTGCTCGGGATCGAACTGCAGCTGCTGGCCCAAGGCCGAGAATTCCGCGCCGAGGTCGTTGAGCTCCACCGCGGCCGCCCCGAGCCGATCGCACAGGGGCTTGCTCGCGGCGTCGATCTGCTCGAGCTGCCGCGCCTCGCGCAGCAGCGCCGCCAGCCGGGCCTGCACACCGTCGTCGCCGGTCAGGCCGGCCGCCAGCGCCTCCGCGAGCTGGAGCAGCTCCTGGGAGCGGCTCAGTCGCGCGAAGTCGCGCTCAAGCGCCTCGATCGCGGCGTCGGTGAGCTCGAGTGCGTCCATGCGGGCGAGCTGGTGCTGGAGGAACTCGATCTGGTCCGGCGCCAGCCGGGTTTCCTGGCTGAGGCGCTCGCGCTCCCCGACGAGTTCGCGCCAAGCCTGATACTTCGCACGATAGGACGCGAGGGTGTCGCCGGCACGGCCGTACAGGTCGAGCAGCTCCAGCTGGCAATGCTCCTTGAGCAGCCGGCGCGGCTCGCTCGGGCCGTGGAAATCGATCCAGTGCTCGCCCAGCTGCTGGAGGGCGGCGAGCGTGGCGAGGCTGCCGTTGACGGTGATCTTCGGCGCCTTCTCGCGGGCGAGGCTGCGCTTGAGGATGAGCAGACCGTCCTCGCACGGCGGGAGGTCGAGGATGGCGAGGACCGCGTCGATCCTCCGGGGATCCGCGAAATAGAGGGAGGCCTCGGCCTCGCAGGCGGCGGCGCCCTGCCGGATGATCGTCTTGTCGGCCCGTTCGCCCGCCAGCAGGCTCAGCGCGCCGAGCAGGATGCTCTTGCCCGCACCGGTCTCGCCCGTGACCGCGGTGAACCCGGCCTCGAAGTCCAGCGACACCTCCTCCAGGAGGGCGAGGTTCCGGATCCGCAGCGACTGGAGCATGGTGGTTAGCGATGAACACGCGGCGCGCGTTCGTCAAAGCGAAGGTGGGACGGAGTTGGTTCGAAGGTCGCAGGTCGAAGGTCGAAAGCGGGGAATCGATTCGGTTTCACAGGAGACAACGGAGGGAGCGGAGGAGAAACCGGGCGCCTGGCGACACCAGAAATGGACACCTTATTGCCTGGGAGAAGACATCTGGGGGCGGCGGCGCGGACGAATCCTGTCACGTGAAACCTGCGACCTCCGACCTGCGCGGCAGCGCCACGCCACCGCGCCGCGCATGCGCACTTTCCGCATTGGACGCGCCGCGGAAGGCGCGTATGAATACGCCAATGACTCTGGAAGAGCTCAAAGTCGGCAACTGGTACCGGATCGAGCACAACAGCACGAAAGCGCTCGGAAAGTACAGTGGCGTGGCGCAGTTCCTCGGGATGGATCCCCCGGGATACCCGAAAGGCTCGCTCGATTTTCTGTGCCACGATGGCGTGGCAGGAGTCTTTCCTCTGCAGTCGGTCGCCGGACCGGCGAATCCGCCTCAGACGCAGGTGGACGTGCGTACGGCCCTGAAAGAGGCCATGACAGCCATGTACGCCCTCAATCACGACAAGCACGTCGACTACGTCCTTGAGCGGCTGAAACCGTATCTGAAGGACCCGATCGAGTAGACGGCGCCTGAACCCCATTCGGCTGCAGGCTTCATCCCGAGCGGAAAGAGGTGAATGGCCGCTGGGGTGGTCATCTGGAAGTGCGGCCCGTCGCGATTCGGGAGGCTGCCTGGCCAGGCCCGGCGGGCTTCCGCCCGCGAGTCCCTGCCGGCCACGACTCGGCTGATTCCGGGATCCTCGTCCGGCGCTTGTCACCAGCGACGGTTCAGTGTTTCGTCCGGCCAGCACTCGCATGAAACGGCTCCTCCTTGCGCTTGTCCTGTTCACACTTCCGGCGATGGCCGCGGTCGACCTGAATCGGGAGCTCCCGCAGCTCGCCTTGAAAGACGGCCGAGTGCTGAGCCGGGTGCGGATTGTGCGCTATTCGGAGCAGGTGGTGATGGCTCGTTGGGACGGCGGCGCGGGCACCCTCGCCTACGCCAACCTGCCGGACCCGGTCATCGCAGCCATTGAACAGGCCCACCTGCGGCCCGTCCCAAAGCCGCCTCCCGCGGCGCCGAAGCCGCCGCCGGCTCCCGCCATTGCGCTCGCCTCGGACCTGCCATCCGGCACGAAACTCGACCTCGTGGGGCGCCGCCAAGGCAGCCAGCTGTTTCTCCAGGTGACCGTGGCCGCCGGCGGCCGGAGCTTTCCGTGCGAGTGCCTCCTCGACACGGGTGCGTCAATGACGACGGTGAACCAGGCTCAGGTGCCGCTGCCGCCGGCGGGCCACCGTGAGTTCTCGACGGCCAATGGCCAGGTCCAGATTCCATATGCCCGGGCCAACGTGACGGTAGGCACGGTCACGAAGGAAGTGGCGGTTGCCTTGGCTCCGTCCCTCCGCGTCAACCTGCTCGGCGCCGATTTCTTCGAGGACTTCGTCTACACCATCGACCTGCAGGGCGCGACCATTCACCTCGTCAAGCGCTAGCGACCGGGCGCCCAGGCGGCGTCACCGGGTACGCGGTTCGATGGCGCGTCGGCCGGAGCCCGCCCCGCCCGCGTGACGGCGGCAGCGGGCACAATTTCCCCTGAAATTTCCTCAGGCTGCGAAGTTCTACGGTCTGAAATGACTTGCGCGAGATTCGGCCGGCCCATTTGACTTTCGATGTTAGCAACCAACTTGGCTCTCGCATCGTCCGATCCCTCGGCGCTCCGGCAACGCCACCCTGATTCGGACAACCACCCCCGGTATTTATTATGACGATCGCACAGCTTAGAACCTCTCTCGTCGCGCTCGCGTTTGGCGCGACGTCCCTGCTGGCCCAAACTGAGGCGCCGAGCACCACGCTCCAGAAAAAGACCTACGACCAAAACGGGCGGAAGGTCACCGAACGGACCCTCACGACTGTCGTCAAGGAGACGGAGCATGAGGCCGAGACTCCCACCGTCGCCATTTTCGTCGCAAATCGCGCCGGCAAGGCCGGCGACTCCGAACTCGGCGCCCTCGAGGACTACATCACGGGCCGGGTCACTGACCTCGGCGTGAAGGTCATCAGCGGCGAGACCGCCCTCAACGCGGTCAGTGGCATGGCTCCGAATGGCAAGGCCACCGACCTCGACGCCCAGATGGCCCAGAGCACCTCGGCGGTCCGCCTTGCCCAGACGCTCGGCGCGACCCACCTGCTGCAGGTCACGATCTCCGGCTTCGACTCCAACAAGAAAACGATCGACGCCTACGGTGTGACCACCGTGAACGACGAGCGCACGGCCCGCGTCACGTATAAGATCCTCGACGGCGTCACCGGCGCGAGCCTTGCCGCCGACACGGTGAAGGTCTCCAAAACCGTCCAGAACACGCCCGATATGGCCGACGAGCGCTCGAGTCTGCTGAATGGGCTGCTCGAGGAAGCCGCGCAGAAGGTCGCCACCAGCCTCAAGCGCCAGATCGACCGCGGGCGCCTTGCCTCGACCTCGGCGGCGCAGTCGACGGTTACCGTCACCATCACCACGGAGCTGGCCGATCTCTACATCCCCGACGTCCGCATCAGCCCCGAGAACACGCTCGCGATCTCCGAGAGCAAGTTCAAGGTCTCGGCCCTGGCCGCGACAGTGGAGATCGACGGCATCGCGGTGGGCACGGCGCCCGGCCCGATCCAGGCCAAGGCCGGCCTGCACAAGCTTCGGGTCGTCCGCGAGGGCTTCAAGCCCTGGGAGCGCACGGTGAATCTCTCGAACGGCCAGAAGCTCAACGTCCCGCTCGAGATGACCGAGGCCGGCTACGCCCGCTGGCAGGACGCCACCGCCTTTGTCAACGGCCTCAAGAACGGCGCCAAGCTCACCGACGCCGAGGTCAAGGTCCTCGAGGGCAAGGCGAAGATGCTCGAGCAGAGCGGCTTCAAGGTGGATACCAAGGAAGGCATCCACATCACCAACAAGTCGCTGTTCTGAACCGCACCCTGAATTCCCCTCCACCATGAAACTCGGACGCATTTCCCTCCTCCTCCTTTCGGCCGCCACCCTGGCCTTCCTTCCGGCCGCCTCCGCGCAGGAGGGTTCCGGCAAGAAGAAGCTCGCGATCACGAAGATCGCGGCGACCGATGCGCTCGCCAAGCGCATGGCCAAGCAGGGCGTCGGCCTCTCGCTCGACTCGGTGCTCGAGGCGCTCGATTCCCAGGTCTACGATCGCATGCTCAACACGCGCCGCTTCGAGATCCTCGAGCGGTCCGACGCGGACGCGCTGGCGAAGGAGAGCTCCGCCGCCGGCGAGGCGTTCGCCTTCAACAAGGCCGACTACATCCTCACGATCCGCGTCGACTCCTTCAACGACCGGATGGAGGAGCGCAAGCTCGCCTCACTCGGCAAGACGATCCGCGCCCGGACCATCGAGCTCTCGGCCGTCGCCAAGATCACCGAGGTCTCGACCCAGCGCGCCATCGCCAGCACGAACTTCAAGGTCTCGAAGCGCGATTCCGAGAACCGCTCGGATAACACCACGCAGCGCGTCGGCGAAGGCTCGGACGACCTCATGATCCAGGCCGTCTCCGAGATGGCCGGCAAGATCGCCGCGCGCGCGGCGGACGTCGTCTCGCCCGCCCGCGTGATTGGCAAGCGCGACAACATCGTCACGATCAACCGCAACGACCAGTCCGGCATCAAGGTCGGCCAGGTCTGGGAGGTCTTCGCCCTCGGCGACGAGCTGGTGGATCCCGACACCGGCGACAAGACCCGCGAGGAGGTTCTCGTGGGCAAGGTGAAGATCACGCGCGTAACCCCGCAGAATTCGCAGGGTGAGACGATGTCGGACACCGGCATCGACCGCGGCGCGATCGTGCGTCTCGCCAGCGAGCCCGCCGGCGACGAGAATTAGCCGGTTCCTTCCCCCTCCCCACCGGCGCCGCCCCGGCGACGCCGGTTGATTTTTGCGTTTTTCCAGCTTCCAGCATGAACCACCAACCCTCCGAAAAACCCCTCCCCGGGCGTCAACTGACGTGCCGGGTTTCGAGCGCCCTAGCGCTCTTGCTCCTGCTCGCCGGCTGCCAGACGTACGAAGCCCAGACCGAAGGTCTCGCCCAGGCCACCAAGGCCGGCAGCCTCAGCGCCGCCGTCGTCCAGGCTGACCAGCAGGCCAAAGCCGGCGCCGGCTCCAAGGACGAGCTGATCTTCCGCCTGGAACAGGGCGCCATCCTGCGCACTGCCGGTCTGGCCGATCCGACCCAGGTGCCCGACATCCGTCCGCCGGCCCCCGCGCCAAAGAAAGGGGAGCCCGCCCCGGCGCCGCTGCCTCCGCCAACCGCCGCGGAAGTCCACACCCATTATCTGAACCGTTCGATCGCGGCCTTCGATCAGGCCGAGGAGAAGGTCAATGCCTGGGAGGAGGAGGCCAAGGTCAAGGTCGGCGCCGAGCTCGGTGCCGCCCTCACCAACCAGGCCAGCCTCCCTTACCGCGGCCGCGCCTACGACAAGGTGATGATGAACACCTACAAGGCGCTGGATTACCTTTCGCTCGGCGACAAGGACAAGGCCCGCGTCGAACTCAACCGCTCGCTGCAGCGCCAGCGCGACGCCGTCGAGGCGAACGCCAAGCGCATCGCCGCCGCGCAGGAGGAGGCTGACGCCGCCCGCGAGGGCAAGGTGAAGGACGAGAAGGGCAAGTCCGCCTCGTACGACACCAGCCGCGCGATGAACGACTCCCGCACCGGCCCCGCCCTGCAGGCCGCCCTCAATGAGTCGGTCGCCAGCATGAAGCCCTACGGCGACTACGTGAACCCGTTCTCGGTGTTCCTCGACGGCCTGTTCTTCACCGTCCTCGGCGAGAACGGCTCCGACCTCGAGCACGGCCGCAAGTCCTTCGAGCGCGTCGCCAGCATGGTGCCGGAGAATTCCTACCTGAAGGAGGACCTCGACGCCGCCGCGAGCGCCGCCGAGGGCAAGGCGCCGTCCGGCGTCA
Organism: Verrucomicrobiota bacterium; assembly: GCA_018239675.1. Classification (GTDB taxonomy): domain Bacteria; phylum Verrucomicrobiota; class Verrucomicrobiia; order Opitutales; family Opitutaceae; genus Opi-474. The sequence goes on from JAFEGX010000131.1 coordinate 16,851, forward strand.
CCTACGTGATCTTCGAGACCGGCAGCGCGCCGTCCCGCACCCAGGTCCGGGTCGACATCCCCACGTTCGTCGTGACGAGCAACCTCGCCTATGTCGGCGCCTCGTTCCCGAAGCTCGTGTTTGACGGCAATTACATTGGCTCGCTCGGCATCGCCGCCGGCGACAAGAACTACACGACCGCCACGGTCGCGAGCATGGACAGCGTCGTCGCCAACGATTTCAAGAACGAGTGGCCGACCATTGTCACCAAGACCCTGATCACGACCGCGACCAAGGCCATCATCCAGGCCGCGATCCAGAAGGAGCTGAACGACCGCGGCGGCTGGGCGGCCGGCCTGATCGGCGCGGCCGTGCTCTCCGGCGTCAATGCCAGCACGAACATCGCGGACACCCGCACCTGGCGCTCGCTGCCGAAGGAATTCCAGTACGCCCGCGTGGCGACCCCGGAAAACCGGGAGTTGACGCTGACCGCCGGCACCGAACACAAGACCGTTGTGTTGGAACCCGGAGCGGTTAATGTTGTATACGTGAAGTCGGCGTCTCCCACGTCGCCGCTGCTCGTATCAACCTTCGTCCTCAAATGAACACCAGCAATCCCTCGCGACTCCGGGTGACCGGGTCCCTGTTCGTGGCCGGCTTGGTGCTGCTCCTCACGGGCTGCACCAACGTGAACACCTATGAGCGTGCCCAGTCACAGGCCACGCCCAACTATGTGGCCGACAAGCGGGTTATCACCGACAACACGCTCGCGGGCACCTTCCGCGTGGTTTCGATCAACCAAGCCACGGTCTCCGGCAACCTGCTCAAGATCCAGGCCACGGTCGAGAATCTGAAGAGCAGCCTCCGCACGCTGAACTACAAGTTCGAGTGGGTGGACGCCGAGGGCATGGCCGTCGACTCGCCCAACGAGACCTGGAAGGCGATCCAGCTTCAGGGCCGCGAGACCCAGACCATCTCCACGGTGGCCATCACGCCCCGCGCGGTGGATTTCCGCCTCAAGTTCCGCGAATAACCTCCTCCTTCAACCAACATGAAACTCACCAAGGGTTCCGCACTCACCAGCGCTCTGGCTCTCGGCGCGCTGCTCGCTCTCACCGGCTGTGAAACCGTCCAGGAAACCCGGACGGTGGACGCCAAGGGCCCCGAGGCCGTCAACACCTCGGCCATCAACTCCCAGGACTGGGCCAATGCCGCCGACCAGCTGGTCGCGTCGCTCCTCTCGAGCAATGCGCTCAACAACGCGCCGCGCACGCCCGCCATCCTCGCGGTGGACCGCGTGATCAACAATACCCAGCTGATGGTGGACACCGACCTCCTGATCAAAAAGATCCGGGTTGCGCTCACCCAGACGGGCAAGATCGCGATCACGAACACCATGGGTCTCGGCGAGCGCGCGGTCGTTGCCAGCGAGGCGGCCGAGCTCGAGGAGATGCAGAGCGGCAAGAAGGAGAAAGTCCTCGTGCCCGACTACACCCTGTACGCGAAGCTGATCCAGCAGTCCGACAAGGGTAAGAACGTCACGCAGAACACCTACTCGTTCCAGATGTCGCTCGTGCAGACCAAGACGGGCCTCACGGTCTGGGAGGAAGAAAAGTCGATCGCCAAGCAGACACGCCGCGCCGGTTCCATCGGCTGGTAATCGCTTCGATCCCGAGTCACTTCAAAGGCGCACCGCAAGGTGCGCCTTTTTTGTTTTCAGGTGGCCGTCATGCCGCCGCGAACCATGACTGCAGTGACTAGCCGCAAGAAAGCGCAGAAGGCACAGAACGGGACAGCGGGAGACGGTCCGGGCCGAACGCCGATTGCTTGTGCCCTTTCATCGACAAAAAAAGGGCGGGGCGAAAATCACCCCGCCTTTCATACGGCCACTCAGGCCGGCGAAATCACTTCTTCTCGATCGGGCGGCCGTTTTCGTCGACCTCGATCTCGACCGGGACCTGGATGGTGCGACCGTCGGAAGTGGTCTCCGTCTTCCAAACGCGGATCACGCGGCGTTCGTTTGTGAACGTTGCCTTGGTGGCATTCGTCGCACCCTCGGCGGCCCCAACGGCCACGCCCACCACGTTGCTGCCAACGGCGCCGACCGCAGTGCCGACAGCATTGCCGACCGCCGGCCCGGGGGCGCTGGGATTGGTGACACGGGACTCGGTGTTGGTGGCACAGCCGGTCAGGAGGGCTGGGATCGCCACGGTAAATGCTAGGTAGTTGGTCGTTTTCACGGTGGGTAGTGAGACCCAAAGGTGACAAAAAGGTGCCATTCTCTCAATGCCGAAACACCAGGAAATCGCGGGATTTGTGGACCCCCAGGGCAGCGCCGGAGGTCGTTCTTCCATCCCAGACCCCGAAGCTTCGGCGATACTTCGTCCTTTATCCGGGAAACTATGACAGCCGGCGCCGCGCCCGATCTGACGCTATGGACAGACGACGAAATTCCGGAACTGCCGTTGGTCGTTACAAGAGGCAGAATGATCTGATTTGGGGGCCGTGCTCGGGCCGAATGGCGGAAGCCGGCGTCCAGCGCTCATGCGCGTCCCAGCCGGGTTCGCACGGCGAAAGCGACTCTTCCCCATCACCTCGACGCTCCAGGTGCTCTGACGTCGGGACAAACTTCGGACCAATCTAGGAAGACGCCGATCCTTGCCGCCGCGGCAGTCCCCGCTCGGCAATCAAAGCGACGACGCGACGTCCGCATGCCGCTGCGTCAATCAAGCGCAGCGTACCCGCTTCGACCACATGGATTCCCGCCTCGGAAACGACAAAGTCCATGGGAATGTCGTGGGGCTGCGGATGGATGGTTGCGATCCGCGCCATTTCATAGGCGATGCAGATCTTGATCGGATGAGGTGAAAGGCTGGCTAGGGTGCGGTCGAAGTATCCGCCGCCATAGCCAAGCCTCCAGCCACCGCCGTCGATACCCACTGGGGGCACGAGCACCGCGTCAGGAGCGAGGATCGGCGTGCCCGCCGGGACCGGGATGCCCAGCGCGCCCGCGGCCATCGGGGCATGCGGCCACCATTCGCGGAACTCGAGGGGGCGGGCTTTCACCACCACGGCCGGCAGTGCCACCCTGGATCCCTGACGACGCAATTCCTGGATGAAAGGCCGCGGATCCGCTTCACCCTTGTACGGCCAGCAGAAACCCACCACGAGGCCGGCCAATCGACCAAATCCGGCTATCAGGTGCCCATTGATCGCCTTGCTCCACGCCGATCTTTCGGCGGGACCACAAGCCATCCGCCGGTCGATGAGTTGCCGGCGCAGTTCCTTGCGCCATTGCTTCAGGTCGGCGGGTGCATCCATTTGATGAATCAGTTCAGAACCCCGGATTTCTGCCACGAACGATACCGGCACGCCAGCGGGAAGACCACGCAGCGCACGCGTCTTCCATCGAGCATGACAATGAGGTCAGCCGCGAAACCGAGCCCGGCTCGTCCGAGCCCAGACTTATGGTCTCCCGGAAGGATTCCCCGGCCTACCCACAAGCCCGATCAAGCGGCCAAGCACGACCACGGATGCCCAAAGTGAAGTGAATCCCAAGGCTCGCCAGGGCCGGCCCGAAATCGAATTCCCACTTAATGGCGCAACTATGACCCGGGTCTCTCAACTCACTCTAACCCGTTGTACATTAAGATGGTGGACCTTACTGGACTCGAACCAGTGACCTTTTCCATGTCAAGGAAACGCTCTAACCAACTGAGCTAAAGGTCCAAGAAATCTGAGGTCGGCGAGTAACGCGGTCCGACGTCCTCAGCGCAAGGAAAAATCCGCGGCCGCTTCCGCGCGGTCCCGGGCGATCTGGGCGCGCAGTTCCTCCACCCCGCCGAACTTCCGCTCCGGACGGAGAAACCGCCTCCATTTTACCGTCACGACGTCGCCGGTTTCGAACGGGCAGTCGGTCAGCAAATGCGCTTCAAGCAGCGGCTGCGCCGCCTGCTCAACTGTCGGGCGCAGGCCGTAGTTCGCGACGCCCGGCAACGGAGTCACGGACTTGGCGCCCGCCACGCGCACCACGTACACGCCAAACCGCGGCCGCAGGTCTGGGGCCCAGGCCACGTTCAGGGTCGGAAACCCGATGGTCCGTCCCATCCGCTTGCCGGCCACCACCGGACCCTCGGAAAAATAGCTGTAGCCGAGCAGCGCATTCGCCGCCCCGACGTCACCGGCCTCCAGCAGCGCCCGGATGCGGGTGCTGCTGATCGGCTCGCCGTCGAGGCTCACGCGCGGCGCGCTGAACACGGCAAGGCCATGGCGGCGTCCCTCCCCCACCAGCAGCGCGATGTCCCCCACCCGCCCCTGTCCGAAGCGAAAATTCTCGCCGACGTAGACCGCGGCCAGCTGCGGAGCGCGCTGCCTGAGCCAAGGCACAAAATCGAGCGCCGTGACGCGCGCGAACTCCGGGGTGAATGGCTGGGTGATCATCGACTCCACGCCGAGGCGGTGCAGCACGCGCGCCTTGTTCGCGAGGTCCATGATCAGCCGGGTCGGCTGCGCCGGGCGGAACAGCACGCTGGGATGAGGGAAAAAGGTCAGGACCGCCGCCGTGCCACCGCTGCGGCGGGCGGACTGGACCGCCGCCTCGATCACCGCGCGGTGACCGAGATGGACCCCGTCGAACATCCCGATCGCCAGGTGAAGCGGCCGGGGCGGCAAGGCCGCCTGCTCAAGCCCGGCAAACTGTTGGATCGGGTTCACAGGGCCACGCTGGGCGCCGCGGCATGCACCGGGATCAGGCGCCGCTCGATCTCGGGCAGGCTCAGCGCCTCGATCGCGTCGAGGGTCAGCGCCTGCGAGATGTGGAACCGGTCGGTGGCCGTCCGGCGGAGCGCGCTGAGGTGCGCGCCGCAGCCCAGCCGCTGGCCGAGATCGTGCGCGATGGTGCGGACGTAGGTACCCTTCGTGCAGCGCAGGCGGAAATCGAGCTGCGGCAGCGCAAAGCGCGTCAGGTCGAAGTTCATCACGCGGATGAACCGCGGCTCGCGCGCCACCTCCTCGCCCTTGCGGGCGCTCTTGTACAGCGGCACGCCCCCGATCTTGATCGCGGAGTACATCGGCGGCGTCTGGTACTGGTCGCCGAGGAATCCCTGCATCGCCTGGCGGGCCTCCGCCTCGGTGAGCGGCGGCACCGGCCGGGTCTCGACCACCTCGCCGTCGGCGTCCTGCGAGTCGGTCGTCCGGCCCAGTTCGATCGTGCCCTCGTACTCCTTGTCGAGGCTGATCAGGTACTGCGAGATCCGGGTCGCCTTGCCGATGAGCATGATCAGCAGTCCGGTCGCCATCGGGTCGAGCGTGCCCGCATGGCCGATGCGCTTCATGTTCAGCTTGCGACGGAGGCGCGCCACCACGTCGTGGGACGTGTGCGCCGGCGGCTTGTCAACGAGCAGCACCCCCTCGAGCTCCTTTGGCGCGCGGATCATGCGCCGGCCTTTCCGGCATCAACGGATGCAATCTGCTTCGCCAGGGCCTCGACCAGGCGCTCGTAGAAGCGCTCGGTGTCCCGCTTGAGGTTCAGGCCGGCCGCGCAGGCGTGGCCCCCGCCGTTGAACTGGGCGGCGATGAGGTCCATGCGGTACGCGGCTTCCTTCGCGCGCAGGCTCGCCTTCACGGTGCCGTCGGCCCGCTCCTCGATAAGCACGCCAATATCCACGCCGTCGATCGAGCGCGCGTAGTCCACCAGGCCCTCGGTATCCTCCGCGGTCGTGCCGGTCGCGGCGAAAACGCCGTTGGCCAGCCGGCCGACGCAGACGCGACCGCCGCACACGAGCTGCAGCGACGCGAGATAGTGCTGCAGCAGCGCCAGCTTGCCCATCGACTCGCGCTCGTAGAGCTCATACCCGACCTGGGGCGGACAGGCCCCGCGCGTCAGCAGCTCCGCGGCAATCAGCAGGGTGCGCCGCGCGGTCGACGCGAACCGGAACTGGCCGGTGTCGGTGAGCACCCCCGCGTAGAGTCCGTTGGCCGCCTGGGCGTCGATCTCGAGGCCGAAGTCGAGCGCGAGGCCGCCGATGATCTCCGCCGTGGCGGCGGCGCCGTTGTCGACGACGTTGATCTCGGCGTAGCCGACGTTGGAAAGGTGATGGTCGATGTTGCCCACGGGCGCCGGGAATCGGCCGCGGAGCCGCTCGCCCGGGCGGGCCTGGTCGGCGGAATCGACGAACACGGCGGCGTAGTCGGCGGAGTCCCGCAGCAGGTCGTCGGCGCCGCGGAACTTCATCCCGTTGACCAGGAAATCCAGCCGGCGCGGCACCGGGTCGGCGTTGACGCAGCAGACATCGTGGCCGGCGGCCGCGAGGATGCGGGCGAGCGCCACCTGGGAGCCGATGCAATCGCCGTCCGGCCGGGCATGTCCGACCACGGCGACACGGCGACCGCGCAGGCGGTCAAGCAGGCGGGTGAAGTCGCCGGCGAGGTGCGGGAAGAACTTGCTCACGAATTCTCCTCCTCCGGCCGCACCGGCGTGGAGTGCTCGACCTGGTCGAGCAGGCTGAGGATGCGCGATCCCCGGACCGCGGACTTGTCGAGGACATAGGTGAACCGCGGGAGGAACTTCAGGACGATCCGGCGGCTGAGCTCGTGGCGGAGGATGCCTGACTGGGCGCGCAGCCAGCGGAGCTTGGCCTCCACCTCGTCGGGCGCGCCGACGATCGAGACGAACACCCGCGCGTCGCGCAGGTCGGGTGACACGCGCACCTCGGTGAACGTGACCGCCACCGCCTCGCTCTGGAAGCGCTGCCGCAGGATCGCGCTCAGTTCGCGCTGGATCAGCTCATTGACGCGTAGCGTGCGGTTGGACATCGCGGGTTCGAAGAGGGAGATCGGGTTGGCAAGCTGGGAGCTCGAAGGCGGAAGATGGACTCACGGTGAGCGCGAAGCGATCTTCGAGCGACCCACCCCATCTTCCATCTTCTACCTGCGCCGCGCAAGCGCGGCTAGAGTGACGCCCGGACCTTCTGGATCTCGTAGCACTCGATGAGGTCGCCGGCCTGGTAGCCATTGAAGTCGTCGAGCTTGATGCCGCACTCGAGGCCGGCGCGGACCTCGTTGGCGTCGTCCTTGAAGCGCTTGAGCGTGGCGATCTTGCCCTCGTGCACGATTTCCTTGCCGCGGCGGAGGCGCGCGGAGGTGCCGCGGTTGATCTTGCCCTCGGTGACGAGGCAGCCGGCGACGAAACCCTTGGCGAGCGGGAACACCTGGCGGACCTCGGCCACGCCGGTCTTCGTCTCGCGCAGGTCGGGATCGAGCAGATCCGCCATCATGTCGCGGACCTTGTCGCCCAGCTCGTAGATGATCTCGTACGTCTCGACCCGCACCCCGTGGTGCTTGGCGAGCGGCGTGACGCCGTTTTCAAGCTTGGTGTGGAAGCCGATGATGACGGAGCCCGCGGCGCTGGCCATGAGCACGTCGTTCTTCGTGATGATGCCGACGTCGATGCCGACGATTTCCAGCGAGACCTTGGTGCTCTTGATGCCCTCGAGGATGGAGCGGATCGCCTCGGTGGAGCCGAAGACGTCGGTCTTGACGATGATCTTGAGCACCTTGGCCTGGGTCGCGGCGATGTTGGCGAAAAGCTGCTCGACCGACACCTCCTTGGGGACGGCGGCGGCGCTGGTGGCGACCTGCTTGAGGCGCAGCTGCTCCTCCTCGGCCAGCTTCTCCGCCTCGCGGGCGTTCTTGGCGACCTTGAAGGTTGCGCCGCTGTCAGGGGTGCCCGACCAGCCGATGACGCGCACCGGGGTGCCCGGGGGCGCCTCCTTCACATTGCCACCCTTGTCGTCGAACATCGCCCGGACGCGGGCGAAATTTGAACCGCTCACGATCGCGTCGCCGACGCGGAGCGTGCCGCGCTGGACGATGACCGTGGCCATCGGGCCGCGGCCGAAATCGATCTCGGACTCGATGATGAGGCCGGACGCCTCGGCCTTCGGGTTGGCCTTCAGCTCGAGCACATCCGCCTGCAGGAGGATCATCTCGAGGAGGTCACTGATGCCCTGCCCCTTGATCGCCGAGACCGGCACGGTGATCGTCTCGCCGCCCCAGTCCTCGGGCGCGATGTTGCGCTGCTGCATCTGGGCCTTCACCTGGTCGAGGTTCGCGCCCTTCACGTCCATCTTGTTGACGGCGACAATGAGCGCGACCTTCGCGGCCTGCGCATGCTGCAGGGCCTCGTCGGTCTGCGGCATGAATCCGTCGTCAGCGGCCACCACGAGCACCGCAATGTCGGTGACGTTCGCGCCGCGGGCGCGCATCTTGGAGAACGCGGCGTGGCCCGGCGTGTCCAGGAAGGTTATCTTGCGGCCGTTGTGCTCGACCTGGTAGGCGCCGATGTGCTGGGTGATGCCTCCCGCCTCGCCCGCGGCGACGTTTGCCTGACGGATGGCGTCGAGGAGCGAGGTCTTGCCATGGTCGACGTGACCCAGGATGCAGACGACCGGGGGCCGCGACACGAGGAACTTCGACTCGTCCTCGACCGGCTTCTTCTTGTCCTTCTCCTTGGTCTGCTGCTGGCCGGCCTCGCCGCGGTGCTTGATCTCAAGCATGAACCCGTGCTTCTCGGCGACCTTGACGGCAACCGCCTCCTCGATGGTGGAGTTCATCGAGGCGAAACCGCCGGCCTGGTTAAGCTCGGAAATCAGCTTGAACGGCTTGAGCCCCAGGGCGGTCGCGAAGTCGCGGACCACAATTGGCGGCTTGAGCTGGATGATCTTGATCTCGCCGGGCGCGGGCGCGGCGGCGGCGGGGAACGGCGTGGGCGGCGGCACCGGCGCGCCATGGCCAGGCAGTGGCGGCGGGGCGAGCGGCGCCGGACGCGGCGGCAACGGGGGTGGCGCCGGGGCGCGCGCGACGGGCGGGGCCACGGGCGGCGGGGCGGCGGGACGGGAAACCGGCGGCACCGGCGCGGCGGCCAGACGGGAAACCGGCGGCGTCACGGGGGCCGGGGCGGGACGAGGGGCCGGTGGCGGCGCGATCACGGCCGGACGCGCCGGGAGCGGCGGCGGAGTAGCCGGGGCGGCACGGGGCGGGAGCGGCGGCGGCACCGGGGCCGCGCGCAGCGCGGCGGCCTTGGCCTCCTTCTCGCGCGCGATGTCCTGGGCGGTCTTCACAAAGGCGCCGGCCGGCATTTTGGGCTTGGCCGGCTCGACGACGGCGGCGGGCGCCGGGACGGCGGCCTGCTCGGCCGCGGCCTTGGCGGCGAACTCCTTGTCGATCTCCTCCTCGTAGATTTTGCTGACGGTGCTCGAAACCGACTTGGTGTCCGCCGACACATAGCCGCGCTGCTTGAGCAAGGCCAACATGTCCTTGCCCTCCATATTGTGGCGCTTGGCGAGTTCGTGGATGCGGATGCTCATCAGGATTTCGGCGGGATATCGTCGGGGTTACTTCTGCGCGACGCGCGCAATGATGCTCTGGGCCTCCTCGGGCGCAAAGCCCGCGCCGACGAGGTCGTCGGCCTCGACACCCTCGAACGCCGCAGGGGAATTGATGCCCATGTCGACGAGGCGGCCCGCGATGGCCGCGTCAAACTCGTAGGCCTTGGTCAGGGCCGAGATCGCGTTGCCGCGCGGATCGTCGCCGGCGGCGTGGAACTCCTCGATATCGAGGCGCCAGCCAATCAGGCGGGAGGTCAGGCGGGCATTCTGGCCCTTGCGGCCGATGGCGATCGCAAGATCGTCGGTGGCCACCTTCAGGACGATGCGGTGGTTCTTCTCGTCGATGGCGATCTCGCGCGGCACGGCCGGCTTGAACGCCTCGATGATCATCTCCTTCGGGTCGGCAAAGTAGCGGATGATGTCGATCTTCTCGCCACCCAGTTCGCGCACGATGGTCTTCACCCGGGCGCCCCGGGCCCCGACGCAGGCGCCAACCGGGTCGACCTTCGGGTCGGTGCTCGTGACCGCGATCTTGGTGCGGTAGCCGGGCTCGCGCGCAAAGGCCTCGATCTTGACGGTGCCGTCGGCGATCTCGGTGACCTCAAGCTCGAACAGTCGTCGCACGAACTTCGGGCTGCCGCGGCTGAGGATGATCTCCGGACCGCGCGGGGTGGAATCGATGGAGAGCAGCAGGCAGCGGATGCGCTCGCCGGGCTGGTATTCCTCGCCGGGAACCTGCTCCTTGCCGGGCATGACCGCCTCGGCCTTGCCGAGGTCAACGTAGAGGTCGTTGCGCTCGCGGCGACGCACCGTGCCGGTGACGATATTGCCCACCTGGTCCTTGAAGTCGTCGTAGATGCGATCCTTTTCGAACTGGCGCAAACGCTGCATCACCGCCTGGCGGGCGGTCTGGGCGGCGATTCGACCGAGGGTCGACGGGTCCAGTTCGCGCTCAATGATTTCGCCCAACACGGCACCCGGCTTGATGGCTTGGGCCTTTTCGACGTGGATTTCCGCCTTCGGGTTGCTGATCGAGTCAACGACCTTGAGCAGCGACCAGGCGTGAAGCTGGCCGTTCTTGGGGTTGATCTCGATCTTAAGTTCCTGACCGGAGTTAACACCCTTCTGCGCCGCGGTCTTAAGCGCGTTCGCAATCGTGGCGATCATGTCGGCACGGGGGATGCCTTTCTCCTTCTCCATGTACTCCAGGACCGAGAGAATTTCGCTGCTCATAAAGGGTTGGTATTAAGGGAAAAAAAAAGCGGGCCGCAGGGCCCACTTTTTGAAAAGTGAGTGTGTTTGAGAGGGTTAATTTACCGAGCCGCCGCAAAACTTGTCAAGTCCCGCCGCCGCCGCGCCTGAACCGAGCCCCAAATAGGCAGGAATCGACCCAAGCCAGACCGCGCGGTCCAAAGGGAATTTCACACCCATTTCGGGTGTCTCAGTAGCAGCGCTGCTCGATCAGCCACCCGAGGAGCCCCTGTGCCGGACCGTGGGCCGAAGGAGCCAATGGACGGCTATAGACTCCCAATTGCCGCAGCGACCGGTCCAGCACCGATGGAATCGTTCCGGGATACCAATGATACCAAAGCTCAGAAAGGTTCTTCCCGGTTTCGGCCGACAGGAGTGGCAGGAAACCGTCACAAACCAGGTTTTCGAGTCGGGCCCCACCTATGGCGTCGCCGCAGACCCGTTTCCCGACCGATGTGCGCAAGGCGGCGCATCCAACCTGACGGCGGACCTCGCGCGTTGAAAGGCTTGGGCCGATGGGCGGCAGGGTTGCGCCCCACTCCCTCAAATGATCGGGCCAGTTTCCGGTCGCGGCCGTCCATCGGGCGTATTGGCGCAAGCGCAAACGCGGATGGTTCAGTGGCCGCACGCCGTGCAGGACCCAGCGTTCGCCCGCCGCAACGGCTGCGACATCAACCGGCGAATCGTGCCAGCGCTCCAGCGGCCATCCCGTCGCAATGCGGAGCATGGGCACCCGGTTGAAACGATACCCGAGAATTTCGAGGGCGGTCTGATGGCATGCCTCGGTCCAACCCAGGCGGTTGATTCGCTGGCCGGCGTGACGCACCTTGCGGTCCCATCGGTCCCTCGCCCGGGAGCGCAACAGGGCATCGAGATCCTCCGGCCTGAGATGTCCGAGTTCGGCGCGCACCCGAGACGCCGGCCGGCGGGCCAGGGTCTCCACGGCATCTTCCATCGCATATTGCTCCAGGTCGCACGTGAGCCGCGGCAGTAGTTCGAGTACCGGCAGACTGCGTCCGTCGCCACCCACCGTCACGTGCCCCGGCCCGACCGGGAACAGCACCACGTGAAGCACAACCCGATCATAAGCGGAATCACCCGCATGTCCGTGCGCCTTCCAGTCCTCGGCCCGCACGTGCAGTTCGACATCGCCCGTCACCTCAATATTGCCGTCAAACCGCAAGCTGGCGTCCTTGAAGTCAGGACCGCCGAGGAGATTCCAGCGTCCGGGATGACGCACCTGCACCCATCGGCCATCGTGAGTCACCAGACGCGAGCGGTCGAAGTCACCCTGGAACCAAATTTTCTGGAGCAGTTTTTCCGGAAA
>JAFEGX010000132.1 GCA_018239675.1 Verrucomicrobiota bacterium
CGCGTGGTGGCGAGGGCCGCGCCGGTGCGGCCGTCGAACACCGTGAGGTATTCGGGCCCGCGCAGGATGCGGCCCTCGAGCGCGGCGGCAAAGCCGGTCGGCGTCCGGACGGCGCCGGTGGCGTCGGTCGAGCTGACGGTCGGTCCCGCCGGCTCGCGCCAGTCGGCGTTCGGGTCGCCGATCACCCTGCCCTGGCCGTCGACCGTGCCGTCGGCGGTCTTGCAGACGACCTCGGCCCGGCCGTCGCCGTCAAAGTCGTAGACGAGGAACTGGGTGTAGTGCGCGCCCTCGCGGATGTTGCGGCCAAGGTGGATTGTCCAGAGCAGCGTGCCGTCGAGCTTGTAGGCCTGGAGGATCGGTGGATCCGTGAGCCCGGCCTGGGAATTGTCGTGGCCGCGGCCCGCCTGGTGGAGGACGATTTCGTACTGCCCGTCGCCGTCGAGATCGCCGACCGAGCCGTCGTTGGGCGCGTAACCCCGCGGAGTCTGCAGGTGGATCGAGTGGTAGGGGAGGGGCGGGACGCCGGCCGGGAGCGTGAAGCCCGCGTCCGCGGGGCCCTCGACGCCCTGCACGACCGGGCGCACGGTGTAGGTGGTGGCCCGCTCGAGGTGGGCGCCGGCGTCGAGCAGCCACGTCGGGCCCGCGAGCGGGGCTGCGTTGAGGTGCATGGTGGCGGGCTCGGACGGCGGCGGCGGACCAAACTGGCCCAGCTGCTCGGCCCCGGCTGCGGGCGCGGCCGTGGTGCGGTACACATTGTAGGCGGTGCCGTCGGGGTCCGAGGCCAGCAGCCGCCAGCTGACGTACACCTTGCCGTCCGGCTGGTGCACCGCGACCACGCCGCGGTCGAGGTGCTCCATCGTGGGTGCGGCTCGGACCGAGGCGGTCACCACAGCGAGCGCGACCACCAGGAAGGTGAGCCGGGGGTAATCGGGCATGGATGAAGCATGGCCACGAGGGGCGGAGCCGCGAGCGCCCGGCACTCGGACAGTTCATGCCGACAGCGGTGCTCGGACTGTCAGCGACTCGGACGAATGGCAGCGTGGCGGGCGCTGCGCCACACGTGGGCCGACGCCGGTCGCGGCTTGCCACCGCGCCGACCGCCCTCCTCCCAACTCATCCCTTCTTCCTCCCACCTTGGGTCGCACCCCCCTCACCGGCGCAACCGCAGCCGGCACCCATGAGCGCCACCTCGCCCCGTCCCCGTCTCGCCGTCATCGGCATTTCCGGATACGGCAAGATCCACCTTCAACTCGCGCGCGAATGCCGCGACCATGGCGAGGCCGACCTGATTGCCGCCGTGGTGATCAACCCGGAGGAGGAGGTCGCGAATGTCGCGGAGCTGCGGTCGAAGGGCTGCGCGATCTATGCCGACTACGCCGAGATGCTGCGACGGCACGCGGGCGAACTCGACCTGTGCCTGATTCCCACGGGCATCCACTGGCACGTGCGCATGACGATCGCGGCGCTGCAGGCGGGGGCGAACGTCTTGGTCGAGAAACCGCTCGCCGGCTCCACCGACGGCGTGGCGGCGGTGCAGGCGGCCGAACGCGCGGCGGGCAGGTTCGTCGCGGTGGGCTTTCAGGACTGCTACGATCCCGGCACCCAGTCGCTCATGGCGGCGCTGCAGGCGGGTCGGATCGGCGCCATCCGGTCGGTGCGCTTTCTCGGGGTCTGGCCGCGGCCGCGGGCGTATTTCCGCCGCAACAACTGGGCGGGCCGGCTCCAGGTGGACGGCGTCGCGGTCCATGACTCGCCGCTGAACAACGCCTTTGGCCACTTTGTCATGCTGAGCCTCCTGCTGGGCGGTGTCGCGGCGGATGAGCTCCGCCTGCGGCCGGACGAGGCCGAGCTCTTCCGCGCGCATGCGATCGAAAGTTTCGACACGGGCGTCGTGACCTTTGCGACGGCGCGCGGAGTCCGGTTCTGGCTGGGCGCGAGTCACGTGAGCGCGAAGGCGATCGAGCCCGAGATCTGGGTCGATGGCACCGCGGGCCGGGCCGGCTGGCGCTATGAGGACGAGGCGTGGCTGGTCGACGGCGCGGGCCGGCGCGAGGCGTGGCCGGTGCTCGACCAGCATGCGACCCGGCGGCTGATGATGGCGGCGGCGCTGCGGCGGCTCCGCGAGCCGGACGCGCCGATCTGCACCACGGAGCAGGCCGGGCGCCACACCGCGCTGATCGAGCGGATCCACCGGGCGGCGCCCGTGGTGCCGTTCCCGCCCGAGCAGGTGGAATGGGTGGGGGACGAGGAGCGCACCTCGGTGCCGACCTTTCCCGGTTTGACGGAAGCGATGCAGCGGGCGTTCGCCGCCCAGGGTTCGCTGCGGGCGGCGGGTTTCACGCTCGCCACCGGAGTCAATCGCGCTTGAGTGGGGCGTGCCGGTCGGCGCGTGCCCCGTCGTCGGCGTTGTCCCCCGCGATCGGTCATGTCTTCCGTCCCGCTGCTGGCCTTTGAGGCCATCGAGAAGTCCTTCGGCGCCGTGCGCGCGCTGCGCGGGGTCAGCTTCGAGCTCCGCGCCGGCGAGGTCCACGCGCTGCTGGGCGAGAACGGCGCCGGCAAGTCGACGCTGATCAAGGTCGCCACCGGCGCCCACGCGCCCGACGCCGGCCACCTGGTCATCGGCGGCCGCCGGCTCGCGCGGCTGGACCCGGCGTCGGCCCGCGTCCACGGCATCGCGTGCATTTACCAGCAGCCGGCGCTGTTCCCCGACCTGACCGTCGCGGAAAACCTCGCGCTGCGCCTCGAGCCGCCGCAGCTCGCCCGGCGGGTGGACCGGGCCGGGCGTCGCCGGCGGGCGGCCGAGCTCCTGCAGCGGATCGGGGCCGCGCTTCCGCCCGAGGCCGAGGTGCGGAACCTGTCGATGCCCGAGCAGCAGCTGGTTGAAATTGCCAGCGCCCTCGGCGCAGGCGCGCGGATTGTGATCATGGACGAGCCCACGGCGTCGCTGACGCAGCGCGAGCAGGTCCGCCTGTTCCAGACCGTGCGCACCCTGCGCGAGGCCGGTGCCGGCATCATCTACATCTCCCATCGCCTTGACGAAATCTTTGAGCTGGCCGACCGCGTGACGATCCTGCGCGACGGCGCGAGTGTCGGGACCCGCGTGGCCGGCGAGCTGTCGGAGGCGGAGCTCATCCGGCTGATGGTGGGCCGAGAGATGAACTCGCTCTTCCCGCCGCCGCTGGGGCCGGTGGGCGATACGGTCCTGGAGCTGCGGGCCGTCGGCTGCCGTGCGGCCGGCGTGCGCGATGTCAGCCTGACGGTCCGCGCCGGCGAGGTGCTCGGCCTGGCGGGCCTGGTGGGCGCCGGTCGGACGGAACTGGCCGGGGTGCTGTTTGGACTCACGCCGGCGGACGCCGGTGAAATTCTCCTGGGCGGCCGGTCGGTCACTATCGACTCGCCGCGCACCGCGCTCGCCCACGGGCTTGCCTATGTGCCGGAGGACCGGCGCCGCCATGGCGTCGTGCTCGAGCTGCCGGTGGCGCAGAACATCACGCTCGCGGCCCACCGGACGCTGTTTCCCGGCGGCTGGCTGCGCTCCGGCGTCGAACGGAAACTGGCCGGGGAGTTCATCGCGCGGTTTGCGATCCGGACCGCGGGCCCCGGTGCGCCGGTGGCGAGCCTCAGCGGCGGAAACCAGCAGAAGGTGGCGCTGGCGCGGTGGCTGGCGACCGCGCCCCGGGTGCTGATCCTCGACGAGCCGACCCAGGGCGTCGACGTGGGCGCCAAGGGCGAGATCCATCGGCTGATCCGGGAACTCGCGGCTCGCGGGCTCGCGGTGCTCCTCATCTCGAGTGACCTGCCCGAGATCCTGGGCATGAGCGACCGCATCGGCGTGATGCGCGGCGGCACGATCGCGGACGTGCTGCCGGGCACGGCCGCCGCGCCCGAGGTGATGGCGGCCGCGCTGGGCACCGCCGGAAAGGGGGCCGCGTGAGGCGCCACGCCCGGGAGCTGGGAGTCACCGCGGTCCTGCTGGCGATCCTCGCCACGCTCGCGCTGGTGGCGCCGGCCTTCTACCAGACGGCGCCGTTGCGCTCGCTGCTGGCCCGGGAGGCGCCGACGCTCGTCGTGGCCTGCGGCATGGCGCTGGTGATCATCGGCCGCCAGATCGACATCTCGGTGGGTTCGCAGTTCTCGGTGTGCAGCGTCGCGGCCGGCCTGCTCGCCGCCGCCGGCTGGCCCACTGCGCTGGCGGTCGCGGCGGCGGTGGCCATCGGCGCCCTCTGGGGCGCGATCAATGGCGCGCTGGTCGCGGGCCTGGGCCTGCCTTCGATCGTCGTGACCCTGGCGACGATGGTGACACTCCGCCAGGGCTTGAATCTGGCGCGGCAGGGTGAATTCGTGAACCTGCCCGACCAGGTCCAGTGGCTGGGCCTGAGCCAGACCGCGGGCCAGACCCTGATCCTGCTCGTGGCCGGCGCGGTGCTCGTGGGGCTGGCCTGGGCGCTGCGCTCGCTGGCGGCGGGCCGGCACATCTACGCCGTCGGCAGCGACGCGGAAGCGGCGCGGCTTGCGGGCCTGCGGCCGCGCCGGGTCACGTTTGCGGTTTTCCTGCTGCTGGGGGCCCTCACCGGCCTCGCCGCCGCGATGAACCTGATCCAGTCTCCGCAGGTCCAGCCGCTGGTCGGCAGCGGGCTCGAGCTGAAGGTCATCGCCGCCGTCGTGATCGGCGGCGTCGCCATCTCGGGCGGCCGCGGCCAGCTCTGGGGCGTCCTCGCGGGCCTGCTGCTGCTGGCCGTGATCTCGCCGGCGCTGACGCACCTGCGCATCGAGGCGTACTGGGAAAAGGCCATCCAGGGCGCGATTATCCTGCTCGCGGTGGTCACCGAGGGCCTGCGCCGGCGCGCCGGCGGAAAGGGGGCCGGGTGAGGCGCGCCGGCGAATTTCTGCGCGGGGCGCTGCGGCGGCACGAGGTGCTGCTCCTGCTGGTGCTCGTCGTGGAGTGGGGCCTGTTCTACCACTACGGCACGACGGTCAACCGCCGCGGCGTCGTGGTGGGCTTCGGCACGCTCGATCGCCAGTTCGACGTGCTCCGCCACTCGTGCGAAATCGGCCTGCTCGCCCTCGCGCTGACGCCGGTGATCCTGACGGCCGGCATCGACTTGTCGGTGGGCTCGCTGCTTGGCCTCTGCGCGGTCGTGTTCGGCCAGCTCTGGCACGACGCCGGGCTTCCGGTCGGGGCCGCGGCGGGGCTCACCCTGGTCGCCGGCGCGCTGGGCGGCGCGGTGAACGCGGGCCTGGTGGCCGGCCTGCGCCTGCCGCCGCTTATCGTCACGCTCGGCACTTATTCGCTGTTCCGCGGCCTGGCGGAGGCCCTGACACGCGGGGCGGTGACGTACACGGATTTTCCCGCGGGCTTCCTGTTCCTCGGGCAGGAGCGGTGGCTTGGGCTGCCGACGCAGGCCTGGGTGTTTCTCGTCGCGGCCGCCGCCATCGGCGTATTGGTGCACCGGACGGTGACGGGAAGGGCCTTCCGGGTGCTGGGCTTTGCGCCGGAAGGCGCGCGTTACGCGGGCCTGGCGGTGGGCCGGACCCTGGCGATCGCCTATGTCCTTGCCGGAACCGTGGCTGCCGCCGCCGCGCTGATCTACACGGCGCGCATCGGCCAGGCGAAGGCGGACGCCGGCACGGGCTACGAACTCTACGCGATCACGGCGGTGGTCCTCGGCGGCACGAGCATCTTCGGCGGGCGCGGGAGCGTGCCTGGGACGCTGCTGGGCGTCGCGGCGATCGCGGTCCTGAAGAACGGACTGGCCACGATTCCGGCGGTCATCCGCCTGAATGCGGCCGAGGAGATGGCGGGGCTGCTGACCGGTGCGCTGCTGCTGTTGGCGCTCGCGCTCGGCGCGCTCGGGCAGGCGGGAAAAGTTGAGGGTTGAAAGTTTCCGGGTCCCCGGGATTTCTTGCGCGCACCGGGCCATGTGCCCCAACCCCGCTTCCCCATGATGCCGCGTCGTCTCCTCCCTGTGCTCTCCGCTTTCCTTGGGCTGGCCCTGGCCGCGAGCGCCGCCGACTCGCGGCTCGTGGTGGCGCTGATGCCGAAGGCCAAGGGCAACGCCTATTTCATCTCGGTGAAAGCCGGGGCCGAGCGGGCGGCGAAGGAGCTGGGCGTCGACCTGCTGTTCGACGGCCCGGCGGACACAGACGCCGCCAAGCAGAACGAGATCGTCGAGAACTGGATCACGCTTGGCGTGGACGTGATCGCCGTGGCGGCCGAGAACAAGGAGGGCATCGCGACCGCGCTGCGGAAGGCGCAGCGGCAGGGCATCAAGGTGCTCACCTACGACGCCGACACGCTCCCCGATGCACGAAGCTTTTTCGTCAACCAGGCAACGCCGGCGGGCATCGGCAACCGGCTCATGGACGAGGGCGCCCGCCTCTGCGCCGGCCAGGGCGAATTCGCCATCATCACCGCGACCCTCACCGCTGGGAACCAGCGGGAGTGGATGAAGTACATCCAGGCGCGGCTTGCCGAGAAGTACCCCGGCATGAAGCTGGTCGCGGTCCGGCCGTGCGACGACCTCAAGGACCGGGCGCAGTCCGAGGCGACGGCGTTGATGAGCGCGTATCCCAACCTGAAACTGATCATGGCCATCTGCTCGCCCGCGGTGCCCGGCGCGGCCGAGGCGGTGAAGCAGGCGGGCAAGGTGGGGCAGGTGAAGGTCACGGGCCTCGGGCTGCCCAACGAGAACCAGCGGTACGTGAAGGAGGGCGTGACGGGCGCGGTGATTCTCTGGAACACCGACCATCTCGGCTACCTCACCGCGTACGCGGCGGTGGCGGTGGCGCGCGACGAACTGAAGCCCGGGGCGAAGACCTTTCACGCCGGCGCGCTCGGTGATTTCCAGGTGGTCGGCGACAACATCCTGCTTGGCCAGCCCTTCGTGTTCACGAAGGAGAACATCGACCAGTTCAATTTCTGAGCCGGCGTCGTGCGCGGGCCGGAATCCGGCGCGAGGCAGTTCGCGTCATCGGACTGTCTGACGGTCGACACGTTGTCATCGTGCGAGGCGAATAATCTTATCCTCGCTGTCGATCCGGCGCGATCCCCAGTCCGTGCGCCGGGCTTCCCCCAACCACCCAAGCCCCTGACTTCACCCCAGACCTTTTGCCGGCCCGCGTTGGCCGTGACCCCGTCGTTTTACCGCCCCAGCAAACCTGACTTGTCCAACCATGACCCCGAAACCCACCCAGCCCCAGTCCGGACGCCGACCGCTCGCGCTGTCCGTGCTCGTCCTTCTGTTCGCCTCACCCCTGGCCGCGCAAGATGCCAGGCCCACGACGGCGGTGCCATCGCCCGAGGCGGAGCGCGCCGCCGCGAAGGAGCAGGCGGCGGTCAAGGTCGCGATTGAAAGCGAGCCGGCCGCGCCCAAGCAGGACGAGATCGTCACGCTGAGCCCGTTCCTCGTGCAGCAGTCCAGCAAGGACATCGGCTACTTCGCCGAGAACACCCTCGCGGGCAGCCGGCTCAACACCAAGATCAGCGACCTCGGCTCCTCGATCACCGTCGTGACCAAGCAGCAGATGGTCGACACGGGTTCGGTGAACATCAACGACGTGTTCATGTACGAGGCCAGCACCGAGGGTGCGAACACGTTCACGCAGACGGACGTGAGCCGCAACGGCATCCCGCGCGACACGATCGCGGGCTATTCGTCCGACCAGGGCGACCCGTCGACGCGCAACACCGCCAACCGCGTGCGCGGCCTGGCCGCCCCGGATTCCGCGCAGAACAACTACCCGTCAATCTCCCGCATCCCATTCGACGCGTACAACACGAACACGCTCGAGATTTCCCGCGGCCCGAACTCCCTGCTCTTTGGCACGGGCAGCCCCGCGGGCATCGTCAACCAGTCGACGGCGCAGGCGGTGCTCAACAAGCAGCAAACGCACGTCGAGGCCCGCGTCGGCAGCTGGAGTGACGAGCGCGAGGCCTTCTCGCACAACCAGCCGCTGATCGAGGACAAGCTCTCGATCTACGTCGCCGCGCTGCAGAATTCCACGGGCTTCCGCCGGAAGCCATCCGCCGACCTCACGCACCGCCAGTACGGCGCGATCACGTTCCAGCCGTTCAAGAAGACCCGGCTGACGGCGAGCATCGAGCACTACCGGAACTTCAGCAACGCCCCCAATTCCCAGACGCCGCGCGACTATGTCTCCGAGTGGCTGCGCGCCGGCCGGCCGGGCTATGACCCGCTCACCCGCAGCGTCACGATCATGGATTCCGGCGCGGTCATCGGGCCGTACGTCACGTCGACCGCCTCGCCCGGCTACACCGCCGGCATGATCGTGGGTAACCCGGCGATCACCCAAGCTCCGACGGCCACGGTGCCGAACGCCCAGTACATCCCGGGCATCCAGTTCGGCGTCACCGGCAGCGCGCGCACCGCGGTCTACACCAACCAGGGCCAGGTGCTCTACACGACCGCCGTCACCGGCACGCCCTTTACCACGCTCGTGGCGCCGTACACCGCCTACAACGCCCCGGCCGCGGGTTCCCGCACGCCCGCGCAGTGGATGGTCGCCGACCGCCGGCTCACGTCCTCGATCGGCCCGGTCGCCCCCGCCGGCTACGGCGGCTGGATCCAGCCCGCGTCGACCAACAAGGCGATCTACGACTACGAGCACATCAACCTGCTCCAGATGAACTATGGTGACTACGACGGCCGGACCTACAACGTCGAGCTTCAGCAGGAGATCCTCCCGAACCTCAACTTCTCGGCCGGCTGGTTCCGCCAGCTGCTCACCGCGGTGGAGAACTACACGGTGTCGAACGCGAACGCGATCACCACGATCTACGTCGACACCAACATCAACAACATCGACGGCTCGCCGAACCCGTACTTCGGCAGCCCGTTCCTCGCGGACATCTCGCCGGACACGTTCAAGACGCCCGAGACGAATGACAATTTCCGCGCCATGCTCGCGTACGACCTCGACCTGACGCAGGAAAAGGGCTTCCTCCGCTTCCTCGGCCACCATCGCCTCGTCGGACTCTGGAGCGACCAGGAGGCCGAGCGCAGCACCTTCCGCTACCGCAATACCTTCGACGGCGGCGACATTCGCTACCAGGCCAACCCGGCCACCGCCGGCGCGATCATCGCGAACTCGGGCATCACGCGCGTGTTCTACGTCGGCCAGGACAAGAACGGCGTTGTCCAGTACGCCCCCGGCCGCCTCGGCCAGCCCGGCTACGGCGGACCCGACGAGAGCCCTGTCCGCACCTACAACTGGTCGACCGGCCAGTGGGAGAATTCCACGCTGCACATGTCGCAGCAGCTCTTCTACGCCGGCGCGTACGGCCTGATCCAGAAAAACATCGCCGGCAAGAGCTTCGCGATCACCAGCTCGTTCTGGGACGACCGCATCGTCACCACCTTCGGCTGGCGCAAGGACGACTACAAGGCCCGCCAGACGAACGTCAACGGTCTCACGACCGCCGACCTCTACGTCAACGGCATCGCGATCGACCCGGGCTGGACCTATCACCGCCTGACCGACTGGTACCGCCTCTCGGGCACGACCCGGACCGCGGGCGCCGTGGTCAAGCCCTACCGCTGGAGGTCCGGCGAGCTCCAGTTCCACTACAACCAGTCGGACAACTTCAATCCGCCGTCGGGCATCCCGATCGACTTCTACGGCACCCCGCTCCCGAAGTCCACGGGTGACGGCAAGGACTACGGCGTTGGTATCACCGCCTTCGACGGCAAGCTTGTCGCCCGCCTCAACTGGTTCACGAGCACGAACGAGAACGCGCTCGCGACGGCCGCCACGACCGCGATCGGCCGCGTGTCCCGCATGGACACGTCGTCGTTCCGCTCATGGGCGGACTACGTCGTCCGCATCCGCAACGGCCAGGATCCGACCAACGCGAACTTCGCGAACAACACCGTGTTCCCGCTGACCACGGCGATGAAGAACGAGATCGCGGCCCTGATGCAGGTTCCGAGCTACGACAACTGGCCGCCGGCCAACATCAATGGCACCCAGACCAACGAGGCCAAGGGCGAGGAGCTCCAGCTCATCTACAACCCGAAGCGCAACTGGAACATCAAGCTCACCGCCTCGAAGATCAAGGCGACCTACCAGGACGTGGCCCCGCAGATCGACGCCTGGGTCGGCGACGCCAACACGCAGGGCACCCGCATGTACGTCTGGCAGCACGCCACGGCACCCGACATGCCGGCGCTGATCACGCTCTCGAACGGCACCCCGGTGTCGCTGCAGAACTTCTGGACCGGCTACGGCTTCAACGCCGACGTCCGGCTTTCGAACGCCACCAGCAGCAACCCGAGCTGGACCAGCTCGAGGGGCTTCTATGAGGCGGCCGTCGCCACCGAGATCAACGTGGCGAAGGCACTGCAGGGCAAGACGGTGCCGAACGACCGCGAGCTCCAGTACAGCATCATCTCGAACTATGCGTTCGAGGACGGGAAGCTCCGCGGCGTGGCCATCGGCGGCGGCTGGCGCTGGGCCCAGCGCGCGATCGCCGGCTTCTACGGTGACGCCACCAAGAAGGACTCCAGCGGCAACATCGTCGCGTCCGACCTCGCTCGCCCGATCTATGTCCCGGCCGAAGGGCACCTCGACCTCTGGGCGTCCTACAGCCGGAAGGTTTTCAACAACAAGGCCGTGATGAAGATCCAGGTGAACATCCGCGACGCGCTGGAGAACGGCAAGCTGCAGCCGATCGCCTTCAACCTCGACGGGTCCGCGTTTGCCTACCGCATCATCGACCCGCGGCAGTGGTACGCCTCGACGTCGTTCGACTTCTGAAGTCACCAGGATTCAGCCCGGTTCTAGTTTGGTTCAATCGGTAGGGTACCTGCTCCCCCGCCTCCCGGCGGGGGAGCTTTTTTCTGCCGGGCCCGGAGCGTACAAGGGAAGCGATGCGCTTAACCGAGGGCGGAGAGCAGAAAGGAGGCTATCCAATCTTACCTCGGCTCCAGCGCGTGATCCGCGCGCGCTCGTCTGCGCTCCTCTTGGATTCCGAATTCCAGAAATCGAATTACGAAGTTTTCCGCCTGCATCCCGCCGCGCCTTGGGCTAACACTCGCCCCGATGAATTCCACGCTGCGGATCTGGCTGCCGGGACTCGGGTTGATCATCGCCGCCCTGCTGGCCTGGTCCAACACGTGGTCCGCCCCGTTCGTCTTCGACGACCGCGCCGCGATCCTCGACAACCCGACGATCCGCGACCTTTCCCGGCTCGGCGAGGTGCTCGCGCCGCCGGCGGACGGCCGCGCGGTCGCCGGCCGGCCGGTGGTGAATCTCTCCCTCGCGCTCAACTATGCCGTGGGCCAGGCCAATCCCCGGGGCTACCATGTGGTGAATCTCGCGGTGCATGTGCTGGCGGCACTCGTCCTCTTCGGCCTGCTCCGGCGAACCCCCTGGCCGGAACCCCTGCACGGGCAGGCGGTGACGGGGGCGTTCCTGGTGGCCCTGCTCTGGACCCTGCATCCGCTGCAGACCGAGACGGTGACCTGCGTCGTGCAACGGACCGAGTCGCTTTGTGCGCTGTTTTACCTGCTGGTGCTGTATGGCATCGCCTTGGCCGGAACGGCGTCCACGCCGAAGGGAGCCTTTCTGGGTTCGGTGGTGGCGGTGACTGCGGCCGTGCTCGGCATGGCCACGAAGGAGGTGATGGTGACGGCTCCCGTGGTGGCGCTCCTGTATGACCGCACGTTTTTGGCCGGCTCCATGGCCGAGGCGTGGCGCCGCCGCCGGGGCCTGTATCTCGGGCTCATGGCGTCGTGGATCGTGCTCGCGGTGCTGGTCAGGCAGGGCGGCGGAGCCCGCGGAACGGCGGCCGGCTGGGGTGCCGGCGTGGGCTCCGTTTCCTACCTCCTCCTGCAGTCGAAGGCGGTGCTGCTCTATCTGCGGCTGGCGATCTTCCCGCATCCGCTCGTGGTGGACTATGGCCCGGCCGTCCCGGTGACGTTCGCCGAGGCGGCGGGTTCGCTCGCGGTGATCGCCGTCCTGATGGGCGCGACGGCTTGGGCCCTGGTGCGGCGCCCGGCACTTGGGTTTCTGGGTGCGGCCTTCTTCCTGATCCTCGCTCCCAGCTCGAGCGTGGTGCCGCTGTCGGCACAGGGAATGGCGGAGCACCGCATGTACCTGCCGCTTGCCGCGGTGCTCGTCCTGGTCGTGGCGGGACTGCTGCGGTGGTTGGGTCGCGGTGCGCTGGTGGCGGTGCTGGTGCTCGCGATGGCATCTGGCGTCGCGACCTGGCGTCGCAATGCCGTGTATGGTCGCGAAGTGACCCTGTGGTCCGACACCGTCGCACAGGTGCCGCGCAACCTCCGGGCGCGGGTGAACCTGGGCGCAGCGCTGCTGGACGCGGGCCAGCCGGCCGCGGCGGCGGCGCAACTCGAGGAGGCGCGGCGGCTGCAGCCCAACGCCCCCGAGCCGCCCGCCGATCTCTGTCACGCCTACCTCAAGCTCGGCCGGGTCGACGAGGCGATCGCGCAGGGCGAGGCTGCGTTGGCGCTGGCGCCCGGCCATGCCGTCGCGACGGCGAATCTGGCGGAGGCGCTTTATCAGCGCGGAAACCAGCAGGCCTCGCAGCAGCAGTTTGCCGCGGCCATCGCGACCTACCGCCGGGCGATCGCGCTCGTGCCGGCGTATGCCGCCGCCCGCAACAACCTCGCGAACGCCCTGCTGGTCACCGGGCAGGTCGACGCGGCGATTGCCGAGTACCGCGAGGTGCTCCGGCGCTGGCCAGGCGACAAGTCGGTCCAGGAAAACCTCGCCCAGGCCGAGGCGCTCAAGGCCGGACGGTGAGGATTTGCACAGGAGGAAACGGAGAAAACGGAGGGCGGGAGAATATCTGGTCCACGCCTGTTGGTTATGGATCGGATCAGCGGGAAATGGCGAAGATCAGCGGTTTCCCCGCCCTCCGTATTCTCCGTTTCCTCCTGTGCAAACCGGATCTCACTTCCGCTTGGAGGGCGGAATCAGTTTCTCGGCCAGCACGTGCAGCTGCTCGTTCGGCCAGCTCGTGCCCGCCGCTCTCGTGAGAAGCAGGAGGCTCTCCAGCTGGCCGGCCGACAGGTGGCGCAAGTCGCGCGCGGTCGCCGTGGCGAGGGCCCGGGTCAGCTCGGACTGGGCGACGGAAAACTGTCCCGCGGTCGCCATTACCGCCGCGACGCGCACCCGGTCAGAGAGCGCGAGCGCCGGCTGCGCGGCGATCTGCTGCTGGAGCAGTTCGACGGCCCGGTCGAATGCGGTCGTGTCGCCCCGGAGCGAGGCCAGCTCGGCCCGCAGGGCCGTGACCGCCGGCTCGTCGGCGTACGCGGCCAGCTCCGGCACCAGTTTCTGCGCGTCGTCGACGCGGTCCAGACCGAGCAGAAAATCCGCCGTGCGCACCAGCGCGAGCGCCGGCGGCAGGTCCGGCACCACCTCATAGACCCGCAACTGCTGCCGCGCGAACGCCGGGTTCGGCGGCAGGGTGAAGGGCACCAGCTGGAGCCAGGGCGGCGGGACCGGGGCCGAGAGCAGCCGCACGATGAACGCGTCGCGCGGGATCGGCAGGTCCGGTGCCACGCCGCGCGCGAGGCGCGCGTAGACGCCCTCGAATCCGTCCCAGGAGGCGACGACCAGGTGCGTGATGCCGCAGCGCCGGACGATGGCCCGCGCCTGGGCGTCGGTGGGGGCCGCGTACAGACTGGCGGCCGTCTGCAGTCCGGCGAGATTCTCCCAGTAGAGTGTGCCGACGCCGCGGAGGCCGCCATGGTACACGAGGGTGGTGGTCATCGTCGGCGAGGCCGCCACCACCACGGGATCGCGGCCGGCGCGCTCCCGGAGCCACTGCGCGAGGTCGCGCTCGACGAGCGCGTGGAGATCGTCCTCGCCGATCTCCGAGGCCCGGACGGTGGCGCCGAGCGCGGCAATCATGCCGGGGAGCAGCAGGACGGTGCTGGCCGCGATGGCCCAGCGCCGGAGGTCAAACGCCGGCGGCGGTCCCCCGAAGGGCGGCTGCGTCCCGAGCAGGTTGCCCGCGGTCCCGGCCGGCGGCATGCGCCGGTTGACGGCCACGATCACCGGGAGCAGGAGCATGCACTCCAGGCCCCACCAGCGCACCTGCAGGAGCATCAGCGGCAGCACGACCAGCGCGGGCCCGAGGGCCATCACGAGCTGCGACCGCGCGAAGCGCGACCGGCGCTGCGCGATCGCCACCCCCGCCAGGACCAGCACCGCCAGCGGCCAGAGCGGGGCGGTTGCGGCCCAGCTGTAGTTGGCGCGACTCAGGTAGGTCGCGAGGCTTTGGAACTCGGCGATGTAGTCGCGGTGGAGATGCCAGAGGAACGGGTTGGCGACGCGGAAGACCGTTTCGCCGGCCGCCAGCAGCACGATCCCCGGCAGGGCGACGACGACGGTGGCCAGCGCGCCGGCCAGGAGGTTCCAACGGCGCGGCACCGGCGACGACCCGCACGCGAGCCATGCCAGCCGGCAAAGCGCCTCGCCCGCGGCGAGCCAGGCCACCGCATAGAGGGGATGATTGACCTCGAGCCGGAAGCCCAGGTGGAACGGCGCGTACTCGAACAGGTAGCCGAGGATGCTCACGCCGGCGCCGGTGGCGCCCCAGATGCGGAAGAACGTCGGGTGCCTGGTCCACGCGTTGCCCGGCTCGGCGCCGCGGCCCACCCAGCAGGCGACCGCGCCGCCGATCCCCAGGCCGACGAGCACCGGCAGCTGGGTCACGGCGCTGATCCAGAGCCCGAGGCCGCCGGCAACGCCGCCCGCGATCACCCAGGGCAGCGAGCCCTGGCGCGTGTCCGACGCGAGAATGAAGCAGAGCACGCTCAGCAGCGCGCAGGTGTTCACCAGCCCGTGGTGGTCGGCGTAGCCCGCGACAAAATCCACCGTGAGGGGCAGCATTGTGACGAGCCCCGCGGCAAACAGCGCCGCGGCGGAGCCGGCGTAGCGGCGGGCGATGACCGGCGTGAAGCCGATGATCAGCAGGCCCAGCAGGATCGGTCCCGAGAACACGGCGGCCCGCTCGATCGCGATGCCCTGCGGCACGCCCGAGATCGTCCGGTAGATTGCGGCGAGGTCCAGCAGCCACCAGCGGAACGGCGCCGCCCAGTGCACGTCGCGTCCGTCCGGGGCGCCGTCGTAATCGACGTGCCGCACGCGCCACCGGCCCTCGGCCGACGCCTGCTGCGCCTGCATGATCCAGTGGTAGCCGTCCATGTCCCGGTCCGGCAGCAACAGCGACCGCTTGCCGTCGGCGTAGCCCGTGGGCGAGGACCGGTCCACTGCGGGCGCGTCGACGGTGACCCCATAGGTGGCCGAAACCTCGCGGATATGCCGCCACCGCACGCCCGTATCCCACGCGAAGTATGCGACGACCGCGACGACGGCGAGGATCCAGGCCTTGCTCCGGAGTTTCGCTGCGGGCGAGTCGGTGCTCGTGGGCAGGGCGGAGGAGGGCATGGGGTAGTTTCGGCCATGATGCGGACGATCACGGCGAAATACACCGAAATCTGCCGGGCCGGAGCTAGGGGATTCACCCTTTGCCAAGCGGGCGGTCCCATCCGGCTGCCGCCGGCGGCTTCACCGCGACAAGCGCGACGACCGCGAAGGCCCTGCTGCCCGCGGACCCGGCTTGTGCCGCACGGAAACCCGGGCCTGGCTGGGAGGCGAAAGAACGGCGCGGAGGGGCTCCGGCCGGGACGAATCTCGTACTGTCTGACCGCCGCTCCATTGAGAGGGCGACCGGAACCGGTTGGCTGGCTCCCAACCCCGCCCCATGCATCTTGGCAGCCTTCACGTTCTCGACGTGCTGATCATCATCGCGTACCTCGCGGCCGTCCTGTACATCGGCAAGCGGGCGGCCGGCGCCGCGGGTTCGGAGGAGGGTTTCTTCCTGGCGGGACGGAAACTCGGCAAGCTGTACCAGTTCTTCCTCTCGTTTGGCAACGCGACCGAGCCGCAGGGCGCCGTGAGCACGGCGAGCTTCGTCTACCAGCAGGGCGCCCCGGGCGCGTGGCTGTCGTTCCAGACCGTCTTCATGAACCCGTACTTCTGGTTCATGAACGTGTGGTTCCGGCGGGTCCGCCTCACGACGGTATCGGATCTGTTCGAGGACCGATTTGGCAGCCGCGGCCTGAGCCTCGCGTACGCCCTGTTCCAGATCATGGTGGCCTGCGTCTTCCTCGGCTTCGGCAACGTCACCGCCTACAAGATCGCCTCGTCGCTCGTGGTGAAGGAGCCGGCGGCATGGACCGCGGCGGACCGTGCGGCGGTGGACGGCTACCACGAGCTGAAGCGGCTCGAGCAGCAGCAGGCGGACGGCGCGCTGGCGGTCGGCGACGCGCCGGCGCTCGCGCGCCTCCGGGAGCGCAACGCCCGCGGCGAGCTGCACAGCTATATCACGGCGCTCAACGACGTCATATTCTACACCGTGTTCGCGCTGGTGGTCGGCACCTACATCGTGCTCGGCGGCATGGCGGCCGCCGCGGTGAATGAGGGCCTGCAGAGCATCCTGATCATCGTCTTTTCCCTGCTGCTGCTCCCCACGGGGCTGCATGCGATCGGGGGCTGGCAGGCGCTGGGCGAGCGCGTGCCGCGCCGCATGTTCGACCTGTTCGGCGCCGGCGGCACCGAGCAGTTCTCGGTCTGGAGCCTCCTTGCGATCCTGCTCGTGAGCCTCGTCCAGATTCACGGGCTCAGCCACAACATGGGCATCTGCGGCTCCGCACGGAACGAGTTCGCCGCCCGCTTCGGGGTCTCGGGCAACTACCTCAAGCGAATCATGATCATCCTGTGGGCGTTCGCCGGGCTCGTCGCGGTCGCGCTGTTCGGCGTCGGCGGACTCTCGGACCCCGACGCCACCTGGGGCGCGCTGTCGAACCGTCTGCTCGGCCCGGGGCTGGTCGGCCTGATGCTCGCCGGCGTGCTCGCCGGCACCATGTCGACGCTCGCCGCCAAGGCGCTGGCCATCTCGTCGCTCTTTGTGCGCAACGTCTATCGTCAGGTCTGGCCCGACCTCCCGCAGGACCGGGGGGTCTTCTTTGCCCGCTGCACGATCGCGGTCGTCCTGGCCCTTGGCGCGGTCTCGGCCTGGCTGATGGGTGATTTTCTCTCGATCGTGAACCTCGTCCTGACGGTCAACGTGCCATTCGGCGCGAGCGTGCTCCTGATCTATTTCTGGCGCCGCCTGACCGCCCCGGCCGTGTGGGCCTGCGTGATCCTGTCGACGCCTGTGATCCTCGTGGTGCCATGGACCGCGGCGCGGGTGCCGGCGCTCAGTCATCACCAATCGCTCGCGCAGGTCAGCGTGGGACCCAACGGCCGCCCGGCCGGCGTGTACTTTGCGTCGGTGGTCCACGAGGATCCGCTGGACCTGACAAGTCCGCTGGTGGGCAGCGGCCGGTTCAACCTCGAGTGCTGGATTCTCGCCCGGGTCGGATTGCCGGTCGCGCGCTACACGCCGAACGAGCGGCTGACCGCGCAGTTTTTCTTCGATGGCCTGTTTCCGTTCGCCGTGCTGATCGCGGTGGGTCTCTTGACCCGCCGGACCGACGCGGCCCGGGTGGCGCAATTCTACGGGAAGATGAAAACCCCGATTGGCGAGACCCCGGAGCTGGAGGCGGCGGCGATGGAGGAGACGCGTCGGAGTCCCGGCCGCTTCGACCACACGAAACTCTTCCGCTGGTCCGACTGGGAGTTCTGCCGGTGGGACCGCGTGGACACGGTCGGCTTCCTGGTCTGCAGCGTGCTCAGTGGCGGCATCATCGCGCTTTTCGTCCTCGTCCTGCGGCTGGCGGCGGGGTGAATTTGAACCAGAGGCTACGGAGGAGAGGCACAACTAAGCCTCCCTGGTTCACGCCAATGGCTCGGAGCCGGATTAGTGCGGCTTAGCGAAGACGAATGGTTCCCATTGCTCTCCGTTCTCTCCGTTGCCGCCTGTGCGGATCCGATAGCGTTTCAGTGCGATTCCAGCGCGCTCACCCGGAAGCGGGAGATTACCAGCCGGCTCTGGACCGTGCGGAAGGCGAACCAGCCGGAAGTCAGCGGGGAAGGATCCTGGAAATCGAAGACAATCTCGCCGTCGCGGGACCACCGCGTGCGGCCGGAGGCGTCGGCGGTGATCTCGATGTGGTACGTGTGATCCGGCTGGA
This sequence comes from Verrucomicrobiota bacterium, assembly GCA_018239675.1. Lineage (GTDB taxonomy): Bacteria > Verrucomicrobiota > Verrucomicrobiia > Opitutales > Opitutaceae > Opi-474. Next base: position 18,129 of record JAFEGX010000132.1, read on the forward strand.
GCAGGAACTTTGGCGCGCTCAGATCGTGCTGGGGCAGGAGCGGCTTGTGCCCGGCCCCGTCGTAGCGCCGGAACCGCGTCGTGGTGTTGGTGTTGCCGCCGTATCCGACGTAGTAGGTGCGGAGCGAGTCGTAGACGGCGAATTTCCCGTCGCGCGCGTGCCCCGGAGCGAATGGCGGGACGGCACCATCGCCGACCTCGGAGGCCATCCAGAAACAGTTGAGGTCGGAAACGCGCGCCGCCGACGAAACGGTGACGTCGTAGGAGATCCGGACGGGCACGGTGAGTCGCGGCCGAAACCACACGGTGCAGCCGCCCTGATCCGCGATGACAAGCTTGCCGGATTCGATCCGAGCCGACCCGCCCGGCTGCTGCTCCACGGCCCACTGGCTGAGATCGCCGGCGAAGTCGTCCGCGAACAAGACGTGGTCGGCCGCCCATGCTCCGCTCGCAATCAGCACCATAAGGCCCAGCAAAGTCCGCATGCCTGAATCTCGTCCGCGCGCGGCGATCAGGCCACCCAAAAGGTGGGAAGTTGAAGGGGAGGAGGCGGGGTCTTGTTCCGCGGCCGTGGTGGAAATAGAAACCACCGCGAACCCATACCTTCGGGGGCCCTGGAAAATCTGACTGTACTGCTCACGGCGCCCCTCGCCTCCGGCGGCGTATTGGTCATGGTTGGCCGATCATGCGCCCCACGATTTTTTTGTGCTTTCTCCTGTTGGGTCTCGCCCTCCGCTCCCAGACTCCGCCGCCCGACCTGCCGGTGAATCCGACGGCCGAGACAGGGGGACTCAATCCGAACCTGCCCACGCTCTTCATCGCCGGCGACTCCACGGCGGCGCGCTACCACAGCGGCCCCGTCCAGGGATGGGGCGTGCCGTTCGCCAGTTACTTCGATCTCGCCAAGATCAATGTCGCCAACCGCGCCAGGGGCGGCCGCAGCAGCCGGACGTACATCACCGAAGGGCTGTGGGACCAGTTGCTCGCGGAGGTGAAGGCCGGCGATTTCGTCCTGATCCAGTTCGGCCACAATGACGGCGGCGCGATCAACGAGGAGCCGCCCGGCTCCACCCGCCCGCTCCGGGCCCGCGGCTCGCTGCCCGGCCTCGGCGAGGAGACCCGCGAGATCGACAATGTGCTGACCAAGCAACACGAGGTCGTGCACACCTACGGCTGGTACCTGCGCAAGATGATCGCCGACGTGCAGGCCAGGGGGGCGACACCGCTGGTGCTGTCGCTCACGGTCCGCGACTACTGGAAGGACGGGAAGATCGAGCGCGCCTCTGGCTCGTTCCGGACCTGGGCGCGCGAGGTCGCCGAGCAGGCTCACGTCGCGTTCGTCGATGTCACCCGCATCATGGCGGACCATTACCAGGCGCTAGGTGCCGAGGCGAGCCACCGGCGGTTCACGCCGGACCACACCCATCCCAACGCCGCGGGCGCCGAGGACCATGCGGCCGGGGTCGTGGCGGGCCTGAAGGGCCTGCGCCCAAGCCCGTTCACCAGGTTTCTCTCCGCCAAGGGCGAGGCCATCGCCGCCGACCCGATCGGCTGGCTCAACCTGCCCGAGCCGGCGAATCCGAAACTGCCCTCCATCATCCTGGTGGGCGACTCGACGGTGCGCAACGGCCGCGGCGACGGCGCGCTTGGCCAGTGGGGCTGGGGTGACTCGCTCGGCCGGTACTTTGATCCGGCCAAGGTGAACATCGTCAACCGCGCGATCGGCGGACTCAGCAGCCGCACCTTCCTCACCCAGGGCCACTGGGCGCGGACGCTCACGCTGGTGAAGCCGGGCGACACCGTGGTGATGCAGTTCGGCACGAACGACTCGTCCCCGGTGAATGACAGCCAGCGGGCCCGCGGCACCCTCCACGGGACCGGCGAGGAGACCCAGCAGATCGACAACCTGCTCACCAGGCAGCCTGAGACCGTGCACACCTACGGCTGGTACCTGCGTCACATGATACGTGACACGAAGGCGGCCGGTGCGACGCCGGTGGTGTGCTCGCTGGTCCCGCGGAAGATCTGGAAGAACGGCCGGATCGTGCGGGCCGGCGACGCTTGGGCGGGATGGGCGAGGCAGGTCGCCGCGCAGGAAGGCGTGCCCTTCATCGACCTAAACGACCTCGTCGCCCGCCGGTACGAGGAACTCGGCGCGGACAAGCTTGACCCCCTCTTCGGCGACAAGGACCTCCACACGAGCAAGGCCGGCGCTGACCTGAACGCCGAGATCGTAGCGACGCAGCTGAAGGCATTCATGAATGCGCCACAGGGACGGTAGCCGGTGACCGGTAGCTGGCAGATGGAATTACCCGATTTTTGGTCGCAAGCAGGCGCAGAAGGCGCAAAGGCCAGAGGTGTCTGGCAGATCCGAGAGCAGGCCGCTATTCTTTGCGCCTTCTGCGCCTCATTGCGGTTAAGTCTTCGGCTCGTTGAGCGTGATCAGACGAGGGATATCGTAATTGTCAGGGTTTGGAGTCCGGAAGCTGCAGGTGATGATTTTTTCGGCCTTCAACTGTCGGATAACTGGTGCGCAGAACTTACAGGTCATGCCGGCTTCAATGCAGAATCGGATCAGATCTGATTCCGACTTCAGGACACCGCTTCGGATTCCCTCCCTCAACTGGGTCTCGAAGGCCTGAATCTTCTTGGGCCGCATTTCTTCGAACGGAAGTGTCGGTGTGTCGGGATGGAGATTCTCGCGTTCGATATCGAAGTTGGCCTCGCCACCGATAGAATCGATTTCCCACGCAACTCTTAGGAATTTCAGAATGCCCTTACAGTTTCGGCTGCCAAAAATCAGCCCGTAAATGTTACTCCGCTTTTTGATGGAGAATTGACCAAGGAACACGCCACTTGCGATCGGCGCTAGTTTCTTGAACCACGCAAACGCGGCTCGGTGCACATCGTAACTGTCTTCGAGTTCGTCTATCTTGATCTTGATGGCGGTATGATTGCGAAAGCGGTTGAGGGTCGATGACGAGAGGAAGAAAATGAAATCCGCCGTTGGGTAGCCAATCAGCTGACGGAAGACTGGCGCGGTAACCCCATCGACTCCGAATTGGTCGATGATCAGCAATTTGGCCGCACCTCGATCAGTCAAGATTGGGTCGCATTGCTTGAGGGCCTCTGTGAACTCCAGTGACCGAACGTCAAGGGTAACACCGGGAATCTTCCAATCGGCCGCCGTAAGGATCTCAGAAAGCTGGAGGATCTTTTCCCGGCTCAAATCGAAAAGGTGAACGACGATTCGTACCTTGTTCCAGCCCGCTACCGGCTTTTCTAAGTAATTGCGCAGCTGACGAAGTATTCGCAACGGCGAGCCAGCGTTTCCCTTCGAATCGGTACCCGGGCCGCAGAAGAAATCGAATATATGGACTTCTGGATAGAGAGGATTGGGCTTCGCTGTGAAGACTGGGATCCACTCCTGGGCGTAAAGCTCAAAGATATCTAGCTTGGTGAGCGTCCCGTCGTCGTAGGGTTCGCTGTGGAATCCGGAGTTGCCCATTTTGTCAAGCGGCCACGAATGCCTCGAGCATTTGGGCGCGCTCAACCGGAGTAGGTACACGATTGGTCGAGGCTGCCGGAAACTCATCATAGGTCCGGCCGTCGAGTTCGCGTCCGGTGGATGCTTTTCTCACTCCGCCCCATTGCTTGAAGAAGAACGAGACGCGCTGCGCCCGGCAGTGCCGGCGGATGGAGCGCACCCACGACGCCTGAATCGGACGGGCCCCCGGGCCGCTCTCTCCGCCCACGATAGCCCACTGGATTCCTGACAGGTCAATATTCCCAAGGTCTTCAAGGAGGGGTTCGATAGACAAGAAAGCCACCTTGGGCCGGGCGGCACGGAGGTGATCAATGCGGGGCAGCCCATGTTTCCGGTTCTCCACGCTTACACCCCACCAGATGTGAGCGGCATTGGCGGCGCGTGTGAGTTTCGACCGTAGCAACTGCCCCATGCGATCAGCGCGCTTGGTGAGCACTTGGTACGTGTGCCAGTCGGCCGCGAGCATGACGCGGGCGACCTTTTCGATAAACTCGTCCGGGACCTCGGGATGAAAGAGGTCGCTCATAGAGTTCACAAAGATCTTCTTTGGCGTGCTCCATCGAATCGGATCACCGAGCTTCTCCGGTACGAGGCGGAGATCGAAGCCAAACTCGAACGGATGCCCCTTCACGCCACGAAACCGTTCCGCAAAAGTCTCAGCGTAACAGTGCATGCAACCCGGGCTGATCTTCGTGCAGCCACGGACAGGATTCCAGGTCGCATCGGTCCATTCGATCTTCGAGGTGGCGCTCATGACACGGGAACAGAATTCGCGAGAATAGGTGGGGTCAATCGCAGTTGGGACCAGATGAGAAAACGATAGTTCAAATTAGCTAGTCGGCTAGGCATGTGATTACCGGTTTTCCGGTAGATTCGGGAACAGTTGAGCCTCGTTTGCATTGAGCTTGCCAGCTCTCAATGCACACCCAGACCGGCCTCGTCCCTCGTCACTTGTCACTCCGCCCTGCGGCCGCAGGCCGCAGGGTGGGGCCGTCAATCAGCTTGGCGGGTATCGTCGTGAGCGACGGCTGCTCGGGGACGCCGAATTCGTTGTGCAGGAGCTGGCCGATCACGAGCTCGGCGGAGCGGGCGCCGAGGAGGCCGCTGCGGAGGTCGACCGACGCGCAGTCACCCTCGGTGCGGAGGGAGTTGAGGCAGACGAAGCCGTGGGTCTTCGGCAGCTTGGCGCCGGCGGCCTTCATCCACTCCATCGCCACCGGGAAATGGCCCATCACGACGTCGGGATTGTACTTCTTGAACCACGCCGTGAACTGCTCGCGGGTCACCTCGCGCACCTGCAGCGCGGGGATCTGCGTGATGTCGGGCAGGTATTTCTGAAGTGCGAGGAATGCGCCCTCCCACCGGAACTGGAGCCGCTCGTCGAGCGCGATCTCCATGAACAGCCCCGGACGGCGGTAGCCGCGCGCATGCAGCTCGCGCAGCAGCGCGATCATCGAGCGGTAGTGGTCCGAGCACACGCAGTGCAGCGGGGGATGGTCGATGAAGTAGTCGGCGTACACCGCGGTGTAGCGGTGCCAGCTCAGCTCGCCGAGGTCCGGGAATCCAACCGCCGGCAGCAGGATCAGGCCCTGGATCCCGCGGGTGTGGAGAATGGTGTCGAGCCGGCTGAGGGTGACGCCGTTGGGGCCCACCACAAAGCGCTCGACCTTGAATCCCAAGTCGTCGGCGCGCGACGCGATGCCGGCCGCGAGCGACTCGTTGTAGCGGACGGCGAACGGGGTTTGCGGCGTCTGGATGATCTCCACCACGGCGAGCACGCCGCGGAACTGCTGGCCGCGCGACCGCCGGAGCTGCGACATCACCGCACCGGTCAGGGGGTTCCGTTCGTAGCCGGCCGCCTTGGCCGCGGCGCGCACCCGGGCCACGGTCTCCGCCTTCACCCGCGGGGAACCGCGGAGGGCGTCGGACAGGGTGGTTCGCGAAAGCCCAAGCTCTTTCGCGAGGGAGCGCAGGGTAGGGGCAGCCATCCTCGATGCTAGGAGCCAAGTTTTGCGCCGGGACTCAACCCAATTTCCTGACCGTCCGAATTCATTCGCGCCGCGAATAGAGATTTCCGGCGCATGCTCTGGCGTCGAACTCCAACCCCTGTTCTCCTTTGCCATGAAGCACACCAGGGCCACGAAGGTGCGGGCCGCTGATTCAATCTTTCCGCGGAAACGTTCCCCTGGCTGGCCTTGGTGATCCTGGTGCCCTTCGCAGTTACCTCACTTCCCGTTGCCTCCCATGAAGCCGCTATCCCGTCGCGAATTCGTCCACAAGACCGCCCTCGCCGCCGCGGCGGCCCAGATCGTCTCGGAGCTCCGCGCCGTTACCGCGCCAACGCCGCCCGCCGCGAGTCCCGCGGCATCGGATCCGGGGCAGTCGACCGTGCGCTGGCTGGAAGGCGGCGTGCCGGCGGTGCGCCCCGGCACGACTTGGGGCATGCCGTGGCCGCGCGGCCGGCACCCCAAGGAGGCGAGTTTCTCCCTGCGCGGCGCCGACGGCGCCCCGGTGCCGGTCCAGAGCTGGCCACTCGCGTATTGGCCCGACGGCTCCCTCAAGTGGACCGCGCACGCCATTCCCGCCGGCGTGGCGGCGACAGCGAGCCTGCGGTTGGAATCCGGTGCGCCTGCCGCGCCCGTGGCCGCCATCCAGGTGACCGAGTCGGCCGAGGCCATTACGGTCGATACTGGCGTGATGCGCGTGACGGTGGGCCGGGCGGGCGGGGAACTGATCCGGAGCATGGTGCGCGATGGCCGCGAGATCGCCCGCGGCGGCCGGCTGGTCCTGCTGCGCGACGACCGGGGCGCGGCCGACACCGTGCGGACCGAGACCTTTGCGGGCGTCCTCTCCCGGGTCACCGTCGAGCAGGCCGGCCCGGTGCGGGCGGTGGTCAAGCTGGAGGGCGCGCACGCGGCCGGCGGGCGCTCGCTGCTGCCGTTCATCGTGCGGCTCTACTTCCATGCCGGCGGGGACGCGATCCGGGTGATGCACACGATCGTGTACAACGCCGACCCGCAGCGGGACTTCATCCGCGGCCTGGGCCTGCGCTTCGACGTGCTGCTTCGGGGCGAACTGCACGACCGCCATGTGCGCTTCGCGGGCCAGGAGGACGGACTCTTTGCCGAGGCGGTGCGCGGCATCACGGGCCTGCGGCGCGACCCGGGTCGCGAGGTCCGCGAGGCCCAGGTGGCTGGCCGGGCGACACCGCCGACCGAAACCTGGGACCGCGCGGTGACCTACCGGCTGCAGTACGTGCCGGCGTTTGCGGACTGGACGCTGTGCCAACCCAATGCGGACGGTTTCGAGATCCGCAAGCGAACCAAGCCGGGCTACACCTGGATCACCGCCGCCCAAGGCCAGCGCGCCGGCGGGCTTGGGTATGTCGGCTCGCCGCAGGGCGGCGTGACCTTTGGCCTTCGGAACTTCTGGCAGAGCTATCCCGCGCAACTCGACGTCCGGGGCGCGACCGGCGACGCGGCCGAAGTGACCGCCTGGTTCTGGGCCCCGGACGCGCCGGCGATGGACCTGCGGCCCTACCACGACGGGATGGGGCAGGACACCTACGCAAAACAGTACAACGGCGGACTCGAGATCACCTACGAGGACTACGAGAAGGGCTACGACTCCCCCGAGGGCGTGGCGCGCACCAGCGAGCTTTACCTCTGGGCGGAACCGGCGACGCCGGCCCGCGAGGAGCTCGCCGCCCGGGCACAGGCGGTGCGGCAGCCACCAGTGCTGATGGCGACTCCCGCCTATCTCCATGGCTGCGGCGTGTTCGGCGGAACCTGGACCGTGGTTGATCGCTCGTCGCCGGTGCGGGCGCGGCTCGAGGACCAGCTCGATTGGCATTTCGAATTTTATCGGGACCAGCAGGAACAGCGGCGCTGGTACGGCTTCTGGAACTATGGCGACGTACGGCACACCTACGATGGGGACCGTCACGAATGGCGCTATGATGTGGGCGGCTTCGCGTGGGACAACTCGGAGCTCTCGACCGACATCTGGCTCTGGCTCCAATTCCTGCGGTCGGGCCGGGCGGATGTGTTCCGCTTTGCCGAGGCGATGACCCGGCACACCGGCGAGGTGGACGTGTACCACGTCGGGCGGTTCGCGCCGCTCGGCTCGCGGCACAACGTCCTCCACTGGGGCTGCAGCGCCAAGCAGCTCCGCATCAGCACGGCCCTGAACCGGCGGTACTATTATTTCCTCACCGGCGACGAGCGCGTGGGTGACCTCATGCGGGAGCAGATCGAGGCGGTGCGGGCGCTGAAGCAGTTCCCGCCGGGACGAAAGCTGTTCGCGGCCGCCGAGAAGGGTGACCTGGCGCGCGAGGCGCCGGCGGACCCGAACCTCGTCGGCGTCGGCTTTGGCACGGACTGGAGCGCGATCGCCGGCGCTTGGTTCACCGAGTGGGAGCGCACCGGCGACCCGAAGATCCGCGACCGGCTGGTGGCCAGCATGCGCGGCATCGCGGCGCAGCCGCGGCGGTTCTTCACGGCCAGCGCGCCCATGCGCCTCGACACCGGGGCCTATGAAATCGTGAAGTCGGACAAAGTGGCGGTCTCGCACCTCAGCGCAGTCTTCGGCCTGGTCGAGATCTGCGCCGAGCTCATCGAGCAGCTCGACGAGCCGGGATTTCGCGAGGCGTGGCTGGAGTACTGCGAACTCTACAACGCGCCGCGGGACGTGCAGGCCAAGCGCCTCGGCGCCCCGCTGCGCGGCAACAACCTCACCGCCGAGCACTCGCGCCTGACCGCCTACGCGGCCCGCCAGCTGGGCCGGCCCGACCTGGCCGAGCGGGCATGGAGCGAGTTTGCCCGGGGCGTGAAGGGCTGGAAGGCCCACCGGGTCGCGATCAAGGGTCCCGCCGTCCTCCGGCCCGTCGACGAGGCCGCCAACGTCTCGACCAACAGCACGAATCAGCTCGCCCTGGCCGCGATTGAGTGCCTCGCCTTCGCGGGCGACGCGTTGCCGGCGACCTAGGCGAGTTTCACCACCCAGGCCGCGAAGAATCCAATCCCGTCAGGCCTTCGGGTTTCACTCTCGGGCGAGGACCAATTCGACGTGCTGCAGTTCGGCGACCGCCGGGCGGTCGCCGAAATCCGGCACCGCGGTCCGGGCCGAGAAGTAGATCGGGGCGTGGCGCTGCAGGGGGAGGATGGAGACCGTGAGCTCGCCGTGGGCCAGGGCGGCGGCATGACGCCACAACGGAATTTCGAGAGGATCGCCGTTATAGAAGTCGTCCATGACGAGTTGCCCGTTGACGTAAACCCGCGCCACATCGCCGACGTAGTGCAGGCGCAGCATGACCCGCGGCGGCAGCTGCGCCGGCAACGGAATCCGCCAGCGCGCGGCCGCGGCGAAATCGGCGTCCGTCGGTGCAGCCGCGACGCCATGCGGTGTGGCGGCCCGGCGGATGACCCGGAGGGGGCCGGCCGGCTGAACAAGCTCCGGCTTGAGCGGTTGAGTCGCCGGCGCCAATTCCTCGGGATCGAAGGCCGCTGCTCCGGTCAGCGGGTCGAAAGCCAGGCGCAGCGAGTCGGCCTCGCTGAGCAGCACGCAATCAACCGAACCGTCAAGGGTGACAAACGGCGCCGGACCCGGATCGATGCCAATCAACCGACTGATGCCGTCGGGGCCGCGGGCGAGCTGGCCCCGATGGGCCTCCACGCGGCCGGCGCGAAAGGCGATCTCCGCTGCGATGCCGGGAGTGACGGCAAAATAGAAGGTGGTGCGACCAGTTCCCGTGGCCCTTCCCAAGGGTTGCGCGGTGGCCCATTCCAGCTCGGAGGTGCCGCCAAGGGCCAGCCGGACCGGCCAGATGAAGCAGGCGTCGCTTGGAATCGCGACCGGGGCCGTTGGAAACTCGACCGGTTGGCCCGTGGGGAACCCAAGGCGGAACTGCACGTCCGGCCTCGACGGCAGGGAACGCCCGCGTTCGTGGTTGTTCACGAAGACGAAGGCCCGCCGGCCGTCGGCGCGCACCGCCCACCGCAGCGTGGTCAGGTCATCCTTACCGGCCGGGCGCGCGGCGGGCAGGTGGGCATCCATGGCGGCGAGCGACTCGCCAAACGCATGGAGGAATTGGTGCAGCCGGCGCAGGCGCTGGTAGAGCGGCCGGACCTGGCCAGCCTGGCCGAGCGGAGCCTGAAAGTCGTAGTTTTTGACCGGGAGATCGTTCCAGTTGGTCAGCGGGGAATCCTGCGACTCCATCAGCGTGGTGCGCCGGCCCTCGGGATTGGTGCCGCCATGGTACATGTAGTAGCCCGGGCCGTTCGAGCCCGAACCCAGCTTCACGAGCGTGGTGGCCTCAACGTCCGCCGGGTCCAGCCGGATTCGCCGGTGGTAGGCGCTCATCATGCCGCCGCCGATCTCGCAGGTGAGATAGGGGTAGCCGGCCACGTCGGGATCGTCGCGCACCTCGCGCCGGCCGAGCGCTTCGTTGGCGATGTTGGCGTCCATGCGCAGCGTCGAGAAATGGAATCCCGCCCAATACGTGCCCGGCATGGCCGTGAGCTCGCGGTCCCAGAAACCCTCCGCGTAGACGCCGTACAGGGGGACGATCTCGCCGGACGGCATCGGCGAGGACAGCGCGGGCCAGCCGGTCCGCGTGTAGAGCGGCACGTCGAGCCCGGCCACCCGCGCCAGGCGCTTCAGCTCCAGCAGGTGCGCGGCCTGGCCGGGGAACTCGTTCTCGAGCTGGACGCCGATGACCGGCCCGCCGTCCTTCCAGAGCAGGCCCCGGACCTGCGCGGCGACTTGACGGTACCACTGGTCTACAGCCCGCAGATAAACCGCATCATTCGTGCGGACGGATCCGCGGTCCACGACCCAGTCGGGCAGGCCGCCATTGCGCACCTCGCCGTGGCACCAGGGGCCGATCCGCACGATCACCTTGAGCCCGGCCGCCTGGGCGGCGGAGACAAAACCGCGCAGGTCCCGGTCGCCCGCCCAGTCCCACTGACCCTCGCTCTCCTCGTGATGAATCCAGAACGCGTACGTCGCGACCACGTCGACCCCGCCGGCGCGCATCTTCCGCAACTCGCCGGGCCACTCGGAGGCTGGGTAGCGGGCGTAGTGGAATTCGCCCATCACCGGAATCCAGCGCCGGCCGTCGAGCAGCAGGCTGCGCGAATCCAACGCCAGCGTCGTGCCGTCCGGCGCGCGGCTAGTGCCCATCGCGAATGCGGTCGGAGTCGAGGATGCGGCCGGGGCGGCGAGCGTAATGTTCATGGTGGCGGCAACGGCGGTGAACGGAAGGAGGCAGGCGAAGATCGCACCGAGGCGGATGACCCGGGCGCAAATCTGGCGCGGCGAAAGTGCCGCCAGCGAGTCAGCGCGGATCAACATGCGAATCGGGGAGCGGGTCCTCCTCCGGTGCGCGGCCGTCGGGGGTGGTGACGGTGAAGCGGCCGGTGAGCCGGATATCCGCCGAGGAGGCGCCCACCATCACCGTGAATCGCCCGGGCTCCACGGTCCACTTTCCCGTGCGGTCGTACAAGGCCAGGTCGGCGGCATGCAGGGCGAAGGTCGCGCGCTTCGTTTCGCCGGGCCCAAGGGCCAGCCGGGTGAAACCGCGCAGCACCTGCTCGAACCCGATGACGGACGAGTAGTCGTCGCGCAGGTAGAGCTGAACGACCTCGTCGCCGGAGACTCGGCCGCGGTTGGTGACGTCGCACGCGACGGTGACCGTGCCGGGAATGGCGAGACGGTCGGGGGTGACGGCGAGGTGGGAGTATTCGAAGCGCGTATAGCTCAGTCCGTGGCCGAAGGGAAACAGCGGGCCGCCGACCTGCCCGAAGTCCCGGCCCTGCGCGCCGGGGTGAGTCGGGAAATTGTACGGGATCTGGCCCACGCTGCGCGGGAATGTTATCGGCAACTTGCCCGAGGGATTGACCACGCCGAAGAGCACGTCGGCCAGGGCGGCGCCGCCGTCCTCGCCGGGAAACCAGAGTTCCACGATGGCCGGGACCTGCCGTGCGGCCCAGTTCACGCTGAGCGGCCGGCCGTTGCTGAGGACCAGCACCAGCGGCCGGCCGGTGGCGTGCAGCGCCTCGAGCAATTCCTGCTGGTAACCGGGCAGGTTCAGGCTGATCCGGCTGGAGGATTCGCGGCATAGCTCGTCCGTCTCGCCGAGCACGGCGACAATGACATCGACCCCTGCCGCAGCTTGGACGGCCTCATCGATGCCGCGGCGAACCTCGGCCCCCATAGCCTCCTTCAGAATGTCGCTGGCCGGCCAGTTGGCATCCTTTGCCGCGACCCCCGGCGCATAGCGCACCTCCGTGCTCCTGCCCAAGAGCGCCCGGATCCCGGCGAGAGGCGTGACGAAATTCAGCCGCTGGGCACCGTAGCGCGACCACCAGGCATGGGGATCGTCTGCCAGCGGGCCGGTCACGAGGATGCGCTTCAGGCTGCGACGGAGCGGGAGGGCGTCGCCGTCATTCTTGAGCAGCACGATCGCCTCGCGTGAGGCGCGGGCGGCGAGCGCGAGATGAGCCGGCGAGCGAACGACCTGCGCCGCGTTCGCCGGGTCGACATACGGGCGGTCGAACAGGCCGAGCCAGAACTTCACGCGGAGGATGTCGCGGACCCGCTCGTCGATCGTGGCCGGGGCAATCCGGCCATCGCGCACGAGCTGCCGCAGTGGATCGAGGAACTCCGCGGGCGACGTGAAGTCGGTCCTAATATTGAGGCCGGCCTCGACGGACTGGCGGATCGCCTCAGCGTAGGTGCCGGCGACGCGGTGCTTGGAGTGGACAAACTCCACGGCCCCGCTGTCGGAGACCACGTAGCCGCGGAAGCCGAATTCGCGTCGCAGGATCTCGGTGAGGAAGAGGTGATTCGCGATGATCGGCGTGCCGTCGTAGTCGTTGTACGAGGCCATCACGCCGAGGGCGCCGCCCTCCCGCACCGCGTGCCGGAACGGCTCGAGGAAGAGCGTCTGCACCTCGCGCCAGGAAGCCTGCGGGTCGGTGCGCGCCTCGCCGTCCCGGCCGCCCTTGGGTATGCTGTAGACGGCAAAATGCTTGAGCGTGGAGACGACCCCGGATTCCTGGAGGCCCCGGACCTGCTCGACGCCGAGCGTCGCGGTCAGAAACGGATCCTCGGAGTAGCACTCGACGACGCGACCCCAGCGCGGGTCGCGGGAGAGATCGAGCACCGGCGAATAGATGTTGGTGTAGCCGAGGGCGCGGGCCTCGGTTCCGGTGGCGCGGCCGATCTCGCGGGCGAGGTCGGCGTCCCACGTGGAGGCCACGCCGATCTCGGCCGGGAAGCTCGTGGCCCGCGAGTGCATCAGGCCGCGGATGCCCTCGTCGGTGAAGTCCACCGGGACGCCGAGGCGCGTGTGCTCGATGAACCAGCGCTGGACCTCGTTGAGGGCCTGCGCGTGGCGGGACCACGGGAGATCGTTCTCGGGATCGGCGAGCCGCCCATTCCAGCCGGTGTTGCCGTTGGCGTGCTCGTCAATGTTGCCGATGCCGTCCTGCCACGGGGCACGGGCCCAGGCGGGCGTCGGCAACTCGTCCTGCAGGACCCGGGGAAAGCCATAGAGCGTGGCCATCTGCGCCGTTTTCTCCTCCAGCGTCATGCGCCCGAGGAGATCGGTGATGCGCGCCTCGACCGGCACGGCCGGGTCCTCGTAGGGATCGCGCACCCCATTCTTGTTCAGGTCGATCCAGCCCTCGTGATAGAGGGTGGCGGCCGGCTGCGGCCGGACAAACCAGGCCTCCGCCGGCGCGGCCGCCGGCAGGCCGGTGCCCAGGAGCAGGAAGAGGGCGAGGGATTTCATGCGGTGTCAGCGGCCGCGGCCGGGGTCCCGAACGCCGGCGATCCGTCGGTGTTCCAGCCGAGCGGCTGCACGCGGGTGTGACGGTTGGGATCATCTAGCGGATCGCCGGCGACCTCGGCCTGGTCGCGCGCGTGGTAGACGATCAGGTCGGTCCGGCCGTCCGGGGTGGTCGTGAAGCAGTTGTGGCCCGGGCCAAACACCTGGTTCGCCGCGCTGCTGGTGAAGACCGGTGTCGGAGACTTTCGCCACGAGCGCGGATCGAGCAGGTTGGCGGATGCGTCGGCGGACAAGAGTCCGAGGCAGTACTCGGGCCCGGTGCCGGCGGCGGAGTAGCTGACCCAGATGCGGCCGTGGCGGACCAGCACGGCCGGGCCCTCGTTCACGGCGAAGCGCACCCGTTCCCAGGGAAACTCGGGCTGGGAAAGGCGCACGGTCGGGCCGGTCAGCTCGGTCGGCGACTTCATCCGGGAGAGGAACAGGCACGTGTTGGCCGCCAGCGCGGGATCGCGCTGCGCCCAGAGCAGGTAGCGCTCGCCGTGCACCGTGAAGGTCGTGGCATCGAGGGCGAAGGTATTCCACGGCGTCCGCAGCTGCCCGCGCTCGACCCACGGGCCGGTCCGGGGATCCGGCGCCGCGCACTCGAGCACGTAGAGGCGGATGTCCCATTCGCGCTCCGCGGCTCCGGCCGCGAAATAGACGAACCACCGGCCGTCAATCCAGTGGAGCTCGGGCGCCCAGATGTGCGCCCCCATCTCGCCGTTGGCGTGCCGCCGCCAGATCACGGTCGGGGTGACGCCGGGCAGTTCCTCGAGCGTCCGGGCCCGCCGCAGCTCGATGCGGTCGTACTCCGGCACCGTCGCGGTGAAGTAGTAGTACCCGTCGGAGTGACGCAGGATCCACGGATCCGCGCGCTGGCGGACCAGGGGATTCGACCATTCGGCGGCGGCAGCCATGGGCAGGAGGAGCAGCGCGAGGGTGAAGCGCACGACGGGACAGTCTAGAGCTCGAGCATCACCACCGACATCGGCGGCAAGATCACCCCGAGCTGGTCACCCTGAAGCCGGGCCGCGGAGAACTCGGCCGGGTGCACGGCGTTCGGCGCGGCGAACGTGTTGTGCGCATCCATGGTTGCGGCGGTCAGGATCCGGCCGGACACTTGGGCCGCGTGCGGTCCGGCGAGCCGGCAGCCGACCTCCACGGGCGCGTGCGGGTTGGTGTTCACGAGCGAGAGGTGGAGCCGTCCGGCCGCGTCGCGGGAGGCCGAGGCGCTCACGGCGGGGATCGCATGGTCCCCGAGGCGGTACTCGGGCGTGGTGAGGGTGAGCGGCACCGCCGTCGCGCCCTGGTGGACCTTGAACATCTCGAAGACATGGTAGGTGGGGGTGAGCAGCATCTTCTCGCCGTCCGTGAGGATCATGGCCTGGAGCACATTCACCGTCTGGGCGATGTTGGCCATGCGGACCCGGTCGGCGTGCTGCTGGAAGATGTGGAGATTGAGCGCGGCGACGACGGCGTCGCGCAGGGTGTTCTGCTGGTAGAGGAAGCCCGGCCGCGAGCCCGGCTCGGGATCGTACCAGGTGCCCCACTCGTCGACGATGAGCCCGACGCGTCGTGCCGGGTCGTACCGGTCCATGATGACGGAGTGACGGGTGACTAGCTCGTCCATGTACAGCGTGCCCCGCAGCGTGGCGAACCAGGCGGCCTCGTCGAAACCGGTGGCGGGGCCCTTGGGCTTGCCCCAGTCACCGCTCGGCAGGGTGTAGAAATGGAGCGACAGGCCGGTCATGCGGTCGGCCGCGCGCTGCATGAGCACCTCGGTCCAGTGGTAGTCGTCGCCCGCCGCGCCGCACGCGATGCGCTCGATCGGGCGGTGGGGGTCATAGTTCTTGATGAACGTGTTGTAGCGCCGGAAATTGTCGGCGTAGTACTCCGGCGTCATCGCGCCGCCGCAGCCCCAGCTCTCGTTGCCGACGCCGAAGTATTTGACCCGCCACGGCTCGGCGCGGCCGTTGGCGCGGCGGAGCCTGGTCAGCGGCGAGTCCGCGTCGGAGGTGAGGTACTCGACCCACTCCATCATCTCCTGCACGGAGCCGCTGCCGACGTTTCCGCAGATGTAGGCGTCGCAGCCGAGGAGGTCGACGAGGTCCATGAACTCGTGGGTGCCGAAGGCATTGTCCTCCACGACGCCGCCCCAGTGGGTGTTGATCATCGCCGGCCGGTTCGCGCGGGGCCCGATCCCGTTGCGCCAGTGGTACTCGTCGGCGAAGCAGCCGCCCGGCCACCGGAGCACCGGAAGGTGGAGCGCGCGGAGGGCGGCCAGCACGTCGTTCCGGATGCCGCGCGTGTTCGGGATCGGCGAGTCGGGCCCCACCCAGATGCCCTCGTAGATGCCCCGGCCAAGGTGCTCGGAGAACTGGCCGTACAGGTTGCGGTTGATGACTGGTCCGGTCTGGTCGGCATGCACCACGAGCGCGGCGTCACTGGCGGCCCGGCCGGGCAGGGCCAAAGCCAGGAGGAGGAGAGCTGGGGCGAGTCTCATGGGGAGCGGCGGTTGGCTACCACGAGGCGAGCGGCACCAGTCGCGGTGCGGCTCCGGCCCGGGCTCCCGGCGCCAGCACCACGGCCACCCGCAGCGAGCCATCAGCGGTGGCGGTGAAGGTGGCGGTCAGCAGGCTCACCCCGGGATTCGGGGCGTTGAAGCCGTCGGCGGGAGGATCGGCAGGCGCGGCCGTGAAGTCGGCCGCGGGCGAATCGAGCAGCTGGACCTGCAGGGTCTGGCCCTCCTGCCGCAGCGTCGCGGTTCCGCCCGTGCAGCTGACCTCGGCGCGGGTCGCCATTGCCCAGCGCACGCGCGCCCCGGGAGTCAGGCCCCGCAGCTCGTCCTGCACGAGCACGCGCCGGTCCGGCAGCACGCGGAAGCCGCGGTGCACGTACGCCGCCGCGCCGGCGAAGACCGGCGTGAGGTCGAGGACGGCGCGCGGGTCGGCGGCGTCGGCGGAAAAGTCGATGAGGCGGGCGCGTCCCTCGACGCGGTGGCGCTGGCCGTCGATCGTCAGCGTGTTGTGGGTGAACGGCCCGATGCGGTAGACGTCCCAGCGCTGCGAATCCTGCGCCTTGTTCCAAAGGTCGACGTGCTTCGACTCGAGGGAATAGTAGTCCTGCGCGCCGAGATCGACCGCCCAGCGCACGCCGTCGGCCTCCAGCACGAACGAGCCGGCGTCCATGTGGCCGTGGTTCACCACCGCCGCGCCGCCCTTGAGGGCGAGGTAGAGCGAGCGCGGGTCGGTCCACGACTCGCGGAAGACGGCGAGGGGATTGGGGCCGTCGCCGCTCCAGCGGAGCGGAAGCCGCGGCGTGGCGGCCGCCGGCTTATCGGGCCACCAGAGCAGCGCCAGGACGGCCAGGCGGTCGGCCACCGCGGCGCCGATGCCGGCCGCGGGATCGTGCAGCACCCGGTCGTTGGGGGCGAGGAGGCCGGCGTCGCCCGTCTGCCGGGCGAACCAGCACAGGGCCGGCTGGAAGCCCGGGAGCTCCCCGCCGTCGGAGAAATTGTAGCAGCGGCCGGTGGGCCCGATGGTCTGGACGAACACCCCGGCGCTCGCGAGGAAGCCCGGCGCGGCGGCCAGGCCCCAGTCGTCCCCGAGCGCCGTCGTGAGCGCGGCGTCGAGCATGACCTGGAACGAGGTGCCGTAGGACCAGTAACCCGGCCCCTCGGGATAGATGCCGTCCGGGGCGTACGGCGCGAGGCCGTGCGCGAGATTGGCGCGGGCGAGCGCGAGGACCTGGCGGGCGAGGGCGGGATCGTCCTCGGCGATTGTGAGCGCCCCGAGGGTCAGCCCGCCCCAGCACACCTGGTTCCAGTTATTCTCGGCGACGTGCCACCAGTTGTGCTCGGCCTTGGGATCGAGCCCGGGCCGCAGGCCCTTCGCGATGATCGCGCGCTTGATCGCGGCGCGGGATTCCGGCGCCAGCGCGTCCTCGGTCCAGTCGTAGCCGATGGCCAGCGCGGCCGTCATTTCGCCGACGTCGAGAAAGTGCGACGGATTCCAGTCGGAGAAATCCGCGGCGGCCCGCATCTCGGCCTCGGCCCGGCGGGCGAACGCGGCGTCGCCGGTCATCCGCCAGGCGTAGCCCAGGTCCAGGATGCGCCCCAGCACGCGCCGGGAGACCCCGAGGAGCCGGCGGCCCAGCAGCTCCCGCCGGGCCACGGGTTCGTCGAGGATCGCCTGCGCGGCCCGCATCACGCCGAGGTGCAGGGCCGCGGCCGCCGGGTCGGCGGCGATCCGGGCGCGGACCTCGGCCCAGTCCGCGGCGGTCGCAAGCAGGCGGGGATGGCCGGAACGCAGGTGGGCGAGGGCGTCGGGCGCGGTCGCGCCCTGGGACGCAACGAGGCCGGCCGACAGCGCGAGGACAAGTCCGAGCAGGGGACGGGGTGGCACCGGGTCACGCTGCCGCAAACCGGGCCGGTCGTCCATCGCGGAACCTCCGGACGGTTCGAAGCCCGGGGCGGATTGGACGATCCGAAAACAGCGGGCTTTTTCCGTTCCGTAACCGCTGGCTTGATCGGGGATGCGCCGACCGTCGGCGTCCCCGCTTTTCGCCCCATGAATCCGCCCGATCTGACCCGCGGCGACTTCACCCTCCCGGGTGAGGCCGGCCACGAAGCGCTCACGCTCCGCCTCGCCCGCCAGTGGGGCGCGGACACGATCCGCGACTCGGACGGCACGCAGCTTTCGCCCGCGATCGAGGCGTCGGGGTACGCGATCTACTCGACCCTCTGCCTGCCGCGCTCGGTGCAGCCCTGGGCGCGCGAGCACCGCGACCAGCTCCAGCAGAACTTCCTGATGAGCCAGCCCGTGGTGGCCGACCGGGCGGTCACGACGATCACCCTGCTGGCGGGATTCTACACCGAGCAGTTCGCGGTCAATTTCCAGGACCGCCCGCGGCGCTGGTGGCAGGTGTTCGACCGCACCACCGGCCGCGAGGTGCCGAAGACCCGCTGGAGCGTGAATCCTCGGCGGGGCGCCGTGACCATTCGCGGCACGGTCCCGGGGCATCGCTACACCGTGAACTTCCTCGCCTTCCGGATCTGGGAGGAGATCTCGATGTACAACCACCTCACGAACCACTGGGGTGACCGCGAGCACCTGGCGGCCGT
Source organism: Verrucomicrobiota bacterium (assembly GCA_018239675.1). Taxonomy (GTDB): domain Bacteria; phylum Verrucomicrobiota; class Verrucomicrobiia; order Opitutales; family Opitutaceae; genus Opi-474. The sequence continues at coordinate 36,629 of JAFEGX010000132.1, forward strand.
CGACCCGATGCAGCCGGCCGTGCAGCAGGTCCTGCTCGCGTTCCTCGAGCGCTGGCTCCGCGAGCATCCGGCGACGCGCGTGGTGCGGTTCACGTCGATGTTCTACAACTTCTCCTGGTTCTGGGGCGCGGACCATGCCCGGCTGCGCGACCTCTACTCGGACTGGGGCGACTATGCGATGACCGTGAGCCCGCGGGCGCTGCGCGGCTTCGAGCGGAAGTACGGGTACCGGCTCAACTCCGAGGACTTCGTCAACGGCGGCCTCTACAACTCCACGCACAACGCACCGTCGCGGCGCTATCGCGACTACATGGACTACATCCACGGGTTCGTGATCGAGTTCGGCCGGCGCTGCATCGACCTCGTGCACCGCCACGGCAAGCTCGCCTACGTGTTCTACGACGACCACTGGATCGGCGTGGAGCCGAGCAGCCCGCGCTTCCGCGAATTCGGCTTCGACGGCCTGATCAAGTGCGTCTTCAACGCCTTCGAGGTGCGGCTGTGCGCGCACGCGCGGGGCGTGCGCACCCACGAGCTGCGGCTGCACCCGTACCTGTTCCCGACCGGGCTCAAGGGCGAGCCGACCTTCAAGGCCGGCGGCAACCCGACGCTCGACGCCAAGAATTTCTGGATCGACGCGCGCCGCGGGCTGGTCCGCGCGCCGATCGACCGGATCGGACTCGGCGGCTACCTGTCGCTGGTCGAGCCGTTCCCGGACTTCCAGGACTACATCGCGGGGCTCGCCCGGGAATTCCGGCTGCTGAAGTCGTTTCACGCCGGCGGCCGGCCGTGGAGCGCGCCGGGGAAGGTGGGGGTGCTCACGGCGTGGGGCGACCTGCGCGCCTGGACCTGCTCCGGGCACTTCACCCGGGGCGTGGTGCTGTACGACGTGCTGGAGGCGCTCGCCGGGCTCGCGCTCGACGTGGTGTTCCTGAGTTTCGACGACCTGGCGGCGCGCGGCGTGCCCCGCGATGTCAAGGTTGTCATCAACGCCGGCCGCGCCGGCAGCGCGTGGAGCGGCGGCCATTACTGGGACGATCCGCAGGTCGAGACCATCCTCACGCGCTGGGTGCGGCGGGGCGGGGGCCTGATCGGCATTGGCGAACCGAGTGCGCGACCGCGACCGGGCGAGCATTTCCGCCTGGCGCGCGTGCTCGGCGTCGACCGCGACACCGGGGACCGTGTGGCGAACGGCAAGTACCGCTACCCGTCACCGAGCGGGCGGGTGTTTGCGACCGCCGACCATTTCATCACGGCGGACGTCACCGCGGCGCTGGATCTTGGCGCCGACGTCGACGGCATCTATCTCGTCGACGGCGAAACGGAGGTCCTGGCGGAGCGCGAGCAGTCGCCGCGGCTGACGGTCCGCGAGTCCGGCCGCGGGCGCAGCGTCTACCTGAGCGGATTCCGGTTCACGAGCGAGAACACCCGCCTGCTGCATCGCGCGGTGCGCTGGGCGGCCCGGCAGGAGCGCGCCTGGGCGGCCTGGACCACGAGCAACGTCCGCACCGAGGCGACCTGGTTTCCGCGCAGCGGCAAGCTGGTCGTGATCAACAACGCCGCCGAGCCGGAGACGACCGCGATCATGCTGGGTGACGGCGGAGTCGTCCCGGTGGAACTCGCGGCGCACGGCCTCGCGGTCCTTGACCTTCCGGCCGGCTGAGCCGGGACGGGTGGGATCGCGCCGGCCCGTCGCCGGGGCTTGCCACTCCCGGTGCCGGCCCCTTTGTTGACGCGTCCCCCATGAACGAACCCCCGGTTGCCCCATCCGCCCCTGGCGTCGAGCTCGCGAACGGCCGCAAGGTGTGGCGCGTAGGCACGCTGACCTACACGGCGGGCGGGCTGGTGGTCCTGTTCTGCTGGCTGCTGTGGGGCGACTTCGCCTGGCAGCTCAAGGAACGCGCGGCGCCGCCGGTCGTGCAGATCATGCTGCGGATGTTCCAGGCCTCGGACTTCCTGACCGGCCTGTTCCTCTCCTCGGTGCCGGCGGCGATCGGCCTGTTCGTGGGTCCGATCATCAGCTACTACAGCGACCGCCACCGCGGACGGTTCGGCCGCCGTATTCCCTACCTGCTGCTGACGGCGCCGATCGCGACCCTGTCAATGGCGGGCCTCGCGCTGGGGCCCTGGCTCGGGACGCGCCTGCACGCGGCGATGGGCTGGCCGCCCGAAACGCTGAATTTCACGATCATCATAGTGCTCGGGCTGTCGTGGACCGGCTTCGAGTTCACCACGGTCGCCGCGAACGCGGTCTTCAACGGCCTGATCAACGACGTCGTGCCGCACGTGATGATCGGCCGGTTCTTCGGGCTGTTCCGCGCGGTGAGCCTGATCTCTGGCATGTTCTTCAACTATTATCTGATCGGGCAGGCGAAGGTGCACTATCTCCCGATCCTGACCGGCATCGGGCTCCTCTACGGCGGGGGCTTGCTCGTGATGTGCCTGAAGGTGAAGGAGGGCGGGTACCCGCCGCCGCCGGCCGCGCCGGCGCACGTGGGTTTCTTCGGGGCGGCGAAATCCTACGCACAGATCTGTTTTTCCAAGCCGTATTACCTCTGGGTGCTCGCGGCGATGGCGCTGGCGCAGCTGGCCTTCGCGCCGGTCAACCTGTTCAGCGTGTACTCGGCCGAGAGTTTCGGGCTGACGATGGATTCGTACGGCAAGTACATCGTCGTGACCTACTCCTGCTCGCTCGTGCTGGCGTATCCGCTGGGCTGGATGGCCGACCGGTTTCACCCGCTGCGCGTGGGCCTGTTCGCGCTCACGGCCTATGCGGTGGTGATGGCGATCGGGTATTTCGGCATCGTGGGCCCGGCGAGCTTCGGGATCGTCTTCCTCGTGCACGGCGTGCTGTCCGGCTGCTACTTCACCGGCGCCGCGGCGCTGGGCCAGCTGCTCTTCCCGAAGGACAAGTTCGCGCAATTCGCCGCCGCCGTCGTGCAGGTCCTGGCGATCGGCAACATCGTTGTGGGGCCGGTGATCGGGCGCCTGCTTGACGTGCTGGGCCACGACTACCGCTACACCTTCGGCGGCGGGGCGGTCATCGCGCTCGCCGCGCTGTTCGCGACGCTGGTGGTCTACCACCGCTGGAAGAAGCTCGGCGGCGACACCGGCTACGTCGCCCCGGAGTGACCGGCACGACCCGGTACATGACGCGACCGGCTGGCCCGAGCGTGTATACCGACAAATACCCTTTTCACCATGCGACCGCTGAAACCTGATGAAATTCGAGGAACGTGGGGCACGCTGCTGCTGCCGATCAACGCGGACGACAGCATCGACTATGGGCGGCTGCGGGAGGAGATCGCGTTCCAGGCGAAGGCCGGGGTCGACGGGATCTATTCGAATGGCAGCGCGGGCGAGTTTCACGCCCAGACGGAGGAGGAATTTGACCGGGTCAGCGCGGTGCTGGCGGAAGAGTGCGGGCGCCACCGGCTGCCATTCCAGATCGGAGTCTGCCACATGAGCGCGCAGATCGCGCGGGAGCGCCTGCGGCGCAGCCGGCAGCTTGCTCCCGGGGCGGTGCAGGTGGTGCTGCCCGAGTGGTTCGCGCTGACGATGGACGAGATCGTGGCGTTCCTGCGAGTCATGGTGGCCGAGGCGGCGCCGGTGGGAGTCGTGGTCTACAATCCCGGGCACGCGAAGCGCGTGCTCGCGGCCGCGGAGTGGGTAGAAATTTTCCGTCGGGTGCCGGAGTTGGTGGGCGTGAAGGTCGGCGCGGGGGACGCGGGCTGGTACGCGGCGATGGCGCCGGTGCTGGCGCGCGCGTCGGTCTTCGTGCCCGGCCACACCCTTGCGACCGGCGTCACGCTGGGTGCGGCGGGGGCCTACTCGAATGTGGCGTGCCTCAGTCCGGCCGGGGCGGTGCGATGGGCCGGACTCATGCGGACTGATCCCGGACGGGCGCTCGAATGGGAGCGTGCGATCCAGGGGTTCATCCGGGCGCACCTCCTCCCGTTTGCGACCGAGCAGCACTACACCAACTGCGCGCTCGACAAGCTGCTGGCGGCGATCGGCGGCTGGGCCAACGTCGGCACCCGCCTGCGCTGGCCCTACCGGTGGATTGCCGAGGCGGAGGCGCTCCGGCTGACCGAGGTCGCCCGCCGGGAATTGCCGGCCGGGTTCTTCGCCGAATAGCCGGACCGGCTCAGTTGGCCGCGGCCAGGCCAAGCTCCGAGTGGAACTTGGTCTGCTCCTTGATGCCCATCAGCTGGATGACCTTCTCGAGATTGTTCTGCTGGTGCCGGTCCATCGCGTCCTTCGCGGCGGCGACATCCTTCTTGGCGATCGCCTCGTAGATCTCCTGGTGGCTGTCGAGCACCTTGCGGCGGGTGTTGAGGTCCTCGCGCTGCTTCTTGCCCGTCGGCGGGACCGAGACCACGCGGTTGATGAGGCTCAGGCGCATGATCTCCTTCTTGATCAGCTCATTCTTCGCGACGTTGATGATCGCGAGGTGAAAGCGGACATCCTCGCGCGCGAGGTCGACGAGCAGTTCGCGGTCGTCGGCGGCCTTGATCATCTTCTCGACGATCACCCGCATCGCCTCCAAAGCGTCACGAATCTCGGCGAGCTCGGAGTCAGTGCGATTCTGCGCGGCGAGCCCCGCGGCGTACGTTTCGAGCGCCTGGCGGAGCCCGCAAAGGTCCTTGAATTCCTGCAGGTCCATCGACTTCACGCTGGCGCCGATGCGGGGCTTGATCGTGACGAGACCGTCGGCCTCGAGCAGGCGCAACGCGTCGCGCACGGGGGTGCGGCTCACACCGATCTCCTTTGACAGGTTCTTGGTGGCCAGCGGACTGCCGGCCAGGTAGACCCCGGTCAGGATTTTTTCGCGGATGAACTTGTAGGCAACATCGGTGTTAACGAGCTCCATGGCGGATGCGGGTCTAGGCGGGACAAATTAAGCCGAAGCTCTACGTCAAGAATCAGGGATTAGGTTGATTAATGAGCCGGCGCGGACGCTGAGGGGTGCAACTGGAAACCCAGTGCGGAAATGCGGTGAAAGTCGAAGTGAAAGTAAGGCCTCTCTATAGCGGACTTTGGGAATATGTATACACAAAAATACTTAAAAATATTGACGTGTCGAACCTATCCCGAAGAGTCGCGCGCAACCCCTGCATGGACGAACCGGAAAGAATTTGCGCGCAGACGGCAAAGCGCGGACTAGGCTGGCGGCATCCCCATGAACTGTGATGCGCACAGGACCCACGGTCCGCGGGCGGATTGGATCAAGTGGGCCGGTCTTCGACTGCTGGTGATCGAGAACGAGTGCGTGCGCCTTTCGGTCTGGCCGGAGCGGGGCGCCGACCTGGTCGAGTTCCGGCACAAGGCCAGCGACCTCGATGTGCTGTGGAAAAACCCGCAGGTGTGGCCGCCGCGCCGCGATGCGCTTGACCTGCCGCAGGGGGGGCGCAGCGAGTTCTACGATCGGTTTCACGGCGGCTGGTTTGTCTCGCTGCCCAACGGTTTCTTCCCCGGCGAGTACGAGGGGGCGCCGCTCGGGTGTCACGGCGAGCTTCACAGCGTGCCGTGGTCCGCGGAGATCGTCGCGCAGTCCGACGCCGCGGTGCGGGTGCGGCTCGTGGGCCGCGGCGTGCGCACGCCGTGGGAGCTGGAGCGCGTGCTCGAGGTGCGCGCGGGTGAGCCGCAGGTGCGCTGGACCGAGCGACTCGTCAACCGGAGCCGGACGCGGCTGCCGGTGGCTTGGCTGCACCATCCGGGCTTTGGCGGGCCGCTGATCGACGGGGCGGAGCTGGTGACGACGGCGCGGACGGTGCTGACGCCGACGGCGGACCGGCCCGAGCTGGGCCAGCTGCGTCCCGGCTACCGCGGGGCGTGGCCGCGGGTGCCGGAGCAGGCCGGCGGCGGGACGCGCGACTGCAGCCGCGTGCCGGCGGCCGGCAGCGACGTCGAGCATGTGGTGCACCTGACGGATTTTCCCGCGGGGTGGGGCGCGGTGTGGAATGCGGCGCGCTCGCTGGGCTTCGGCCTGCGCTGGGACGAGTCGTTCTTTCCCTATGCGTGGTCGTGGGCTGCGGGACGCGGGCACCCCTCGTACCCGATCTGGGGCCGGTGCCACACCGTCACCCTCCAGCCCAGCACCTCGCCGCTGCTGCCCTTCCCGCGTCTGCTTGAGACCAACCAGGTCCGTTGGATCGAGGGCGGCGGCGCGGCGGAGACGAGGCTCGCGGCCGGGTTCGTGACGCGGCGTGACGAGCAGCTCGCGCTCGGGCCGTAGTCGCCCGGTTTTTTCCCAATGAAGATCACCAAAGTTGTCTGCACTCCCGTGCACATCCCAATGGAGGCGCCGCTGCGCTGGAGCATGGGTGTCGAAACCGGCACGACGCGCACCATCGTCGAGCTCCACACCGACGAGGGCGTCGTCGGCCTGGGCGAGACCTATGGCGGCGCGAGCACCGCCGCGCGCTTCAAGAGCGCGGAGCCGTTCTTCCTGAATTACGACCCGCTGGAGGTGTCGCGGATCGTGAAGAACTTCGAGGTCTTCCGGACGACCAGCGAGCAGTCGGCGCTCACGATCGAGCTGCGCTACGTGGCCGCCGCGATCGAGATGGCGTGCTGGGACATCATCGGAAAGGTCCAGAACAAGCGGGTGTGCGACCTGTGGGGCGGGGCCGATTCCGAGCTCGTCCCGTTCGTGGCCTACCTGTTCTACCGCTACAAGAGCGCGAACGGGAAGATCGGCGGCGAGGACGGCCCGGCGGGAATCTGCGAGCAGTACGCCGACCATGTGAAGCGCTTCGGGTTCACGGGCCTGAAGCTCAAGACCGGCGTGCTCGAACCGGCGGTCGAACGGGCGACGGTCCGGGCGCTCCGCGAGCGGTTCGGCGACCAGATCCGGCATCTCCGGGTCGATCCCAACCAGGTCTGGAGCACGGAGACCGCGATCAACGAGTTGAAGCGCCTGGCCGAGTACGACCTCGAGTACTGCGAGGATCCGACCTTCAACCTCGAGGGCATGTCGCGCGTGCGCGCCGCGGTGAATGTCCCGCTCGCGACCAACATGGCCGTGCTGAACTTCGACCAGGTCGCGCCCATGCTCCGGATGCGGGCGCTGGACGTGATCCTGGTCGACCCGTACTTCTGGGGCGGCATCACGCAGTGCAAGAAGCTCGCCGCGGTGGCTGAGACGTTCGGGTTCGGGCTGGCGATCCACAGCGACCGCGAACTCGGCATCGGCATGACGGCCAGCCTGCACCTCTGGGCGACCACGCCGTCGCTCTGCCACCACTATGATTCGCACTACCCATTCCAGGTCGACGACATCATCACCGAGCCCCTCCGCTGGAAAAACGGCGCGGTGGCGCTGCCCAAGGGGCCGGGGCTGGGCGTGGAGCTCGACCGCGACAAGGTGAAGAAGTACCATCGCGTCTATCTTGAAAAGGGCGACGAGATCGAGTTCTTCGATCCCCATCGTCCCGGCTGGATCCCCCACGTGCCGCTATGGTGAAACTGTCGAACCTCCCGCGTCCCTTCGTCGTCGGCGTGGTCGTCGAGCGGGGCGAGGCGGCCTCGCGGCGGGCGGCGGCGGCGGCGTTCCGGGACGGGGCTGCGGCCGTCGAACTGAACCTCGCGTCGCTGCCGGACGACGCGCAGCCGGGCCGCGTTTTTTTCGCCCGCCTCCCGGGGCCGGTCTACACGTCGTGCCGCCGCGCGCCCTTCCTGCGCGTCTATGGCCCGCGCTTCGGCCGGGTGCCATGGCGCGGTGACGCCGAGCGGATGGCGCTGCAGCTCGCGGCGCTGACCGCGGGCTCCGCCGGGCTGGACCTCGAGGCGGACACATTTGCCGCGGCGCCCGACGAATGGACGCAAGACCGATCGGCCCTCCGTCGCCAGGCGGAGGTGGTCCGGGCGTGCCGGCGGGCGGGCCGGACCGTGATCTACTCCTGGCACCCGCCGCGCAAGCTGCGCTGGGCCGAGGCCCGCCGGGCGGTGGACGCGCTGCGGGACCGCGGGGCGGACATCGTCAAGGTCGTGGAGCGCGTGCGCGGGATCGCCGAGGCGCTGGATTCCGTGCACCTCAGCCTCCGGCTCGCGGAGCGATGCGACTTTCCTTTCATCTTCCTGCCGCTCGGTCCCGGCGCCGAGCGGGTCCGGCCGTTCATGACCGCGTTCGGCGCCTCCTATCTGCTGGCCCGTCCGCCGGTCGGCTCCAATCGCCTGCCGGCGCAGCCGCCGGTGCGGCGGGCGGTTGAACTCCTGCGTCTGGCATGAGAATCTCCGCCGTCGTCAACCCGCCGACCGACCGCAACCTGCGGCTGCTCGCGCAGCTCGGCGTGCCGGACCTGGTCTACTACAACATGCAGGGCATGCCGACCGAGCTGGCGGCGCTGCGGGCGGAGCAGGAGCGGGTGGCGCGCCAGGGCCTGCGCATCGCCGTCATCGAGGGCGGGCCGCCCATCGACCGCATCGTGCTGGGCCGGCCGGGCCGCGACGAGCAGATCGAGACTTACCAGCGGGCGATCGACGCCATGGGCCGGCTCGGCATCGGCGTCCTCTGCTACAACTTCATGCCGCAGGTGACGGACGACGCGATGGTGATCCGGACGTCGATGCGGGTGCCCGAGCGGGGCGGGGCGCTGACCAGCGGCTTTGACCTCGCGGCCTTCGACCAGTCGCACGTGACGGCCGAGGGCCGGACAACCGACGAGGAGATGTGGGACAACCTTGAGTATTTCCTCCGCCGCGTGGTGCCGGTGGCGGAGGCGGCGGGCGTGAGGCTGGCGATGCATCCGGACGATCCGCCGCTCTCGCCGATGTGGTCGCTGGCGCGGATCATGCGGAGCGTCGCGAACTTCGACCGGCTGTTCGCGCTCGCGCCGAGCCCGGCCAACGGGCTCACGTTCTGCCAGGGTTGCTTCGCCGAGCTGGGCGTCGACCTCGTGGCCACCATCCGCCACTTCGGTCCGCGCATCCACTTTGTGCACTGCCGCGACGTGGCGGGGCGGCTGGAGCAGTTTCATGAGACTTTCCCCGACAATGGGCCGACCGACCAGGTGAAGGTGTTCCGGGCCTACCGCGAGATCGGCTACCACGGTTTCATCCGGTCGGATCATGTGCCGCATCTCGTGACCGACGAAGGCGAGCACGACGGCTACGGCCTGCAGGGCAACATTTACGCGATCGGTTACCTGAAGGGACTCATGGAGCCGATTTTCGGCAAGCCGGACGCGCCGCGGGGGCCGCCATGAAGGTCCTGCTCGCCCAGTTCATTTTTGAGAGCAACACGTTCAATCCCGTGCCGGTGGAGCGGGAGTTGTTCGCGGCGCGCGGTACGTGGCTGACGGGCGAGCCGGCGGTGCGCGAGTGGTGCCGGGCGGCGGACTCGCAGCTGGCGGGCAGCCTGGCTGAGCTCGAGGGGGTGGGCGTCGCGACCCACCCGGTGTTCGTCGCCGGCTGCGGGACCCCGGCGGGCCGGCTGAGCGCGGACTGCTTCCGGGCGATTGGCGACACCCTGATCCGGGAGTTGCGCGCGGCCGGTCCCGCCGACGCGATCCTGCTCCACCTGCATGGCGCCGCGTGCGCCGCCGGGGAGGACGACGTGGAGGGCGCGCTGCTCGAGCGCGTGCGCCGCGAACTCGGCTTCACCGGCCGGCTTGTCGTCTCACTGGACCTGCATGCGAACGTCACGCGGCGCATGCTCCACCTGTCCGACGCGATCACGGCCTATCGGACGATGCCGCACATCGATTTTCACGAGACCGGCGTGCGGGCGGCGCGGCTCGTCCTGCGGCCCGCCGGTCCCACGGTCCGGGTGATGGCCAAGGTGGCGGCGCTGATTCCCCCGACCGACACTCATCACGCCTCCGGCCGGTTCGCGGCCATCCTGGCGGAGGCCCGCCGCCTCGAGGGGCGGCCAGGCATTTTCGACGTGAGCGTGTTTCCGGTGCAGCCGTGGCTGGATGTCGCGGAGATGGGCACGAGTGTCGTGATCACGGCCGCGCGGGACGCCGGCGCCGCGGCGCTCGCGGAAGGGCTCGCCCGGCGCTGGTACGACCAGCGGACCGAGTGGCAGACCGGCCTGCGCAGCTGGGAGGACATCCTGGCCAAGCTGGAGCGGCGGGCGGACGGCGGGCCGTGGCTGCTGGTCGACTCGGCCGATGCCACCACGGCGGGCGCGGCTGGCACGAGCGCGGAGGCGATCCAGCGCCTGTGGAGCCGGCGGGAGACGCTGCCGGGGGAGGTGCTCTTGTGGGTGGTTGATCCCGCCGCCCTGCCCGCCCTGCGATCAGGGGCGGGAGCGAGGGTGGGCGTGCAACAGGTGCCAATCGCCGGCGAGCTGGTTTTTTCCGGCGAGGGCCGCTACCGGGCGCGGGGCCAGGCCTACACCGGTCAGGAGTTTTCCATGGGCGAGGCCGTCGTCGTGGCCGCCGGGCGCCTGCGGATCGTTGTGAGCGCGGCCGGCGCGCTCTGCGCCGACCCGGCCTTTTACGAGGGCGTGGGCTTGGCGCCGGACCGGGCGTGGGCGGTGCAGGTGAAGAGCCTGATGGGCTGGCGCGCGGGCTATGCCGCCCCGGCGGAACGGGGATTGGTGTTTGACGGCCCGGGCTGCGCGTCGCTCGAATTCGCCCGCCTGCCGTTCACGGGCGAACGCCGCGAGCTTTTTCCCGTGAATCCCTCACCCGCGCAACCCCTCTCCCTATGGCAATCGACCTGACCGGCAAAGTCTGCGTCATCACCGGGGCCGGCGAGGGTGTGGGTCGCGGCCTCGTGCTGGGTTTCCAGCGGCGTGGCGCCCATGCCATCGGCGGAGTGCGCAGCCTGGAGAAGTCCGCCGCGGCGATTGCGCCGTCCTGGGCGGTGAAACTCGACGTCACCAAGGCTGACGAGGTCCGCGCTGCCGTCGAGGCCATCGTCGCCCGCCACGGGCGCATCGACGTGTGGATCAACAACGCCGGGATCTATCCGCGGCAGGCGGCGGATACCCTGACGCTGGCCGACTGGCGGCGGATCCTCGACACCAACCTCGACGGCGCGTGGCGCTGCTGCGAGGCGATCATTCCGCACCTCAAGCGGCAGCAGGCGGGCGTGATTCTCAATGTCGGCAGCATCACCCTGCGGCTCGGCATGGCGCAGCTGACCCATTACCACGCCAGCAAGGGCGGCCTCGTCGGCCTCACGCGCGGGCTCGCGCGCGACCTCGGCCAGTACAACGTGCGGGTCAACTGCGTGCACCTCGGCGCGGTGCAGACCGAGGGCGAACTCCGCCTGTTTCCGGACCAGGCTGCGGTCCTGAAGTCGCTGGAGGAAAAACAGGCCCTGCGCGGCCGGCTCACGCCCGAGACGGTCGAACCGGTGTTCGCCTTCCTCGCCTCGGACGAGAGCCGCGACATCTCCGGCCAGTGCCTGACGGTCGACCGGGGCTGGGCGCACGACTAGCGTCGCGGCGAAAGACCGCGGTCCTGTTTCATGAACATCGTGGTACTGGATGGGGCGACCCTGAATCCCGGCGACCTAAGCTGGGCCGGGCTGGAGGCGCTCGGCCCGTGCGTGGTGCATCCGCGCTCGGCCGGCCCCGAGATCGCGGCCCGGGCCCGTGACGCCGAGGTGGTCCTGACGAACAAGACGCCGCTCGACGCGGCCACGCTGGCGGCACTGCCGCGACTGCGCTACGTCGGGGTCTTGGCCACCGGCTTCAACGTGGTCGACGTCGCGGCCGCCCGGGCCCGGGGCGTGCCGGTGACGAATGTCCCGACCTACGGCACCAGCTCGGTGGCCCAGCACACGCTGGCGCTGCTGCTCGAGCTCACCAACCAGGTGGGGCGACACGCGGCCAGCGTCCGGGCCGGGGGCTGGGTGCGCTGTCCCGACTTCTGCTACGCGGAGACCCCGCTGGTCGAGCTCGACGGCCTGGTCCTGGGACTGGTCGGCTCCGGCCGCATTGCCCAGGCGGTGGCGCGGCTCGGCGAGGCGCTCGGCATGCGGGTGATCTACGCCACGCGCGCGGGCGGCCGCGCCGAGCTTGAACGTGTCCTGGGCGAGGCCGACGTGGTGAGCCTGCACTGTCCCCTGACCCCGGCCACGCGCGGCCTGATCGATGCGGCGGCGCTGGGGCGGATGAAGCCGACGGCGCTGCTGCTCAACACGAGCCGCGGGCCGCTCGTCGTCGAGGCGGACCTGGCGGCGGCCCTCAACGCGGGGCGCATTGCGGGCGCCGCGGTGGACGTGCTGGCGGTCGAACCGCCCCGCGCCGACAACCCGCTGCTCACCGCGCGCCATTGCCTGGTCACGCCCCATCACGCCTGGGCCACGCAGGCGGCCCGGCGGCGCCTGATGGCGGTGGCGGTCGACAATGTCCGGGCGTTCCTCGTGGGCCACCCGCGCAACGTCGTCAACTAGTCGGCCACCTGGGCCGTCGCGGGCGCGGGCCGCAGATAGCTCAGCGCATAGCCGGCGACGCACGAGACGCCGGTGCCGACCACGTAGTACCACAGCCAGTGGACCGTGGTGCCGTAGGTGACGGCCACGGCGGCGATAGTGCCGAGGACTGCGCCGGCGATCACGCCGAAGGAGTTGACCCGCCGCGACAGCATGCCGAGCAGGAACATGCCGAGCAGGGGCCCGGCGAACGGGCTGACGACCTTGGCGGCGATCGCGAAGATCGTCTCGTGGCCGCCCATCGCCACGGCGCCGAGCATGACGACCACCCCGAGCGCGCAGGTCACGAGCTTGGCCCGGAGCACCCCGCGACGCTCGTTCTGCACCGGGGCCCCGAAGCGGACGATGAAGTCGACATAGGTGGCCGTGCTCAGCGAATTCAGGCCGGCGGAGAGGCTCGACATCGTGCCGGCGAAGAGGCCGGCGATCACGATCGCGCCGAGATAGCCGGGCAGCCCGTGGCTGATAAAATGCGACATCACGCGGTTCGCGTCGGTCAGCTGGGCCACCCACTCGTAGCCCGGCACGTAGAGAAAGTGGGTGTAGTAGGCGATGAGGAACACGCCGGCGGCGAAGAGCAGGGCGTTGACCGGGACGGTGAGCAGGCTCCCGAAGATCAGCGACTCGGCCATCTTCCGGGCCGAGCCGGCGGCAAGGTAGCGCTGCACCAGGACCTGGTCGCTGCCGTAGGAGCCGACGCCCTGGGCAAACGTGTTCAGCATGACGGCCCAGAATGTCATGACGTAGAGGCTGCCCGAGAAATTCACCCACTGGGTGTGCCCGTGGAGGCCGGCCACGCCGTCGAGCCATGGTGCGCCCGCGGGGGTCGGGCGGGAAGCGATGCTCCAGATCTGCGCGAAGTCCCAGCGGAACGCCTGCGCGACGCCGACCAGCACGGCGAGGAGGCCAATGAGCAGAATGAAAAACTGGATCACGTCGGTCCACAGCACCGCCTTCATGCCGCCGAGGACCGTGTAGAGCGTCGTGAGCCCGCCCATCACGAGCAGGCTGGCGATCATGGGCCAGCCCATGACCTGCGAGAGCACGATGGTGGCGGCGAAGAGGGCGACGGACAGGTGGGTCCCGCGGGTGAGGAGGAAGAGCCCCGACGCGAATGTGCGCACGACCGGGTTGAAGCGGTGCTCGAGGTACTCGTACACCGTGAAGACATTGTGCCGGGCGAGGAACGGGACGAACACGAGCGACACGAACAGGGCGGCGAAGGGGAAGGCGAGGGTACCGAGCGCGAGCTGGAGATCGCCAGTGAACACGAGCGCCGCGCAGCCGAGGTAGCTGATCGCGGTCGTGTCCGAGCTGTTGATCGAGATGGCGACCGCCCACCACGGGGCGGCGCGCTCGGCGAGGTAGTAGCCCTCGACGCTGCGCTGGCTCCGGGCGAACCAGAGGCCGACCCCGACGCTCGCCAGCACGTAGGCGACGAGAATCGCGTAGTCGAAGGGGGAGAACTGGGCCTGCATCGGGTGCCTGGGGCGGGGCGCGGCGACGACGGGCCGGTCACGCCTTGACCGGCAGGACCGGGGCCGGCTCGGCGCCGGGGTCCACCTTCACCCAGCGGTCGGTGAGGAAGCTCTGTTCCGCGGCCGCGACGGCGGCAATGGAACGCTGGCTGAGCGAGTAGGGCTGAATCCACGTGGTCCGGCCGAGCGCGGCGTCGACGAAGGTGTTGATCTCCTCGTGGTACATCTGCTCGAGCACGTCGCCGACCGCGCGATGGTTCGTGTGCCGCGGGGCCTTGTCGGCGGTGGTCTGCACCGTGAGATCGCCGCTGTAGATGTCCCACGTCGCCACGCCGCCGGTCCCGAAGCAGCAGCCGCGCCGGTAGTCGACCGGGCACGACATCGTGATCGCGAGCTGGCCCACGCCGCCGCCGGAGAGCCGCATCGAGAGGCTCCAGGTGTCCTCCGTGTCACCGGGCAGGTTGCCATATTTCTCGTAGCGGCCGGCGACCTCCGTCGGGTGGCCGAAGATCGGGTTGAGCCAGTTAAGCTCGAAGGGGATCATCTCGCGCGACGGCGCGGTGTTCCGGTGGCGCGCGTAATACTCGCGGCCCTCGGTGGCATGCCAGCCGGGCATGAAGGTGGCCATGAAGAGCTGGTAGCTGAGGATCTGGCCGAGGTCGCGGCGGACGGCCTCGCCGAGCGCCTTCACGACCGGCAGGTAGCGCAGCGACGCGGACGGCGCGCTGACGAGACGCTTGGCCTGCGAGACGCGCTCGGTCTCGGCGGCGCCGTAGCACCAGATGTCGGCCTCGATGAAGTGGTGGAGGCCGCGCTCCAGCGCGAGCTTCACGTAGGCGCCCTTCGTGCCCGGCGGGGTGGAAATGACGAGGGCCTGCGGGCCCCACGCCAGGGCGTCCTCGAGGCGGGCGAAGACCTTGACGCCAAAGCGCTCCTGGGCGCGCTGGCGGCGGTCCTCGCGCTCGTCGAAGAGCGCGACGGTGAGGTCGGGACGCTGGTGGAGGTCGCGCAGGCGGCGCGTACCCATGGAACCGGATCCGAGCTGGAGGATTTTCATGAGGGGTAAGTTCAGGTGAGGCGGGCGAAGCCGGCGTGGGCCACCGGACCGTGGAGCGCGGCGCGGACCGCGCCCAGGTCGCGGGCGCGGCGAAGGTCGGCGAACACCGCGTCCACCGCCGCGAGGTAGGCCTCCACGACGGCGCGCGTGTGGACCACCATGGGATAAAACCCGCCGTTCGCCAGGTAGCCGCGCTCCAGCATGCCCTGCGTGAAGAGCGTCATCAGTGGACGGCTGTCCTCGCCCGCATCAAACGCGAACGTGGCCAGGGCCGGCAGGCCGCCCACCTTCACCGGCAGGCCGTGCTTCGCGCCGAGCCGCTGCCAGCCGCTGCGCGTGGCCTCGCCGGCCTCGCGGATTTTGGCGACCGCATCGACCTTGGGCAGCTGCTGGAGCGTCGCCAGGGCAGCGGCAGGACCGATCGACTCGGTCCAGTAGGTGCTGCTGACAAAAGTCTGCTGGGCCGCCTCCATCACGGCGCCGCGGCCGATCACGGCGGCCATGGGAAATCCGTTCGAGATGGCCTTGGCGAACACGGCGATGTCCGGGTTCACGCCGAGGGTCAGGTGGATGCCGCCGTGGTGGCTGCGCCAGCCGGCGGTGACCTCGTCGAAGACCAGCACCGCGCCGGTCTCGTCGGCGAGCGCGCGCACCCGCTGGAGGAAGCCGTCGCGGGGCGCGTCGTGGCGCATCGGCTCCATCACGATCGCCGCGAGCTCGCCGCGGTGCGCGGCCACGATGGCTTCGAGTTCGGCGATGCGGTTGTACCGGAACGGAAGCGCGGTACCCCGGAGCGCCGCGGGCACGCCCGCCGGGTCGAGCCCGGGCAGGAGGTGGCCGTTCAGCGCCTCGGTCTCGCCGAGGTTCGCAGCGAGGTACCAGTCGCCCCAGCCATGATAGCCGCAGAAGGCGACGAGGTCGCGCCGCGTCGCGGCGCGGGCAATCCGGATGGCGATGCTCATGGCCTCGCCGCCGGCCCGCGCATAGCGCACCTTTTCGGCCCAGGGATGCAGGGAGCAGAGCAGTTCCGCGACGGCGAGCTCATCGGGCGTGTTCAGCGTGCACATGCTGCCCTGGGCGATGCGCGCGACCACGGCGGCGTTCACGGTCGGGTCCGCGTAGCCGAGCAGGCAAGTGCCGATGCCGCAGGACGTGAAATCGACGTAGGGCCGGCCGGCGACGTCCCACACGGTGCAGCCCTCGGCCCGCTGGTAATACGCCGGCCACTGGTCGGGAAGGTACATCTCGGGCCGCTTGCTCAGCAGCTGCGTGCCGCCCGGGATCCGGCGCTTGGCGCGGACGTAGAGCGCCGGGCCGGATTCGACGGGCGAGGGGGAGGACGATGAAGGCATGGGGCGGCGGGAGGCTAGAGGGCCAGGCGGAAGCCGATGGACTCGTGCTTCAGGTCCGGCGGATCCTCATGGCGGTAGGCGATCCAGAGATTGAGATAGTGGCAGGTGAGGAATGAGCCGCCGCGGAGCACGCGGTTGACCGCCGGGTCGCGTCCCGTGGGCCGGTTCACGGCCTTCACGCCCTCGGAGACATCCTCGAAACGCTCCTCGCACCACTGCCAGGCGTTGCCAATCATATCGTGCAGGCCGAAGCCGTTGGGCGCGTAGCTGCCGACCGGCTTGGGCGCGGCCTGACCGCCGAACCACGCGAACTCGGGATCGAGGCCGTTGCCCCACGGAAAGATCGTGCCGGCTCGCCCGCCGCGCGCGGCGTATTCCCACTCGGCGTCGGTCGGCAGCCGGTAGGGTTTGCCGGTGCGGCGCGCGAGCCACGCGCAGTAGGCGGTGGCATCCTCCCACGAGATGCCGACGACCGGCAGGCGGTCGCCGTTGAATCCCGGCTGGCTGATGTGCGCGGGGGCCGAATGCCCGGTCTCGGCGAGAAAGACGCGATACTCGGCGTTGGTCACGTGGTAACGGGCCAGCTTGAACGCCTTGACCGATTTCGTTCTCCCGGTGTGCCAGACCCAGGCGAAATTGGAGCGGGGCGGGCAGGCGGGCACGCCAAGGTCGATGGTGCCGGCCGGGATCGAAACCAATTCGGGCAGCTGCGGGGTATTCATGCTCAAGAGTAAGGCGAGCTACGGCTGCTCGATCCCTACAGGATTGGTGAGCCGGCCGATCTTTTCGATTTCGACCGTGACGACGTCGCCGGGCTGGAGCCAGCGCGGCGGAGTGCGGGTCATGCCGACGCCCTGGGGCGTGCCGGTCAGGATGACCGTGCCGGGGAGCAGCGTCGTGCTCGCGCTCAGGAAAGAGACGAGGTGCGCGACATCGACAATCATGTCGCTCGTGTTCGAATCCTGCATCGTCACACCGTTGATCACCGTGCGGATGGCGAGGCGGTTGGGGGCGGGGATCTCGTCGGCGGTGACCAGGCACGGGCCCAGCGGGGCGAACGTGTCGAAGGTCTTGCTGCGGCACCATTGTCCGCCACAGCGGGCGATCTGCCAGTCGCGCGAGCTCACGTCGTTGACGCAGGTGTAGCCGAATACATGGTCGAGCGCGTGCTCCGGCGAGACATTGCGCGCGGCCCGTCCGATGACAACCGCAAGTTCGCCCTCGTAGTCCACCTGGTCGGAGCGCAGCGTCGTCGGAATCACGATGGGATCGCCCGGATGCTGGACGGCGTTGGGTCCTTTCGCGAAGACGAGCGGGTGTTCCGGTGGCGTGGACTTGGACTCGCGCGCGAAGCCGTGGTAATTGAGCCCGATGCCCCAGATCATGGTCGGCGCGATCGGCGCGAGCAGCTTTGCGACGTCCGCCGCCTCATCCGTGGGCTGGTGCGCGCCATAAAGCTCCCCCGCCAGCCGCCGGGGCACTCCCGCCGAGTCGATCACGGCATGGCCGAGATCGCCGCGGGAGTTGGCGTATCGTATCAGCTTCATGGTCGCTAAGAAATAAAAGGTCTTGC
>JAFEGX010000133.1 GCA_018239675.1 Verrucomicrobiota bacterium
AGTGACTTCAGCGTCCGGCGTTGGACGTCCGGCGTTCGGCTGTCTCCACCACGATTACGCCCTCGCCATCGCGGGGCGACTCGCCGAGTCTCCGCGGCAAAAAAAACAACCCTTCCCCAATCATCATGAGCGAGCCCGCCCGCCCCAAGACATTCTCCGAAGCCATCGTCGGTTATTTTCGCGACTTCCGGGTGCTGAAGGAGACCAAGACCGAGTACTGGGGCATCCAGGTCGTCAACTTCCTCGACTGCACCGCGTACTTCGCGTTGCTGACGATTGTCGCCGTCTTTCTCTCCGACGACCTCGGGCTCGATGACCGGCTGGCGGGCTACACGATCACGGCTTTCACCTCGGCGACTTCGCTGATGCTGCTTTTGTCGGGCATGATGACCGACTGGCTCGGCATCCGCCGCGGCCTGAACCTCGCGATGTGGGGCTCGCTGCTGCTGCGGCTCGGCATCGTGTGGGTGGGCCTGACCCCGTCGCTGCCGCACCGCGGCCTCATCGCGGGCGTGCTGCTCTTCCTGATGGCGCCGTTCATGGCGGCGATCCAGACGATCTTCCAGGCGGCAACCAACCGGTACACCACCCGCCGGTCGCGCAGCGCGGGCTTCAACCTCTGGTATCTCTTCATGAACATCGGCGCCGCGGCGGCCGGATTCTCGATCGATATCGTCCGGAAGTGGCTGCACCTCCCGAACGTCCATATCTTCACGCTCGGCGTGATCACCGCGGCGCTCTGCCTGGTCGTCCAGCATTTCCTGATCAAGTCGGAGGAGCAGCTGGTCAGCCCGGATGAGCCCGCCGGCGAGGCGGAGGCGGACAAGAAGGTGGAGCGGAAGAGCCCCTGGCAGAGCTGGCGCCTCATGGTCCGGGAGCCGGCCCTGTGGCGGCTGCTCGTGCTGATCGGGCTGATTGTCGGCGTGCGCGCGGTCTACGTGTACCTCTATCTCCTGATGCCGAAGTACTGGCTCCGCACGATCGGGCCCGACGCCGCCTTCGGCACGCTCAATGCCATCAATCCCATCGGCATCGTGATCGGCCTGATCCTTTTCATCCCCTTCGCGAACCGGTTCCCGGTCTTCCGGATGCTCGTCTACGGCGCGATGGTCTCGTCACTCGCGCTCCTCCCGATGTCCCTGCCGTGGACGATGTACGGCCTCTCCATCGAGAAGGCGCATTACCTGATGGCGCTGCTCGCCATGATCCTCGTCACAATCGGTGAGGTGGTGTGGTCGCCGAAGCTCTACGAGTACACCGCGGCGATTGCGCCCAAGGGTCAGGAGGGGGCGTACCTCGGCCTTTCGCTGATCCCGTGGTTCCTCGCGAAGACGCTCGTGAGCGCGTTCTCTGGCCACCTGCTCGAGCACTGGTCGCCGGAAAAAGTGAACATCAACGGTGCCGAGGTCACGCTGCAGCAGGCGATGATCCACCACCAGCTCGACTACTGGCACCGACCCGAGGCGATGTGGCTGGTCCTGGGCGCCTACGCCATGGCCGGCTGCGTGATCGCCGCGATCCTGGAAAAGTGGCTGACCCAGGGTGTGAAGGCCGGACCCGGGAGCCAGGGCGCGTAGCGCGCGGCGTGCCGCGCGCAGGTTACAGGTCGCAGGACGGAAAGTCACAGGTCTAGTCCGCGGCTTCGCCGCCGGGTTGGATGATGAGGTGGCCTGGCTTAGCGGCTTTGGCGTTCATCGCGGTCAAAACGACCCCGAGAAGGGACCTCCGGCCCTACTTTGCCGGCTCGGGCCGATGGACCGGCTACTGGTCGGAGGTTGCCCGGCGAAGAAAAGGAGGTTACACTTCGGCCATGAAGCTCGGGCTGGCATGGCCTTGGGGGCTGGATTTCCTGGAGCGCGCGGATGGCGGAGGTTGGGCGGAATCGGAGCCGGATCCGAAGGATCCGAACGCGGTCGAGCGGCGGCGGATGGTCCGCTACCAGTTGGGTGGCGATCGCATGCGGCCGATCCGGCACCAGGGCGTGCTGGCGGCGATGGATCACGTGCCGCGGCATGAGTTCGTGCCCGCGAACGTCCGCAGCGAGGCCTATGCCGATTGGCCGCTGCCGATCGGATTTGGCCAGACGATCTCCCAGCCCTACATCGTCGCCCTGATGACCGAGCTGCTGGATCCGAAGCCCACCGACCGAATCCTGGAAATCGGCACCGGCTCCGGCTACCAGGCCGCCGTGCTGTCCCGGCTGGTTGCCCGGGTCTTCACGATGGAATTGAACGACGACTTGGCCTGCCAGGCGGCGGCGCGGTTTGCGCGGCTCGGCTGCCGCTCGATCCAGCTGCGCATCGGTGACGGCCACTCTGGCTGGCCGGAGCAGGCACCGTTTGACGGCATCATCGTGACCTGCGCGCCCGAAGCGGTGCCGACGCCGCTGGTGGACCAATTGAGCGACGTAGGGCGGATGGTGATTCCCGTTGGCCCGCCGGGCGACCAGGTGCTCTACCTCCTGAGCAAGCGCTATGGCAGACTCGAGCAGCAGGATGTGATCCCTGTCCGCTTCGTGCCGATGCGCCGCCGCGAGCCGCCGGCGCAGTGACGAGGGACGAGTGACCAGTGACGAGTCGGGCGCGCGACCAGCCGGTGGTCGGATCTCGTCCCATGTCACTCGTCTCTTGTCCCTCGTCCGTAGCCCCCCGTCACTGGCTCCGATAGTGATCGACGACGGGATAGCGGCGGGCGACGAGGCCGAAGGCCAGGGCGGCGGCAAAGGCGAAGGCGGCGAAGAAGAACATCTGGAAGGCCGTCACGCCGAAGCCGGTGCCGGCGATGGCCTGCGTCACGGTCGAATTCCGGACCGCGGCATTCACCACGAGCACCCAGAGATTGCCGATCGTCACCGACAGGCTCCAGAAACTCATGATCGCGCCTTTCATCGCGAGCGGCGCCTGGCTGTAGGCGAACTCAAGGCCCGTGGCCGAGACGAGCACCTCGCCCAAGGTCAGGAGCGCGTAGGGCAGGACCTGCCAGGCGATCGAGAAGGCGTGGCCCTGGTCCAGCACCAGCTGCATGCCTCCGACCACGACCCACGCGAGGCCGGAGAAGGCGATGCCGGCGGTCATGCGGCGCAAGGCCGTCACCTCGACGCCGGCCTGTCGGAGCGCCGGGTAAAGCACGAGATTGTTGAACGGAATGAGAAGCATCACGAGCAGGGGATTGAGCGCCTGCATCTGCGATGACTGGAACCAGGCGGGCTTCGACATCGCGTCAGCCTGCAGCACCCAGGTGGAGGCCTTTTGGTCGAAGAGCGACCAGAAGGGGGTCACGAGGAAAAACAGCACCAGCACGCGCAGGACGGTGCGCACTCCGCCCACGGCCTCCGGCGGGTGCCGCGGGCCGACCCGGTCGAGCTGGAGCCACACCCCGAGACCGGCAAACGTCAGCAGCGCCACCAGCGCGGTGCAGGCGGCGATGACGAACCCCGCGGCCGGTGCCAGCGCGAACGCGCCGGCCGCCGCGAGGACGCCGAGGCTCCCGAGAATCTTTCCCAGCCGTCCCGCGGCGAGCGCGGTGCGGCAGACCCGGATGAAGGAGTCGGGATTCGACGGCGCGGGCGGCACCATCACGTACTTTCCGCGACCGACCCAGAGGATCACGGTCGACAGGAACATCAGGACGCCCGGCACGCCGAACGCGATGGCCGCGCCGAGCTGCCGGAGGAAAATCGGCATGAGCAGCGACGCGAAGAACGAGCCGAAGTTGATGATCCAGTAGAACGCGTCGAACACGACCTTGGCGCGATGCTTGTTGGTCTGGTCGAACTGGTCGCCCACAAACGCCGCCACGCACGGCTTGATGCCGCCGGAGCCCAGCGCGATCAGGCTGAGCCCGGTGTAGAAGCCGGCGCGGCTGTCGACGAAGAGCGCGAGGCAGAACTGGCCGAGACAGTAGACGAGACTCAGCCAGAAGATCGTGTGGTACTTGCCCCAGAAGCGATCCGCGATCCAGCCGCCGAGCAGCGGAAAGAAATACACGCCGATCACGAACGTGTGGAAGACGTCCTTCGCCGCGATGGCCCGCTCACCCTCCGGCAGGTGGACCAGCAACGACGTCACGAGGAACACCGTGAGGATGTTCCGCATGCCGTAGAAACTGAACCTTTCGCAGCCCTCGTTGCCGATGATGTAGCGGATCTGGCGGGGAATCGGGACGGCGGCCGTGGCGGGGGTGGTCATCGGAGGGAATGCCCGCCGATGGGAATCGAATCCGTCGCAAAACGAAAGCCCAGACCGCCCGGGCGCGGATCCGGATGCCTGCGGGTGGAGCGAATTGGCTCAATGCGCTGAATGGCTCATTTGCCCCTTGCCCGCGGACCGGGGTGAACCCTTCGGCAGGCTCAGGGTCGCTGACAGCGCGTTAGGGACCACGCGCGTCGCCGTTCAGCGTCGAACGGACCTAGTCCTCGTTGCGTTCGGCGCCCTCGACCTTGGGGCGGCGGCGCGCGCGGACATGGCAGTCGGCCGCGGTGCGCGGTTCAACCTGCCGGGCGTGGATGCGCTCACCGGCCTCGGCGTGGGCAATGTCGCGCCGGCGGTCGTGGAGGCCGTAGCCGTGCGCGGCTGTCGGTCGCGGGGAATGGCGGTTCATGGCCACCGTCACATCCGGGCGGGGCGTCTCACTGGGCGGGTTCACGAGCGGGGTAGCGGCCGGAACGGGTTTCGCTTTCATGATCATCCCTCGGGTTGGGCTGGAGGCATTATCGCACGATTCCCGGATTTCGCGCCGCATATCTTGCGGATTCTGGCCGCCGCGGTTGGGGATTGCCTCGCCGCGGACAATGCATGGACTCCCGCCATGGCCCAGACTTCCGGTGCAACCCCGGCGCCTACGGGTACCGTGCATGGCACGACCCAAACCGTGATCCTTGGTGGAGGATTTGGCGGGCTCGCCGCCGCCAACACCCTCCGGCGCGCCCTGCCGCGCGCCCATGCGGTGACCGTGATCGACCCGTCGCGGCGCTTCCTGGTGGGGGCGGGCAAGACCTGGGTGATGCTGGGCGAGCGGAAGTTCGAGGAGATCTCCGCCGACCGCGCCCGCCTGCTCGAGCCCGGCGTGGCGTTATTGTCGGCCGAGGCGACGGCAATCGACCTCGCGGGCCGGACCGTGCAGACGACCGCCGGGCCGGTGCGGTGGGATTACCTGGTCATCGCTATGGGCGCGGCGCTGCGGCTCGACGCGGTGCCGGGGCTGGATGGGGCCCACACGTTCTACACCGTGGAAGGCGCCGAGCAGCTGCGGACGGTCCTGGCGGGCTTTGCCGGCGGCGAGATCGCGCTGCTGATCCCGAAGGCTCCGTTCAAGTGTCCGCCGGCGCCGTATGAGGCGGCCCTGCTGCTGCACGAGTATTTCGCGAAGCGCGGGCGCGGCGGCGCGGTGAAACTGAATCTCTACACGGTGGAGGGCACACCCATGGCCACCGCGGGCCCGGAGATGGGACAGTACATCCGGGGCGAGCTGGCGAGCCGCGGCATTGGGTTCTTTACGCAGAAGGCCGTGGCCCGGGTGGACCAGGCCGGCCGGAAGATCGAATTCGCCGACGGCTCGAACGCCGCCTACGACCTGCTGATCGCGGTGCCCCCGCACGAGGCGCCGGCGATCGTGAAGGCGGCAAACCTGCTGGGACCGTCGGGCTGGATTGCGGTCGATCCCCGGACGCTGGAAATCAAGGCGGCTCCGGCCGAAGGTCGCGTCTACGCGATTGGGGACATCACGTCGGTCCCGCTCCCCGGGCGCTTCAAGCCCGAGGTGCCGCTGTCGCTGCCGAAGGCGGGCGTCATGGCGGCCGCCCAGGGCGAGGTGGTCGGGCAGCGGATCGCCTCCCTGGCCAGCGGTCAGACGCCGACCGCAGCCTTTGCCGGCGAAGGATTCTGCTACCTGGAACTCGGCGGCGCCTGTGCGGTGAAGGCCAACGGCGCGTTCTTCTCGCTGCCGCATCCCGTGATGAGCAAGCAGCCGCCCAGCCGCGAACAGCTCGCCGACAAGCTGGCCTGGGTGGCGCGAAGCCTGGCGCCGCGAAGGTAGCATCCGCTCGCCGCGGCTCGATGCGTGACTATCAGGATCGAATGGCGCGCTCGCAGTATTCGGCGAAGAGGCGGATGTAGACCTGGTAGTTGGCGAGGGAGACGCCGGGCGGGGTCTGGTGGTCGACGGATGGGATGTAGCCGCCCGAACGCATCACGGGCAGGATCCGCTCGAACTCGGCGCGCATCGCCGCCTCGCCGCGGGTCATGGTCATCTTGTCGAATCCGCCCATCATCAGCAGCCGCGGATGCCGGGCGCGCAGGCGCACGATGTCGACGCCCGCCTGGCGCTCCAGCGGATAGACGCCGTCGAGGCCGGCCGCCAGGAGCCAGGGGACCATCGTTGTGACATCGCCGTCGGTGTCGACGAGCGCCTTGCTGCCGCGGCGATGGATGACCGGGACGGTCCGCTCGTAGTAGGGACGCAGGAACTCGTGGAAGAAAGCCTCGGAGAGCATCGGCCCGTGGTTGTACGACATGTCCTCGGCGAAGCCGACGAGATCGGGCGTCAGCACGGCGCACACGGCGTCGAGCACCCGATCATTATAGTCGGCGAGATCACGGTTCATCCGGTGCATGAGCTCCGGCTGGTCGTAGAACGCGAGCAGGTGGGGCTCGATGCCCATGAGGCCGCGGGGGAACCAGAAATAGCCGTCGAGCCAGAGCCGGATCGCGAAGTCGCCGCGGGCATGCCCGGCCTGCATCCGCCGGGCCTCCGCGACCATGCGCGCGATGCCTTCGTCGGTGAAAAGGTGGGGACGCAGCATCTCGTAGGACGCCTCGTCAGTGACAACCCGCGGGACGGCGGCCGGAAGATCGGGCCCGGGGCCGCCGCCGGTGCCGATGAGGGGCAGGGGATCGAGGCCGAAGAACGCCAGCGACTCCTCCCAGCTGGCGTCGGGCGGCAGGCCCTCGCGCTTCCACCGCTCGATCGTGAGATCCCACCACGCGGCCCATTCGACCATCGGGAGCCGGTCGGAGCAGCGTTCGAAGCGGAGGGTCCGCGTGAAGCGTTCGCGGGGCGTCATGGCCGCGGACGATGCCGCGCCGAATGAGTCGCGACAAGCGCCGGGCGCAGCTCGAGGACGACAGTGGTCGGGCTTATGCCAAGAATCACGCCGCGGCGTTTCGCGATGGTCTGGGCGTTGCCGAGTTTCTGGATTTGCCACGAAGGACACGAAGAGCGTGAAGAGTCGGCCCCGGCTGGCTTCGTGGTCTTGGTGGGCTTCGTGGTGAGGTGGCTTGAACCTCGAACATCCGATATCGAACCTCGGGCGCCGAAGGTGGTTGAGGGCGACGAGGGGGAGCGGTCAGTAGGGAATCGAATGAACGTCCGAGGGCGCGGGCTCCGGCTTGGCTTCGGGGCGCAAATTAAGCAAAATCCGCTTCGAAATCCGCAACGCACGCGCAGGCGGGAGCGGGGCGGTTCACTAGGATAGCGCCGTTCAGTCTAACTCCTTTTGGCTCATGAATGTGATCGCGCCTTCGGACCTGAGAAATTTCTCCATTCTCGGGCACGCGTCAGCCGGGAAGACGATGCTCTGCGAAGCGATGCTCGCGTGTGCGGGCAACATCGGCCGCATGGGCTCCATCGCCGCCGGCACGACCGTGTCCGACTACCATGCCAGCGAGCACCAGCACCAGATCTCGGTGCACGCCTCGCTCCTGCACCTCGAGTGGATGAACCGGAAGTTCAACCTCCTCGACTGCCCGGGTTACGCCGACTTCATCAGCGAGGGCCTCGGCGCGCTGCGCGTCGGCGACTTCGCGCTCATCGTGGTGAACGCCGCGCACGGCCTCGGCGTCGGCACGGATGCCGCGTGGGACTACGCGACGCACTTCGAGCTGCCGAAGATCATCGTCGCGAACGCGCTCGACAAGGCGAACGTCAACTTCGACACGATCCTGGCGGACACCCGCACGCATTTCGGGAAGAACGTCTTCCCGCTCGCGATCCCGCTCGACGCCGGCCCGGGCTTCAGCCGCGTGCTGGACGTGATGCGCAACGAGGTCGTGACCTACCGCCCCGGCGGCAACGGCAAGTACACCGAGGCGCCCGCGACGGGCGCGCTGGCCGAGCAGGTCCAGTCGCTGCACAAGCAGCTGATCGAGTACGTGGCCGAGTCGGACGACTCGCTAATGGAGCGGTTTTTTGAGAAAGGCGTCCTCGCCGAGGAGGAGTTCCGCGCCGGCCTGCACCAGGCGATCCAGCGCCAGGTGTTCGTGCCGCTCTTCGCGGTCTCGGCCGAGACGAATGTCGGGGTGGCCCGCCTGATGGACTTCATTGCCAAGTATGGCTCTGCACCCACCGACCGCGCGGAAGTCCCCGCGCGGGATCTCTCCGGGATCGCCGGCTCGGTGCCGCTCACGCAGCCCGAGCCGGTAATGTATATATTCAAGACGATGAACGAGCCGGGCGTCGGCGAGCTGTCGCTGTTCCGCCTGTTCGCCGGGAAGGTCAAGACCGGCGACGAGCTCCTCAACTCGGCGCGCAACGTGTCCGAGCGGCTCGGCCAGATCTACGCGCTCAACGGCGGGACCCGCACGCCCGTGACGGAAATCGGCGCCGGGGACCTCGGGGCGGTGGTGAAGCTCCGCGACACGCACACCGGCGACACCCTGTGCAGCCCGAAGCGCCCGGTGGTGCTGCGGAAGGTCGAGTATCCCGCGCCCAACATCCATGGTGCGCTCAAGCTCCGGACCAAGGGCGACGAGGACAAGCTCGCGGTGGGCCTGCAGCTGCTGCACCAGGAGGACCCGACGTTCCATTACCGGGTGGACGACGAGATCAAGCAGACCATCGTGTCCGGCCAGGGCGAGCTCCAGCTCCAGGTCATTGTCGAGCGTCTGCTGCGCCGGTTCAACGTGGCGGTGGATCTGGAGGAGCCGCGCATCCCGTACCGCGAGACCATCCGCAGCCGGGGCGAGTCGCGCTACCGGCACAAGAAGCAGACCGGCGGCGCCGGCCAGTTCGCCGAGGTGTGGCTGCGCGTCGAGCCGGGTCCGCGCGACAGCGGCGTGGACTTCAAGCAGTCGCTCGTCGGCACGAACGTCGACCGGGTCTTTGTGCCGTCGGTGGAGAAGGGCGTGAAGACCGTGTGCCGCGAGGGCGTGCTGGGCGGCTTCCACGTGACCGACGTGAAGATCGACTTCTACGATGGCAAGATGCACCCGGTGGACTCGAAGGACATCGCGTTCCAGGTCGCCGGCTACCACGCCTTCAAGGAGGCGTTCCTGGCGGCGGCGCCCTGCCTCCTGGAGCCGATCTACACGGTGTCCGTGATGGTGCCCGAGGAGTTCCTGGGCGCCGTGATGGGCGATCTCTCGTCGCGCCGCGGCCAGATCCTGGGCGTGGATATTGATGGCCACTTCCAGGTCGTGCGCGCGCAGGTGCCGCAGAAGGAGCTGTACCACTACAGCACGATCCTCCGCTCCCTGAGCAGCGGCCGCGGCCGTCACAGCGAGGCGTTCAGCCACTATGCCGAGGTACCGCCGGAGGCGGCCGGCAAGATCCTTGCCGAGGCCAAGGCCCGGAAGGAGGCCGAGGCGAACAACAAGCACTGAGCGGAAAAGAAGCAACGGCCAAAAGAAGAACCAGCTGAAAGACGAAACGACGGAAAGCGGATACCGGGAAACGGCAATCACCGAGTCGATTTCACGGCCGGGCCGCGAGGCCCGGCTCAACCTCCAACCCCAACCGATCATGCAAACCTGGAAGATCGAAATCACCGAGGCCCACAGCGGCGAGCTCGGCGAAGCCGTGCTCCACGAGGACCACGGCTTCGCGATGGAAGAGTACACCTATGAAGCCGGCCACAAGATCGAGGTCGCCGTGCACGAGACGCACGACCCGCGCTGGCACATTTTCACGGACCTCGATTCGGGTCACCGCTTCAAGATCCCGCCGGAGAAATACCGTCGCGTCTAGGGCGCGGCGCCACCCGGCGCGCGGAAGCCCGCGCCGAACCTGACCGTGGGGAGGTGGTCCCACCGGGTCTGCACCGTGCCGGCGGCGACATCGATGGTCTTCCGGAACGGACGGCCGAGCCAGTCAGAGCCGCCGAGTTTGCTGCGGCCGAAGATGCGGAGTGCGGAGATAGGGAACAGCCTCCTCACGTCGGCTGCTACGGACGAAGCCGGTAGCAGCCGACGTGAGGAGGCTGTCCAGAGGAGGGCGAACCCAAGCTGATCATCCTCGCGGTCACTTCTCCTCGGCGATGAGGAACGCTCCCTTGGCGGGAAGGATCGGGATCGGATCCTGGGGCCCGAACGACTTCGCCTCCTGCAGTCCATCCAGCGACGGCGCGGTCAGCACGGTCTTGGCCGGATCAAGCCCGAGGGCTTTCCAGTCGACGCTGAGCCGGACCTCGGCCGGGTCGGCGGCCCAGCTGGCGAGGACGATGAGCGAGCGGCCGGGTTTGCGGTAGACGGTGGCGAGGATGTCGCTCCGTCCGGTCTTCACCGGGCAGGCCGGATCCCAGTAGCCCATCATGCGGGCCTCCTTGATTCCGAAAAGATCCCAAAGCCGGAAGATCGGCCGCGGGTCGCCCTGCCAGCCGTAGCGGTTGCTCATGCCATACAGCATTCCGCGCCACGCGTTGCCGCCGTCCTGGAGCATCTCGCTGAAGAGGCCGTAGGGCAGGCCGGCGAGCTCAACGAGATAGTAGTCGGGCGACTCGTTGTAGTTGAACGCCTCGCCAAACCAGAGGCTGTCGATGTACGGAAACAGCTCCATGTACTGGTTGGCGCAGCTGCCGAGGCCGTATTCGGGCTGAAAGTTGTTGCCCGAGTGAAAATCGATCAGCGTGCCCGGCTTGGCGCGCTGCATGACCTTCCGGACGCGCTTCATGATCTCGCGGTCGTAGCCGATGCCGTCAAGGTAGATGCCGTCGGCGCCGGTGTGCCGGATCAGCCAGTTGATGCCCTCGAGGTAATAGTTGTGCCAGCGGGACAGCCCGGTGGTGGCAATCGCGGCGTCGTAGTCGCCGGGGCCGAGCGGCTCGTGCCAGGCCGGCACGTAGCCGGTGATGACGTGCTCCCGCAGCCAGGAACTCCCGACGTTGTCGCGCGCGACGGTCTTCTGGTCGGAGAACTGGTCGGCCAGGTGGAAGCCGGGACCGTTGAGGAAGATCTCGTCGCCGAGACTGCGGAGGGCCCAGAACTCGGCCGTGTAATTCGACTGCTCGCGCACCGTGTAATAGAGCTTCACCTTGATGCCGGCGGCGTGCGCCTCGCGGATGTAGGTGGTGAGCGGATCGACCGCCAGGAACGGGTAGTTGATGTAGCGGTTGAGCGGTTCGCTCTGGTGGATGTTCACGATCGTCATGCCCGCCGCCTTGGCCTCGCGCACCGAGAGGTGGCTGTGCGGCATGTGGCTGTGGCGCCAGTCCCAGTGCGCCGGATCGAGGGAGCGGACCGGGGTGATGAGCAGGCCGAAGTTGAAGTGCAGGTCCTCGCCGGCGTTGACGTGGCGCGGCCCGGCATAGGCGCGGATCAGCACCTGTCCGTCCGCTTCGCGCACGGTGCAGCCGCCCTTGCCTCCATTCGCCCAGTCCCGATAGAGCCCGGTCTGCCGGAGATTGTAGAGGTCCCAGTGATCCTCGACATCCTTCAGCTTGAGGCTGAGGCCGGCGTTGATGTCGCCGATCCAGAGCTGGTTGTTGGCGCGGTTGAGGTCCCACTGCCACGACCATTCCTTCGGGCGCAGCCCGCCCTTGCGGCCCATGCCCATCAGGTACGTCGCGACGTCGGCGCGGATCGGAAGCTCGAGCGCGACGTCGCGCAGGTCGGCGGCCTGGCGGGCATGGAGCGTCAGCCGGTAGTTCACGTAGCCGTCGCACTCGAGCTTGGCCTCGCAGGTGAGATCGAGATTGCTGGACTGGCTGGTCGAGGTCCAAGCCACGGCTCCGGGCGCCTGGTGGGTCAGCCGGGCCGGGCCGTTCCAGACGGCGCCGTCAACCACGAACCGGACAGGTTCGGCGAGGATTTCACGCGGCGGACCGTCGGTGGCGTCGACATTGCGACTGAAGTGACTGCGGATGCTCGCCGGCAGGCCCTGCGGCGTGAAGGTGAACTCTCGGCCGAGCACGCCGAGGGTCCGGTCGCGGACCGTGACTGGCGTGTAGGGTGGGAACACGGCCTCGTCGAGGCCGATGGTCGAGTCGAGCCAGCGCAGCCGCGAGTGCCGCCAAGGCTCGTTGTCGCCGGCGTCGGCAATCAGCCGGTGTGACACCACGAGGTTGAGGTCCACGGTGGTGGCCGGGGCGTTCGCGGCGCGCACGCGCACGGTTCCCCGATAATGACCGCCGCGGGCGTCAGCGGGCACCTGGACGCCAATCCACAGGGCCTGCACGGCGCCGGCTGCGACATTCACAGTCTTCCGGAACGGGCGGCCGAGCCAGTCGAGACCGCCGAGATTGAAGCACCGGAAGGCGGAGGCAGGGATTACCGCCCCGTCGTCGGCGCGGAGGTCGGAGAAATCGAGCGCGACCGCGTTCACCGGCTGGTTCGCCGCGAAGAGGCCGAGTTGAAACGCATAGAACTCGCCCCGGTCGGCCGCGCCGTGGAAGTGCGTGGAGGGTCCGGCCTTGATCCAGCGCAGCGGCAGCGCGTCGGTCATCCGAATCGGAAAGTGCCGGTCCTCCGCGAAGACCAGATAGGGCTGCCCGGCATGCGCCGCGAGGAGCGCGCGCATTTCCTCGGCGGTCGCGACGACCTCCATCGGATCGAAGCGGTTGAAGTCGTTGATCGCCTGGATCTCGACGGCCTGGGCGGCGGGCAGGTCGACGACGCGACCCGCGGCCAGCGCCGCAACCGCGGGCCCCTGCGCCTGCGCCCATTTCGGATCGGCGGTGGCGGCCGGCGGCGTGTAGACCGCGGTCGGGGCATTTTCCCAGCCCTCGTACTTGTAGGGGAGGAAATAGACCCAGTAGTCGCCCGGCGCGGTCGCCGGCTGGAAGACCAGATCGCCGGTTTCGCGCGTCACGCTCGCGGCGATGACGTTCGTGACGCGGCGGTTGGTCGCGGCGTCGACCACGATGACCGCCTTCTGCTCGGGATGTTGGTCGCGGCGGCGCCAGGGAATGTGGACCTGCACCGCGTCGGCGGGGGCGTCGACATGGACCCGGACCCGGTGGTTGCCGAACGGTTCAGTCCAGGGCGTGTCGGCGACCGAGTAGGGCAGGTCGGCGGCCGCGGTGAACAGGGCGCCGATCAGGAAGCAGCCGGCGGCGGCAAGAGCGAACGGGGGACGCATCGGGAGCCAGCAAAGCGAAGGAAACGTCGGCGCCAAGCTGAAGGAGCGGGAAATTTCAGCGGGGAAGGCGGGACGAGCGAGAGGCGT
Organism: Verrucomicrobiota bacterium; assembly: GCA_018239675.1. Classification (GTDB taxonomy): domain Bacteria; phylum Verrucomicrobiota; class Verrucomicrobiia; order Opitutales; family Opitutaceae; genus Opi-474. The sequence goes on from JAFEGX010000133.1 coordinate 13,375, forward strand.
GAGCCTCCTGACGTCGGCCGCTACGGGGCAGGCCGACTGCGGAGATCAGGGTAGCAGCCGACGTCAGGAGGCTGATCCGCGGCGGCCCGATCCCATTCTCCCGACCGAGCCTCAGGCCCAGACGCCGCCGCGGATCGCGTGGCCGAGCGCGGTGAGCTGCGGGCGGAATTCCTCGTCGATGTGGCCCTGCACCGTCAGTGGCACGTCCCACGACACCACGCCGCCCCGGCGATTGAAGAACTTTGTGTAGCCGATGGTGAGCTCGTCCGGGAAACGCACGGGCGGCTTGCCCCACCATTCGCCCATGATCGTGAGCACGTGCAGCTGGGCGCCATTGAGGAAACGCTCGTAGTTCGCGAGCCGCGAGTAATCGGGCAGGTTGCCGGGCGCGACAGTCATGTCGCGCTCGATCTCGCCGGGCGTGTAGTCCTCGTACTCGGTCATCGAGTAGAGCGGCGTGCGGAGGCCGTTGTTGAAGGCGACAATCGAGTCGGGATTCCCCGCCTTCAACGCCTCGGCAAAGCTGCGGTAATTCGGCGCGTCGGGGTGGCGGTAGGCCTCGGTCTGGTACGGGCCGTCGATCCACCAGCCGCTGAGCGAGCGGCCCCAGCGCAGCGACCACTCGCGGACGACGGCCTCCCAGTGGCGCTGGAGGTCGGTGAGGCGCGCATCAACCCGGCCCTCAAGGCGCGTCTTCGCGAGTTCGTCGGCCGCCGGGGCGCCGCCCGGGAGGTAGGCGAGGAGGCGGATGCCGCGTGGTGCGAGAGCCTTGGCGAGATCGGCGATGAGGTCGCGGCGCGAGCAGCGGCTCGGCCGCCGTCCGACGATGTCGTCGTAAGTTTGGTTCGGGGAGAGATAGAATCCGGAGTTCTGGCCGAGGGTAATGACGAAATACGGGACGCGCGCCTCTGCCAGCTGGCGGGCGAGCCCGTCGACATCGAACGCATCAATGCGCCGATTCCAGTCGTCGACCGGCAGATCGATGGCCTTCAGGTTGCTCGCGGAGTCGGCGAGGTAGTGGGTGAACATTCCCCACTTGCACTGCATGAACCAGTCGGTGTTGGCGCGTTTCCAGGGGGTCGGGGCGGAACTCATGGCGCCCGAGAGTTGGGGCTGGGGCGTCCGCCGGGCGCAAAGCAAAAGCGACGAATCGGCGCGTGAACGTTCAGCGGGTGACGCGGGCCAGTGCGGGCTTGGCTCGACGGGCAAACTGGACAGATTTTGACGGCATGAATGCGGATGCCCCATGGTGGCTGTGGGTGGTCGGGGGCGGACTCGCGGTCCTGTTCCTCGGCTTGGCGATCCGCGCGGGTCGGCGCCTGCGGTTCCTGATCGACACGCCGACGTCCAAGGCGAAGGGCGTGTTCATCGGCCAGGTGGAGCTTGCGGGCCGGGCGGCGATCGACCAGCCGGTCACGAGCTACCTCGCGGGCGCGGCGACGGTCTGGTTTCGATTTGCCGTCGACGAGGAGTGGGAGCGCTGGGAAACGGAGACATACACCGACAGCAAGGGGCGAACCCAGACCCGCACCGTGCGGAAGACAGGATGGCAGACGGTCGCGCAGGGCGGCGAGACGCCGCCGTTTTTTGTGACCGACGACACCGGTGCCGTGCTGATCCAGCCGAAGGGCGCGAGCATCGAGCCGGTCAGCTTGTTCAGCGAGACGGTCGGTCCCGGAGATGCACTGTACTATGCGAAAGGGCCCGCGCAGGAGATCGCGGACTCGAATCACCGTCGCCGCTTCATCGAGGAAGGGATTCCGGTCGGGACGGCCCTGTTCGTCGCCGGCCGGGCCCGCGAACGGAATGAGGTCGTTGCGCCCGAGATCGCGGCTGATCCCGCGGCCGAGATGTTTCTAATCAGCTGCCGGAGCGAGGCGAAGGTGCAGCGCGGCTACCGGGTGCAGTTCTGGTTGCTCGGACTTCTGGCCGTGGCGCCCCTGCCGGTCGTGGCCTTGATAGCGGTCCCCGGGCCGGAACGGCTGCGGATCCTGCTCCCGGTGGGGCTCGGCGTGGGCATAATTCTCCTCTGGGCGTTCGCCTGGCTCTGGATGTCCTTCAATAGCCTCGTGCAGCTGCGCAACCGCGCGGACCAGGCCTGGTCGCTGGTGGACGTCCAGCTGAAGCGCCGGGCGGATCTCATCCCGCGCCTCGTCGCGGTGGTCACGGGACTCAGGGATCACGAGCGGCACGTGCAGACCGAGGTGGCCACGCTGCGGGCGCAGGCGCAGGCGACCCCGGCCTGGGAGCCGGGACCGGATGTGGCGGGTGTGACGCCGACTCTGCGGGCGGTGATGGAACGCTATCCCGAGCTCAAGTCCGACGCAGCCTTTCTCGGACTCCAGCGCGAGCTATCCGACACGGAGACGCGGGTGGCGCTGGCGCGGGACTATTTCAACGAGATCGCCACCCATCAGAACACCCGGCTCGAGATCATTCCCGACCGCTGGCTCGCGCCGCTCGCTGGCCTGAAGCCTCGTCCGTTGCTGGTCGGCGAGGCGTTTGAACGCGCGCCGGTGACAGTGAAACTGGGCTAAAGCATTTTAACAAAACTTGTAGCCGCAAAGATGCGCAAAGTGCGCAAGAATCCGTCGCCACAGCGTTGCGCCCCACTGGCAATTACCCGAAGTAAACGATCCCTCTGCCGCTGGAGCTGGAATCGGATTGATCTGCGTTTTCTCCGCCTCTTTGTGGCTGCACCATTTTCGAATTCGCTCTAGCGAGCGGCGCAAAAAAAGCCGCCCGCGGAGGCGG
>JAFEGX010000134.1 GCA_018239675.1 Verrucomicrobiota bacterium
AGGTTGGCCGTGGACCAGAATGAGCCGCGAACGGCTCACCTCCATCTTCCCGAGGTCAGTTGGAAATCCTCCCTAGTCCCTTGTCTCTCGGCACTCGTCACTAGGCCGCGGCCTAGTACGTCGCCGTGACCGAGATCGAGTAGGTGCGACCGCGCCAGTCGCCGTAGGGCTGGACGCCCGTCGAGGCGCTGGCGTAGTGGGGAAATTCGGTGCCGAGCACGTTGTTCACGCGCAGCTGGCCGCGCAGCCCGAAGCGGGAGTTCCGCCACGGCAGCCAGCGCCCGAGGTCACTGTGGACGAAGGCGTCCCACTGGAGATGCGAGCCGATGCGGTCGCCACCCTGGATCAGCCGCTCCTTGACCGGCAGGATGCGGGAGTCGAAGAAGTGGCCGTCGACGCCGCAGCCCCATTCGCGATTGCTCCAGTTGGCCCCGAAGTTTGCCCGGTGGCGCAGCAGGCCGGAGATCGTGCCGTCGGGGTTGCCGAGCTCGTCGATGGTCGGCGAGTTGGGGAACAGCTGCATGTCGTAGCGCTGGTAGAGGAGGAACCGCGTGTACGCCTCCAGCGTGCCGCCGGCGCAGCCGGTCCAGGTGTAGTCGAGCGAGCAGTTCCAGTTCTGCGAGTGGCGCGACGCCACGTTCACCGCGCCGGTCACGAGGGTGGCGATGCGGCCGGCGGGCCGCGGGTCGGTGGGCGCGAGGGGCAGGCGGATGACGCGCTCGGGAAAGAACGACTCGAGGTTCACGACGGCCTGCGAGTCGAGCACGACCACCTCGTTGGTCTTGCGCGTGTCGACGAAGTCGACGGCGGCGCGGAAGCGGTGGACCTTGCCGCGCTGCAGGATCGCGCCCGCGGTCTGGGTCACGGCCGATTCCGGCCGGAGGTTGGGATCGAGGGCGTCCGCCGACTGCACGTCGTATTTCTCCTGCCGGACCGGGTCGTTGATCGGCTCGAGATTGATGCCCGGCGTGCCGCCCGGCGTCGCCTGCAGGCGGCTCATCTGGGGCGTCGGCACGCGGTTCGAGGTGGTGACGCTGCCGCGCAGCGCCAGGCCGCCGGCGAGGTCGAGCTTGAGCGCGAACGTTGGGGCGACGTTCGTCTCGCGCGACGTGTCCGCCGCGATGTACCGCACCGCCAGGTCGCCCTCGAGCCCGTGCATCCAGCGCGGCCGGCGCCCGGCCGGGAGCAGCGGTCCCTGCAGCTCGCCAAACACGCTGAAGCGCTGAAGGGTGCGGCCCTGCCAGCGGTCGGGTACGCTGGCGAGGGAGTCGTCCGCAAAGCGGCGCACGTCGACGTAGTCGGCGAGATGGGTGCGGCGGTAGTCGCCGCCCACGTTCAGGGCGCCGCTCCCGGTGGGAAGGTTGATGGACCGGTTCGAAATCCGCACCGCGGCATCGATCGTATCGTAGTCCCCGACGGTCACGAACCGGCCCAGGCCGCCGCGGTAGATCAGCACCTGCTGGTAGAACGCGTCGGGCGGCCCGGACCGCTGCGTGTCCCGCAGCGGATTGTAGACGCCCTGGTCCACCAGCGCCTGCCACCGCGCCGGGTCGACTCCGCCGAGCCCGCGGTATTTCGCCGTGTTGTGGGCATACTGCGCGTCCGCGGCCACGCGCCAGTTGGACGGCAGCTTCAGCATGACGCCGGTCACCACCGAGAAAAACTCGACGCGCGCCTCGCTGTAGTTCGGCCCGAGCTTCGGCGCGTAGTCGTTGAGCGCGACCTGCACGTCCGTGCCGAACGGATTGAAGGGGGAGGCGGCGGGCAGCGCGAGGTCGGCCGCGAGCAGTTCGTAGCCGCGGTTCACGACGGTGCGGGCGTACGTGCCATCCACGCCCACCTCCAGCCACGGGGCCGGGTCGTAGGCGGTCGACAGGAAATAGGAGGCCCGGCGCTGGCGGCGGCCATAGGGATAGTCGCGGCTGTTCGCGGAGGCGACGAGCCCCCCCGGCGACGCAAACAGGTCGAAATTCCGCCGGCCGTCCCGTCCGGCGAAGGCCGCCAGCCCGCCGCTGCCGCTGGCCCCTGGCGCGACGGAGGTGACGGTGGAACTTCCGGGTCCAAACAGCGGCGTGGTGCCGTCCGCGCTCCGGATGTTGGGCGTGGCCCGGAAAACCGGGGCGTCGAGGTCGGGCCGGATCGTGTCGTGCTCGCGGATGTAGCCGAGCTCGGCCTCGGTGGCCGGCGTGGCCGCGGTGTAGGTGGCGCTGAGGCGCAGCCGCAGCGCGCCGCCCAGCAGGGTCTCGCCGTGCTGGAGCGAGACGGACGACTGCGGGGCGTCGTAGCCCGCGAGGGCGTTGGTGTAGGTGGTGGAGAGCTCCGTGACGTCGACGTCGGGCCGCAGGACGATGTTGATGACGCCGCCGACGGGATTGCCGCTGTACAGCGCGGAGGCGGAGAGCGGCAGGACCTCGACTTGCTCGACGAGGCTGATCGGGATAAGGCTCACGTCCGGCGGCAGCGCGCCGGAGTTCACCGTGAGCACCTCGGGCAGGCGGCGGCCGTTCACGAGGACGACGGTCTCGTCCGAGCCGTACCCCCGCAGGTTGAGGTTGGTGCTGCCGACCTGGAAGCTCGGAGCGTTGCCGTCCTGCTCGGACGACCGCACCGAGGCATCGCTCTCGAGGATCTCGCGCTGGATGAAGTCGTTCAGGTTCACCACGCCGCTGCGCGTGATCTGCTGGCGGTCGAAGATGACGTAGGGGATGGCGTCGTTCTCGGTGCGGCTGAGGTCGAGGTTGCCCGTGGCGGTCTGCGGCAGAGTCGGGGTGCGGCTGTGGTCGAACGCCTCATCGCGGCCGGACTTGGCGTGGACGATGAAGGGATCGAGGCGCGTCGGGTCGTCGGCATGCTCCAGCCGCTGCGGCGGGAGGGTGGTAACCCGGCCCGCGTCGACGCGGACGCCGGTGAATTCGGTGGAGCGGTAGGTGGGGGCGCTGGCGTGCACGCGGTAAGTGCCAGGCGGGACGAGCGTGAAGGTGAAGTCGCCCGTGTCGTCGGTGGCGGCGGAGCGTCCCAGGGCCGGCAGGCGCACGAGGACGCGCGGGGCGCCGGAGCCGTCCGGCGCGAGCAGCCGGCCGTCGATCGTGCCGGTCGGGCGGCGGAGGGAGGTGACGAGGAATTTGCCCCGGCCGTTGCGGCGCGCGGTGAACCCGGTGTCGAGCAGCAGGCGGGCCAGGGCCGACTCGGGCTCGTAGCGCCCGATGACCGCGGTGGACCGAACCTGCATCAGCTCGTCGAACGAGAACAGCACCTCGACGCCGGCCTGCTTGGAGAAGTCGAGCAGCGCCTCACCCGCGGCCTGGGCCGGGAGGGTGAAGTCCCGCGGCTCGCCGCGGAGCAGCGCGGGCGCGAGGGCCCCGGGGCAGAGCCAGGCGAGGAGGCGGCGGACGGGACGCACGGTGGGCGGTTGGGGCGGGTGGGCGCGGGGCGGTCC
>JAFEGX010000135.1 GCA_018239675.1 Verrucomicrobiota bacterium
CCCACGCAAGCAAATCATATATCAACAAATACAGATGCATAGATATGTGTCTTGCAATCGGCTCGCCCCTGGGTTGTCTTCGACCCCTCGTCCCCCGATGCCGTCCACCCCGCCGACCTTGTCCGCCTCGACCGCCGCGCTGCAGGAACTGCTGGCGCGCCGCATCGTGATCCTCGACGGGGCGATGGGCACGATGATCCAGGAGCGCCAGCTCACCGAGGCCGACTTCCGCGGCACCCGGTTCGCGACGCATAGTCACGACCTGCGGGGCAACAATGACCTGCTCTGCCTCACGCGGCCCGATGTGATCGAGTCCATTCACGCGGCTTATTTCGACGCCGGCGCGGACCTGGTGGAGACCAACACCTTCAACGCGAACGCCATCTCGCAGGCGGACTACCGGACCGAGTCGCTGGTCGCAGAGATGAACCTCGCGGCCGCGCAGATCGCGCGCCGGGCCGCCGACCACGCCGCGGCGCGCCTCGGCCGGCCGTGTTTCGTCGCCGGCGCGCTCGGGCCGACCAATCGGACCGCCTCGATGTCACCCGACGTCAACCGCCCCGACTTCCGCGCCGTGACCTTCGACGGGCTCGTCGCGGCGTACCTTGAGCAGGCCCGGGCGCTGGCCGCGGGTGGCGTCGACGCCCTCCTGGTCGAGACAATCTTCGACACCCTCAATGCCAAGGCCGCGATCTTCGCCCTCGAACGGCTGTTCGACGAGACCAGCGTGCGCCTGCCGGTGATGATCTCCGTCACGATCACGGACGCCTCGGGCCGCACGCTGTCGGGCCAGACCATCGGCGCCTTCTACCACAGCATCCGGCACGCGCGGCCGCTGTCCGTGGGGATCAACTGCGCGCTGGGTGGCGCCCAGATGCGGCCCTACCTCGAGGAACTCGCGGGCCTGGCCGAATGCCACGTCAGCTGCTATCCCAACGCCGGGCTGCCGAACGCCTTCGGCGGCTATGACGAGACGCCGGCCGACATGGCCCGCGTGCTCGGCGAGTTCGCCGCCCAGGGCTGGCTCAACGTCGTTGGCGGCTGCTGCGGCTCGACCCCGGCGCACATCGCCGCGATCACCGCCGCCGTGCGCGGGACCGCACCCCGGCGCCGCCCGGCGCCGCTCGCGGCCCTGCGGCTCAGCGGGCTGGAGGCCCTGACCGCCCCATGAACTCGGCCGCCTCCCAGTTCCTCGTCATCGGCGAACGCACCAACATCACGGGCTCGCCCAAGTTCGCGCAGGCGATCAAGGCCGGCGGGTGGGACGCGTGCCTCGCCATCGCGCGGCAGCAGGTGGAGAACGGTGCCAACATCATCGACATCAACGTCGACGAGGCGCTGGTCGACGGCGAGGCGACGATGGTGAAGTTCCTCAACCTCATCGCCGCCGAACCCGAGATCGCCCGCGTACCGGTGATGCTCGACTCGTCCAAGTGGACCGTCCTCGAGGCCGGGCTGAAGTGTCTCCAGGGAAAGGGCATCGTGAACTCGATCTCGCTCAAGGACGGCGAGGCCGAGTTCCTCCGCCGCGCGCGGCTCGTCCAGCGGTACGGTGCGGCCGCGGTCGTGATGGCCTTCGACGAGCAGGGCCAGGCCGCCACGCGCCACGACAAGGTGCGCATCTGCACGCGGGCCTACCGCCTGCTCGTCGACCAGCTCGGCTTCGCCCCCGAGGACATCGTCTTCGACCCCAACATCCTCACCGTCGCCACCGGCATCGAGGAGCACAACGCCTACGCGCTCGATTTCTTCGAGGCGACGCGGGAGATCAAGGCCACCCTGCCCGGCGCCAAGGTGTCGGGCGGCGTGTCGAACGTGTCGTTCTCGTTCCGCGGCAACAACCCGGTGCGCGAGGCCATCCACACGGTCTTTCTCTACCATGCGATCCGGGCCGGCCTCGACATGGCCATCGTCAACGCCGGCATGCTCGGGGTCTACGAGGAGATCCCCGCCGACCTGCGCGAGCGGGTGGAGGACGTGCTGCTCAACCGCCGGCCCGACGCGACCGAGCGCCTGGTGGCGTTCGCCGACGCGCTCAAGGCCGCGAGCGGCCCCGCACGGGCCGAGGTGCGCGAGGACCTGGCCTGGCGCAGCCTGCCGGTCGAGGAGCGACTCGTGCACGCGCTGGTCAAGGGCATCGACACTTTCATCGAAGCCGACACCGAGGAGGCGCGGGCCAACAGCGAGAAGTATCCGCGCCCGCTGCACGTGATCGAGGGACCGCTGATGGACGGCATGCGCGTGGTCGGCGACCTGTTCGGCGCCGGCAAGATGTTCCTGCCGCAGGTCGTGAAGTCGGCGCGCGTCATGAAGAAGTCCGTCGCGTACCTCACGCCCTTCATGGAGGAGGAGAAACGGCGCCTGCTCGCCGGCGGCGGCACCGCGCGCACCCAGGGCAAGGTCGTCCTCGCCACCGTCAAGGGCGACGTCCACGACATTGGCAAGAACATCGTCGGCGTCGTCCTCGCCTGCAACAACTACGAGGTCGTCGACCTCGGCGTCATGGTACCGTGCGACCGGATCCTCGCCACCGCGCGCGAGCAGCAGGCCGACGTCATCGGTCTCTCGGGCCTGATCACGCCGTCGCTGGACGAGATGGTGCACGTCGCGCGGGAGATGCAGCGCACCGGGGTCGGGTTGCCGCTCCTGATCGGCGGCGCCACCACCAGCGCCGCGCACACCGCGGTGAAGGTGGCCCCGGAGTACGCCGCGCCGGTCGTGCACGTGCTCGACGCCTCCCGGGTGATCGGCGTCGTGTCCGCGCTCCTCAGTCCCACGGCGCAGGCCGCGTTCGCCGCGGAAAACCGGTCCCGGCAGGACCGCCAGCGGGCGGAATTTCTCCAGCGGCGTAGCGCCCGCCCGCTCCTCGCGCTCGAGGCGGCCCGGGCCCGCCGCGAGCATTTCGACTGGGCGGCGGTCGACATCCCGCGGCCGGAGTTCCTCGGCCGGCGGGTGTTTTCCACCGCCGGCAATCGCGGCGGGGACGTGCAGCCGCTTCGCCTCGATGAGATCGCCCGCTACATCGACTGGGGCCCGTTTTTCTCCGCCTGGGAGCTGCATGGGCGGTTCCCGGAAATCCTGCAGGATCCCGTCGTCGGCACCGAGGCCACGAAGCTCTACGCCGACGCCCGGGCGCTCCTGGACCGGATCATCGCGGAGCAGCGCTTCACGGCCCGGGCTGTCCTCGGCTTCTGGCCCGCCAACGCGGTGGGCGACAGCATCGAGCTCTACGCCGACGAGCGGCGCGGCCGGGTGCTCGAGACCTTCCATTTCCTGCGGCAGCAGCACGAGAAGCCCGCCGGGCAGTTCCAGCACTGCCTGGCGGATTTTGTCGCGCCGCGGGACTCCGGCCGGCTCGATTACGTCGGCGGCTTCGCCGTCACGAGCGGCCACGGCGTGGAGGCTCTTGCGCAGGAGTTTGCCGGGCGGCACGACGACTATTCGGCGATCATGGTGAAGGCCCTCGGCGATCGCCTCGCGGAGGCCCTGGCGGAACTGCTCCATCACCGCGCCCGCGAGTTTTGCGGCTACGGCCGCACCGAGAACCTCGCGATGGCGGACATCATCCGCGAGCGATACCGCGGCATCCGGCCGGCGCCCGGCTACCCGGCCTGTCCCGACCACACGCAGAAGCCGCCGCTGTTCAAGCTGCTCGACGCCACGGCCGCCACCGGCATCACGCTGACGGAAAGCCAGGCGATGGCCCCGGCCAGCAGCGTGAGTGGATTCTATTTCAGCCACCCGGCCGCCAAGTACTTTGCCGTCGGCAAGCTCGGCCGCGACCAGGTCGAGGACTACGCCGCCCGGCAGGGGTGCGCTAGTGCCGAGGTCGAGAAGTGGCTCGCACCCTACCTCGACTACGATCCGTCGTAGACCACCTCCCCGCACAGGGGGCCGCCCCGCCGCACCGCGCAAGCTCAGCCGAGCCGCTCGCGGCCGTGCGGCGCCGTGAAGTCCAGATCCGGGCCCAGGGGCACGATGCGCGTCGGATTGATGTCGTCGTGCGTGACGTAGTAGTGCCGCTTGATGTGGTCGAGATTCACGGTGCCGGCGATGCCGGGCTGCTGGTAGAGGTCGCACAGGTACCCCTGCAGCACGGGGTAGTCCACGATTCGGCGCAGGTTGCACTTGAAGTGGCCGTGGTAGACGGCGTCGAAGCGCACCAGCGTGCAAAACAAGCGCCAGTCCGCCTCGACCGGGCGGGCGCCGAACAGGAAGCGCCGCGTGGCGAGGCGCGCCGCGTACTCGTCGAGCGCCGCGAAGACATCACGGCAGCCACGCTCGTAGGCCGCCTGCGTGGTGGCGAATCCGGCCCGGTACACGCCATTGTTGACGCGCTCATAGAGGTCCGCGGCCACCCGGCGATGCTCGGCCTCGATGGCCGGTGGAAACAGCACCGTGTCGCCGTGGCCGAGCACGGCGAACGGTCCGTCCAACATCCGGCACAGGTCGTCCTCCGAATTGTTCACGATGCGGCCGCTGCGCCGGTCCCACAGGACCGGCACGGTGTAGCGGCCGCGATAGCCGGACTGCGAGGCGTGGTAAGCCTCCGCGAGGAACTTGAACCCGTTCACCGGGTCGCGACTGAATCCCGGACCGTCGCGGAACGCCCAGCCGCGCTCATCGCGCACCGGATCGACCACCGTCAGGCCGATCGCCGCGGTGAGACCCTTGAGCTGTCGCGCGATGACGGTCCGGTGGGCCCAGGGACAGGCCAGCGAGACGTACAGGTGGTAGCGTCCCGCCTCCACGGGAAAGTCCGCGCGGCCGTCCGCGGACACGAACGCACGAAAGGCATCCTCCTGCCGCGCGAACTCGCCCGCGGCGGAGATTTCGTCGGGAAACTGGCCGGTGCCGCCCATGGCCCGGAACTTGCACCCGGCCCGCCTGCAGCGCAAGCGGGCCGGGCGCTGATCCGCCCCGGGCGGAGGGCTCAGTCGGCGGTGATATTCACCGTCAGGGCGGTGGCGCCGTCGTCTCCGACCGTCACGGTGACATGGTCACCCACCTTGACGTCGGCGCCGGTGGCCGGCGCCCCACCCTTCGTGTAGGTGGTGGACGCGGTCAGCTTCAGGTCGCGGCCGTCGACCGAGATCGCGGTGTCGGACTTGGCGTCGACCTTGCCCGAGACGACCTTGGCGGCCTTGGCTTCGCCGGTGGCTGAGGCCACGGTTGCTTCCGGATGGCGGGCGCAGGCGGTCAGGGGTGCCACGGCGAGACCCGCGCCGAGCAGCAGTCCGAGCAGCGAGGGGGTGATTTTGGGTGTTTTCATCTTGATACCTATTGTTTTGTGGGTCGTTGCGCGACCCGTTGCGGTTGGTGCCTGGCCCCGTCCGGCCGCGGCGCCGACCCGGACCTACCGGCGCATCGGCGGATGGTGGGGACCCTGCGTTCACCCTGCTTAGTATCGGGTCGGGAGTCCCGGTTCGCGGAAATCGGTGGATTTCGTCGGGGAATATTTGCCACCGGTCGCACCAGCCTTGCCAAGCCCCGGCGCGGTTCGCCACGTTCGATCCTCACAACAAAAGAAAAGGCCCATCCCTGATCCCCATGCACACCCGCCCGCTCATCCTGGCCAGCGTCGTCACGCTCCTGCCCGCCCTGCAGGCCGCCGACCCGGCCGCCGACAACCCGCTCTTCGCCGAGAGCCCGCTTCCGCTCCACTACCCGCAGTTTGACCGGATCCGGCCCGAGCATTTCCGGCCCGCGTTCACGGCGGCGCTGGCCGCGCACCAGCAGGAAATCGAGGCCATCGCGCAGGCGCCGGCGCCGGCGACCTTCGACAACACGATCATGGCGTTTGACGCCAGCGGCCGGTTTCTCAATCGCGTCGACAATATCTTCTCCAACCTCGCCAGCGCGGACACGAACCCGACCCTGCAGCAGCTGGAGCAGGAACTCGCGCCGCAACTCGCGGCGCACACCGACGCCATCCACTTCAACGCCGCGCTCTTCGCGCGGATCCGCGCCGTCTACGACCGGCGCGCCACCCTCGGGCTCGACGCCGAGTCGCTCCAGCTGGTGGAGCGCATCTACCGCGACTTCGTCCGCGGCGGCGCCAAGCTCTCGCCCGCCGACCAGACCCGGCTCCAGGCGCTGAATGCCGAGATCGCCTCGGCCGAGACCACCTTCAGCCAGAACGTGCTGAAGGAAAAGAACGCCGACGGCCTGCTGGTCGACACCCGGGCCGAGCTGGCGGGTCTCACCGAGGGCGAAATTGACGCGGCGGCCGCAGCCGCCCGGGCGGCGGGACACGAGGGCAAGTTTCTGCTGGCCCTCCAGAACACGACCGGCCAGCCGGTGCTGGCCTCGCTGCGGGACCGCTCGGTCCGGGAGCGCCTGATGCAGGTGTCGCTGGCCCGTGGCAGCCATGGCGGCCCCTACGACAACCGCGACGTGGTCATCCGCCTCGCCCGTCTTCGGGCCGAGCGGGCCAACCTCCTCGGTTACCCCAACCATGCCGCCTACCAGCTGGCCGAGCAGACCATCGGCTCCGTCGACGCGGTCAACCAGCTGCTCGCCCAGCTGGCCGGACCAGCCGTCGCGAACGCCCGGCTCGAGGCGCGCAACCTGCAGACTCTGGTCGACCGCGAGCACGGTGGCTTCCCGGTGACGGCCGCCGACTGGGACTTCTACGCGGACCAACTCCGCCGCCGCCTCTACCACTTCGACGCCGCCGAGGTTCGCCCGTACTTCGAGCTGAACCACGTCCTGATCGACGGCGTCTTCTACGCCGCCACCCGCCTCTACGGCGTGACCTTCAAGGAGCGGCATGACCTGCCGGTGTACGAGCCCGACGTGCGCGTGTTCGACGTTTTCAATGAGGACGGCTCGCAGCTCGCCATCTTCCTCGTCGACTACTACGCCCGTCCCTCGAAGCGCGGCGGCGCCTGGATGAACCAGTATGTCTACCAGTCCGGCCTGCTCGGCACGAAGCCGGTGGTCGCCAACCATCTCAACATCCCGAAGCCGGCGGCCGGCCAGCCCACGCTGCTGACCCTCGACGAGGTGAAGACCGCCTTCCACGAGTTCGGCCACGCCCTCCACGGCATGTTCTCCAACGTCCGCTACCCGCGGTTCGCCGGCACCCGCGTGCCGCGTGATTTCGTCGAGTTCCCGTCGCAGGTGAACGAGATGTGGCGGTACTGGCCGGAGGTGCTGCAGCACTACGCGCGCCACTACCAGACCGGCGCGCCGATGCCGGCCGCGCTTCTGCAGCGGGTGCTCGACGCCGAGAAGTTCAACCAGGGCTACGACACGACCGAACTCGTCGCCGTCAACGTGATCGACCAGGCCTGGCATCAGCTGAAGCCGTCGGAGATTCCCGGCGACATCGCGGCCTTTGAGGCCGCCTCCCTGCAGCGCGCCGGCGTCGACTTTCCCCCGGTCCCGCCGCGCTACCGCAGCACCTACTTCTCCCACTCGTTCGGCGGGAACTACTCCGCCGCATACTATTCGTATTTCTGGAGCGAGGTGCTCGCCGCCGACAGTGTCGAGTGGTTCAAGGCCCACGGCGGCCTCAACCGCGCCAGCGGCGACCATTTCCGCGCCACCCTGCTGTCGCGCGGCGGCAGCCGGGACGCGCGCGAACTGTTCCGCGACTTCGCCGGTGGGGAACCCGACGTGAAGCCGCTGCTCCATCGCCGCGGCCTCGACCAGCCGCCGGCCGCCCTTGGCATTTGACGGCCCGACGAGCGGGTGCAGGCTTCCTGCCATGAAACGTCTGCCCTTCCTCCTCGCGGCGGCCGGCCTGGCGCTCCTGGCTGGCTGCAGCCGCTCGGGCGTGGTCGACCAGACCGCGGCGACCACCGCCCCCAACACGGCCGGCGCCAAGTCGTCGGTCCCGGCCCGCATCGCTTACGGCGAACGCGTCAATCTCCGCGACTGGCTGGTCCCCGGCAAGACGACGATCTTCGACTTCACCAGCCAGGGCTGTCCGCCCTGCCGCGCGATCGCGCCCCGGCTGCATCAGCTGCATGCGGAACGCTCCGATGTCGCCGTGGTGGAGGTGGACCTCAACCGCCCGGGCGTGCGCGGCATCGACTGGCACTCGCCCGTTGCTCAGCAGTTCGGCCTTGAGTCGATCCCGCACTTCAAGATCTACGGCCCCGACGGCAAGTTGCGCGCCGAGGGTGACGAGGCCTACGGCATCGTGGTCGGGATGATCGAGGGCCGCTGACCGGGCCACGGAACCTTCGCGGTCTGCGGAGGGTCCCACCCTACCGTCATGTCCCTCCGTCTGCTTCCGCTCCGCCTCGCCCTCCTGGGCGGCTTCGCGGCTGCGGTCCTGGCCCAAGCCGCGGACGACACCCGGTTCTCGGCCACGCTCAACGCCGCCGAGCGCGCCGCCACCGGCCTAAACCAATTGGCGCCCGACGACGTCGCCGTGATCGACGGCCTCGTCCGCCAAGACCTCGCGGCCAGCCGGTACCGGCACAATTCGGTGGATGGCACCCGGTTCACGCAGCGGCGCACGGTTCGCGAACGGGAGCTGGCCGGGTTGGACCACCTCACGCCGGCCCAGCAGGCCCGGCTGGACGAACTGGTCCGCCGGCGCATTGACGAGGCCAATCCGGCGGCGCCGGTGGCAGTGACGGACTTTGTAGACCCCGGCGCGGCGGCCGGCGTGCGCACCGTGCGCTACGTCCCGCCGACGGAGGTCCACGGCCAGGTCTCGTACACGGTCGGTGGCGGCCGCGGTGGCTCGTTCCAAGGCGGCGCCGTCGAGCTGTCCTACGATGACCCGGCCCACCGCTACTCGGTCGCGGTCGGCTACTCGGTTTTCCACGGCAAGGGCCTGCCCTTCTGCTTCGGTCCCGCTGACGCGCCATTCGGGCCGCTGCCTGGTCCGTACTGAGGCCGGCGGCCGACGGGAATAACCAAACGGTCCATTAGGACGCCATCGGGTCTCGACTCGCGCCGGCCCGCCGGCAGGCTGGGCGGTTCATGCTGTGGCGCTACGTGCTTCTCACGGTCGGGGTGTTCTCCACCTCGATGTCGGTCATCCTGATCCGGATGAGCCCGACCCAGCCCGTCGTGCTGTCGGCCCTGCGCCTGCTGCTGGCTGGCCTGCTTCTGGGGCCGGTCTTCCTGCACGAGTGGCGGCGGCATGGGCCCGCCTTCACGGCGGCGCACTGGCGGTGCACGCTCGCGCCGTCGGTGCTCCTGGCGCTGCACTTCAGCTCGTGGTCCTACGGCGCCCGCCTCACCGGGACCGCCCAGGCCAGCCTGATCGTGAACCTGGTGCCGGTCGCGATGCCCTTTCTCCTGCATTGGCTGGTGCAGGAGCGCATCAACCGCGTTGAGATCGTCGGCACGGTCATCGCGCTCGGTGGCGTCGCGCTGCTGATGCTGCCGGATGCCCTGGCCGGCGGCGGCGATCTGCGGGGCAACTCGATTTGCTTTGTGTCCATGCTGCTCGTCGCGGGGTACGTCGCCTATTCGCGGAAGAACCGGGACTTTCCCTCGTTGTGGCTCTACGTGGTCCCGATCTACCTTCAGTCTGGCCTGCTCTGCCTGCTCGCCGCCCTCCCGCAGGTGCGTGCCTTCGGCCGGCACGGCGCGCAGGAGTGGTGGCTGGTCGTCGCGCTCGCCGTCGGCCCGACCATTCTCGGGCACACGATCATCAACCACGCGCTCCGGCACATCCGCGGCCAGGTGGTCGGCCTGTTCACCGCCGCGCAGTTCATCTTCCCCACGGTGGTCGCGTACCTGTTTTTCCACGAGCATCCCGTCGCGCGCTTCTACGTCGCGAGCCTGGTGGTGATCTCCGGCATCGCCCTGGTGATCTTCTCGGCGCCGTCCGCGCCGCCCCCCGCGGTTGAGTGATCCTCGTCGCCGTCGGCCGCCGCCCGACGCGCTCCGCCGTCGCCGGTCGCAACGGGATTGTCCCCGACGCGCGGGACCGGCAGAAACGGGGCATGACCTCCCTCCGCCGGATTGGCTGGCTGGCGCTCGGCCTCGCCGCAATTCTGCCGGCGCTGCCGGCCGCGCCCGACCCGGTCGAGGGCGCTTGGCGCGGCACGATTACCGCGCCGCAGGGCACCGTGGCCGATTTCGGGCTCGAGTTTTTCCGCACGCCGCGCGGCACGCTCGTGTTCCGCCTGTACTTCCCGGACATGTTCACCTACGCGGCTCCCTTCATGATCCCGGTCGAGGCCGACGGCGCCGGGCACTACCGGATCGCGCCGGCGTTCCAGCTGCAGCTCGAGCTCAAGGGCGACACGCTGGCCGGCACGTTCGGGTCTGGCCGCCTGCCCGTCATCCTGCACCGCACCGCGTCTTTCCCGCCCAAGCCCGCCCCGGTCACGCACCCCGCCGCGCCCGCGACCGTCTGGCACCTTGATCTGGGCGCCCCGACCTGGGCACCGCCCGTGGCGGCGGACGGGGTCATCTACATCGGCACCTCGGCCGGACGGGTGTACGCCGTGCGGGCGCGCGACGGCCGGCCGTTGTGGAGCTGGGACGGCGGCCACGCCATCGACGGCGCCGCGGTGGTCGAGGCCGACTCCGTCTACGTGCTCGACACCCGGCTGGAACTGCACGCGCTGGACCGGCACAGCGGTGTCCTCCGCTGGACGACGCCGCTGCACGACGCCAAGCTGGCCGGCGGGCCGGTGCCCGACAACCCCACCTTCAACCACCGCGCGGCCCGCCCGCTGGTGTGGGATGGGACCGTCTACTGCGGCTCGAGCGACGGCGGCCTGTACGCGATCGATGCCGCCAGCGGCCAGGTGCAGTGGCGCCACGCCGCGGGCGCGCCGATCTATTCCGGCGTGGGCCGAACCGGCACCGACACGCTGATGTTCGGTACGATGGACGGCAGCGTGGTCCTGCTCGACCGCCGGACCCGGCAGGAGACTGCGCGGTTCCGCACCGGAGGCGGCGTCGTGACGACTCCGGTGGTTGCAGCCGGCAACGTGATTGTCGGGAGCCGGGACTATCTCCTGCATGCGTTCCGGCTCCGGGACGGTGCCAAGGCGTGGACCTTCTCGTACTGGTTCTCGTGGATCGAATCCACGCCGGTGCTGGTCGACGGCCTGATCTATGTCGGGGCGTCGGATTACAGCCGCGTGACCGCATTCGACCCGGCCACCGGCCGGGTCCGCTGGGCCACGCCGGTCCACGGCATGAACTGGGGCACGCCGCTGGTGACGGCCGACCGGGTGTTCACCGGCACCGTGGCGCAGAACTTGCCCGGGACGGTGATCGCCCACGTTGGCGGGCTGGTGGCGCTCGACCGGACGTCGGGCGAAGTCTGCTGGCAGCTCCCCGCCCCGCCGGCGCCGCCGAACGGATTCGGCGGCTACGCCGGGTCGCTGGCACTGGCCGACGGCTTGGTCATCGCCGCCGGCCTTGACGGCCAGCTGCTCGCCCTCCCGGCGCATTAGTTTCGCTGGAACCGCGCGGCCGGACCAGCGCGGAGCCTGAAACTTTCAGTGCTCCCGCCGGATTTGCCTTCGCAACCGGCACGGCGGCTGGCTGAGTGGAGACCAAGTCCGCCCCGCTCCCCACCCTGTCCGACCATGACCGTCTTTCACCTCTCGCCGCGCGGCAGTGATCGCGCGGCCGGCACCGCCACCCGTCCCTGGGCCACGCTGGCCGGGGCCCGCGACCATCTCCGCCGCCTCCGGGCGTCCGGCCGGGTCGCCGGACCCGTCACCGTGGAGGTGCACGCCGGCACGTATCCGGTCACGGCGCCGGTGCAGTTCACCGACGCGGACTCCGCGGTTACTTTTGCCGCCGCGGGCGGTGCGAAGCCGGTGTTCGACGGCGGCGAGGTGCTGACCGGCTGGAAGGTGGGGCAGCGCAATGGTCGCACCGAGTGGACCCTCGATCTGCCGGAGGTCCCGCTCGGCCGGCGCCACTTCCGCTCGCTCTTCGTGAACGGCCGGCGCGCGCCGCGGGCGCGGCTCCCGAAGTTCTCGCCGGACCGCGAGGGCGGCCAGCGGGTCTTTCGCGTGGGCGAAATGCTCGAGCCCGAGAAGACGGGCCTCGGCGACGGCCGCGACACCTTCAAGCCACGGCCGGGCGACGTGGACCCGCGGTGGACGTCGCTGCCCGAGGCCGAGTTCGTGGTAATGCACTACTGGATCGAGGAGCGGCTGCCGAAGCCCGCGCTCAACCCGCGCACTGGCTGGGTGAGCTTCGCGCGCCGCTCGGCCTTCTGCTATTACGAGTCGCATCCGCTCCCGGACGGCACGCGGCTCCACGCGCGCTACTACATTGACAACCTGTTCGAGGCACTGACCGAACCCGGCGAGTGGTATCTCAGCCGCGAGACTGGTCGCCTGTATTACCTGCCTCGTCCCGGCGAGACGCCGGAGAACACGACCATCGTCGCGCCGCGCGTGCATTCATTCGTCCGCGCGATCGGCACGGTGTTCGGCGAGGTCGGCGAGCGGATCGACCTGCACGGGACCCGCCACGTGCGCGGGCTGGAGTTCAAGGGACTGACTTTCCGGCATGGCGACTGGTACTCCCCGCTCGCGGAGCGGCATCTTCCGTCGCACGACTCGCTCGAGGGCCAGGACCTGCCCATCGGCGGCAGCCCGCAGGCGGCGATCGCCGTGCCGGGCGCCCTCCTGTTCCGGGCAGCGCGCGACTGCCGCGTCGAGGACTGTACGATCGAGCACGTGGGGCTCTACGCCCTCGAGTTCGGGCCCGGCTGCCGCGACTGTGCGGCGGTGGGCAACCTCCTGCACGACCTCGGTGCCGGCGGCATCCGCGCCGGCGGCGCGGAACTCGACGGCCTCGGCGACCGCCGCACCGGCCGGCTCACTCTCACCGACAACCACATCCACCACATCGGCCGGGTCTTCCACCAGGGCATTGGCGTGCTGCTCGCGAATGCCGCCGACTGCCTCGTCGCGCACAACCACATCCACGACACCTGCTACACCGGCATCTCCCTGGGCTGGACGTGGGGCTACCGCGACACGGTCGCCACCCACAACCGGATCGAGCACAACCTGATTCACGACATCGGCGCCGGCTTGCTGAGCGACATGGGCGGTATCTACACGCTCGGGGTGCAGCCCGGGACCGTCATCCGGGGCAATCATCTCCACCACATCTGGTCGCACGACTACGGCGGCTGGGGCGTCTATCTCGACGAGGGCACGGCGCACGTGCTCGTGGAGCACAATCTCGTCCACGACACCAAGGACGCCCCGTTCAACATCCACTACGGCCGCGAGAACGTGGTTCGCTTCAACCTGCTCGCCCGCGGCAAGCGCGCCATGGTGTCGGTGGGCCGCATCGAGCCCGGTCACTACAGCGCGAATTTCCTCGGCAACATCCTCATCGGCCCGAGCGAGTCGCTCTACCGCAGCGGCTACCAGGGCAACATCGCCTCCGGCGCGCTCGTGGCCAACGGCAACTGCCTCTGGTCGCCCGGCGGCCGGCTGCCGCCAAGCCTCAATCCCGAGACCTGCCTCAAGGGGGAGCCCCGCACCGTGGGCTGGGCCGCCTGGCGGCGGGCCGGTCACGACCTGACCTCGGTCGTCGCCAATCCGCGCGTCACCGAGGGACGAAAGACCTGGCGGATCGCCGCCACCTCTCCCGCCCTGAAGGTCGGGTTCAAGCCGTGGGATTGGTCCGGCTGCGGGCCGCGCCCGAGGTCCCGGCGCTGAACCGCCGCCATGAATCCGCGTCACGATCTGTTGCGCCTCGACTGGTCGGTGGTCGCCGAGACGGGCGAGCGATTCGGCAGCTTCGCGCCCTACGTGCCGTCGGTGTCAGACGACGGAGTGGTCGCCTTCCAGGCCGCGCGCCGGGCCGGCGGCACCGGGCTCTATGTCGGCCGCGACGGCGTGATTGCCGCCGTGGCGGAATTTGCGGCCGACACCGGCACCGCCTTCATCAGCCATCCCGACCGCAACCGGCGCGGCGAACTCTGCGCCTATGTCGGCGCCGGGGAAACCGGGCGCGGTCTCTGGTTCTCCGACGGGCACGACGCCCGGGAGACCGCGGGCCCCGCCACCGGCCAGAGTGCGATCGGTCCGCTGGGTCCCACCCTGAACGAGGCCGGGGCCGCGGCGCTGCGCGCCTGGCGGCCGGACGGCGCCGCGGTGATCCTCGTGACGCGGGGTGATCAGGTTACCGGCGTCGCAGAAACCGACAAAACCTGGTCGGCCTTCCACGGGCTGCCCGTGATCAACCGGGACGGCCTGGTCGCGTTCCGCGCCGACCGCCACGACGGCACCAAGGCGGTCTGCCTCCACGGACCGGGCGGGCTGCAGGTGGTGGCCGACACCACCGGTGAATTCTCGGACCTCGCGAATTTCCCGAGCCTCAACGATGCCGGCATCGTGGCCTTCGGCGCCCGGACGCGGGACGGCCAGTGGGGCGTCTTTGTCGCGCAGTCCGGACATCAGGCGGCGGCAGTGGCGGCGACTCACCGGATCGAATCGGTGCGCAACGCGCTGATCGACGGCCGCGGCCGGGTCATCTTCGCCGGCACGCCCAAGGGCGGCACCCTGGCGATCTTCGGACCCGCCGGGGCCGACGAGCCGCCGCTGCTGGCCGTCGGCGAGTCCCGCTTTGGCGGCGTGGTGGCTGAGTTCGCGCTGAATCCGGTCTCGCTCAACGCCTCCGGCGACTTCGCCGTGCGGGTCCGGCTCGCCGACGGCCGCGAGCGGATCGCCGCAGCCCGGCTGCCGGACTAGGCGGCGCTTTTCCTTCGCCACGCGCGGCCGGCCCGGCTTGGTTCCCGTCACCGCATGCACGTCTTTCACCTCTCACCCCGGGGCCGAGACTCGAACCCGGGCACCGCCCAGCGCCCGTGGGCCACGCTGGCCGGGGCCCGCGACCGGCTCCGGCGCCTCCGTGCCGCAGGCCGCGTCGACGGCCCGGTGCAGGTCACGGTGCACGCCGGCCGGTATGAGCTCCCCGAGACCGTCGGCTTCGGTCCCGCCGACTCGCACACGCGCTACGTGGCGGCGCCGCGGGCGGAGCCGGTGTTCGACGGCGGCCGCCGCCTGGCGGGCTGGAAAGTGGGCGAGCGCAACGGCCGGACCGAATGGACGCTCGACCTCCCGGAGGTGGCGGCGGGCCGCTGGAATTTCCGCTCGCTCTTCGTAAACGGGCGGCGCGCGCCGCGGGCCCGGCTGCCCAAATTCTCGCCGGACGCGCAGGGCGTGGACTGGGTCTTCCGCATCGGGGAGATCCGGCACCCGGAGAAAACCGACCTGTTCGCCGGTTCCGACACCTTCCGGCCCGCTCCCGGCGATGTGCAGGACTGGGCGTCGCTGCCGGATGCCGAGTGCGTCGTGCTGCACTACTGGATCGAGGAGCGCCTGCCGCGGCCCATGCTCAATCCGCGCACCGGCTGGCTGCGGTTCGCCCGTCGTTCGGCGTTCTGCCTGTACGAGGCGTACGAGAACGCGCATGGGCACCGGGACCTCGCCCGTTACTACATCGACAATCTCTTCGAGGCCCTGACCGAGCCGGGCGAATGGTATCTCAACCGCGAGACCGGCCGCCTCCATTACCTGCCGCGACCCGGCGAGACGCCGGCCAACACCGAGGTGTGGGCGCCGCGGCTCCACGCCTTCGTGAAGGCCGGGGGCCAATTGTTCAACGACAGCACCGATCCGCTCGACGCCCACGCGACGATCCACCTGCGCGGGCTGGAACTCGCGGGCCTGACCTTCCGGCACGGCGACTGGTTCTCCCCGCTCGCCACCCTCCCTCCCTTCCACCGCGAACAGGCCTACGGCGAGGACCTGCCGATCGGCGGCAGCGTCCAGGCCGCGCACATGGTGCCGGGCGCGATCACCTTCCACGCGGCCCGGGACTGCGCCGTGCGGGACTGCACGATCGAGCACGCCGGACTCTACGGGCTCGAGTTTGGCGAGGGCTGCCGGCACTGCGCCGCGGTCGGCAACCGTCTCCACGACCTCGGCGGTGGCGGCATCCGCGGCGGTGGCAGCGACCTCGACGGCCACGTCGAGGCCCGCACCGGCCATCTCACCATCACCGATAACACGATCCATCACATCGGCCGGATCTTTCATCAAGGCGTGGGCGTGCTGCTCGGCCACGCCTTCGACTGCACCGTCGCCCACAACCACATCCACCACGCCGCCTACACCGGCATCTCGCTGGGCTGGACGTGGGGCTTCCGCGAGACACCGTCCCGCAACAATCGCATCGAGCACAATCTCATCCACGACATCGGCGCCGGCGTGCTGAGCGACATGGGCGGCATCTACGTGCTGGGCGTGCAACCCGGCACCGTCATCCGCGGCAATCACCTCCACCACATTTGGTCGCAGGCCTACGGGGGCTGGGGCATCTATCTCGACGAGGGCACGTCCCACGTGATCGTGGAGCACAACCTCGTCCACGACACCAAGGACGCGCCGTTCAACATCCACTACGGCCGCGAGGCGGTGGTGCGGCACAACATCTTCGCCCGCGGCCAGCACGCCCTCGTGTCCGTCTACCGCGTGGAGCCGGGCCACTTCAGCGCTTCGTTCTTCCAGAACATCCTGGTCGGGCCGAGCGAGCGGCTCTACCTCGGCGGCTACAAGGGCGACATCACCCGGGGTGCGCTGGCGGCCCATGCCAACTGCGTCTGGTTTCCCGGCGGCCGGGTCGCGGTCAGCGGGCACAATGCGACGCGGACCGACGGTGTGCCGCATCGGCTGGGCTGGGCGGCCTGGCGCCGGCGAGGCCATGACGCGCTGTCCGTCGTTGCCGATCCGCGGCTCACCGAGGGCCGCCGGACCTGGCGGCTGGCGCGCCACTCCCCCGCCCTGAAGCTCGGCTTCGTGCCCTACGACTGGTCGGACTGCGGGCCCCGTCGGCGCTGACCGCAACCCGCCCGATTTCGCGCTTTCGCTCCGCGGCGCATGTGCGATGCTGTCCCGATTGTGACCCTGACCCTCCCTCCTCTCCGGGACCGGCTGATCCGCTGGGCCAACCAGAATTCCGGCAGCGACCACCTTGCGGGCCTGGCCGCGATGCTGGACCTGCTGGAGGCCGATTTCGCCGCGCTGCCCGGGGTGCGGGTGGAGCGGGTGGCGTGCACCAACCCGCCGGCCCAGGCGCTGCGGGTGACCTTCCAGCCGCAGGCGCCGCGGCAGGTCCTGCTCTGCGGCCACTACGACACGGTCTACGGCGCCAACAGCCCGTTCCAGCGCTGCGAGCTGGTCGATGAGCGCACGCTGCGCGGGCCGGGGGTGACCGACATGAAGGGCGGCATCGTGGTCATGCTGGCCGCCCTGCAGCTCCATCTCGCCGCCTCGCCGTCGCCCGCGCTGGGTTTCGAGGTGCTGCTGACCCCGGATGAGGAAACGGGATCCTTCGGCAGCGCGGCACTCTTCGCCGCGGCGGCCCGCCGGCACCAGCTGGGACTGGTGTTCGAGCCGGCCCGGCCAAACGGCAACCTCGTGCAGTCGCGCAAGGGCACCGGCAATTTCGTCGCCACCTGCCACGGCCGCGCGGGCCACGCCGCCAAGCACCCGAGCGACGCCCGCAACGCGATCGCCGCCCTGGCGGAATTCCTTGTGGCGGTCCACCGCCTTCCGTCCGAGATGCCCGGGGTGCTCCTGAACATCGGCCTGGTCCGCGGCGGCAGCGAGGCGACCAACGTCGTGCCGGACTTCGCGCAGGCGCTGCTCGACGTGCGCATCACCCATGTGGCGGAGCGCGAGCCGGTCCTCGCCCGCCTGCGGGAACTCGCGGACGTGATCAACGCCCGCGAGGGTTTCCGTCTCGAGGTGACCGGCCGCTTCAACCGGCCGCCGAAGGAGTGCGGGCCCGTTGAGGAGGCCGCCTTCGCCGTCTACCAGGAGTGCGGCCGCGAGCTGGGGCTCCCGCCCTTCTCATGGATCCATGCCGGCGGCGGCTCCGACGGCAACCTGCTATCGGCCGCGGGCCTCCCGAACCTCGACGGACTCGGCGTCATTGGCGAGCACCTCCACAGCGACCGCGAATCCTGCGTGCTGCCCAGCCTGGTCGAGCGCGCCGAGCTCTGCGCGCGCTTCCTCGGCCGGCTGGCCACGGGCGCCGGCGTCCTGCGCTAGGGACCGGGCCGCTCACTGGTTCTGTTCGCAGGGCGATCGGAGCTGGTTCTTACCACGAAGCACACGAAGGCCACGAAGCCCAATCGCCTGGTCCCCCCTTCGTGGCCTTCGTGAGCTTCGTGGTAAATCCGGTTCGATTCAGCAGGACCCGACCCGTCTGCCAGACTAGCGGGCGAAGACTTGGGTGATCTCCTTGAGGCCAACTCCGAGCGCGGCACGCGCGATGCGGTCCAGTGCCGCCTCGTCGCCCTGCAGGTGGATTGTCTGGTGGACATGGCTGGCGCTCGCGCCCGGCGCGAGGGCCAGCGCCGGCGACGAGGTCTCGAGCTCATAGAAGTGGCCGAGGCCTTTCGCACCAGAGGCCAGCGGCCCGTCGTTGTAGCTGTTCACGACGTCGCCGCCGAATGGGTGCTCCTGCAGCTCCCACATCGAGTTGACGTAGTCGGTCGCGCCCTGGGGCAGCGTGTAGTGCACAAGGGTCAGGGTGTGGCTCGCGGCGTCGTAGCTGCCGAGCAGCGGCTGGGCGCGCTGCGGGGGAAAGCCGATCTTGCTGCGGTGATTGGCGTCGCCGCGGAAGAAGACCCGGCCGTCCTTCACCACCAGCCGCTCCGCCGGCACCTTGCCGAAATACGCGTCGTTCACGATCGGGCCGCGCTCCGCCTCGGAGCCCGGCTTGAAGGGCACCACGATCGTCGCCGTGGGCGAGGCGTTGAACATGCCGAGGATCCAGATCGAGAGGAGCCCGTGTGGCTTCTGCCAGGCTGAGGACCCGGTGTTGCGCACCGTGTTGGCCGACTCGAACGCCACGGCGGCCACGCCCGCCGGCAGTGCCAGGCCCAGGCCCTTCAGGGCGGCGTCGGCGGCCAGCAGGCGCAGCGTGCGGGTGACCTCGAGGTCGAACCTGGTCCCGGAATAATTGGTCAGGTGAATCTCCCGGCGGCACACCACCTGGTCCGCGCCGGCGCTGACCACCTCGAAAGGCTCCGTGTCGATGGCCGCCGGCGTGAACCAGTGGTCGAAGTCGAACTTCACCCCGGGGGCGAAAAAGATCGAATACTGACCGCCCTCGGGCCCCAGCCAGAAGCGGTCCTCGCCGCCGAACACGTTGATGTGCTGCGCCACCTGGCCGGACGCGATGAAGTCGCGGTTGACCCAGCCGTAGCTGTCGCCCCCCACGCCGCCCGCCGTGCTGGTCATGATCCGCCCCTGCCATGCCGGCACGACCGCGACCCGCGCCCGGCCCGAGGCGTCGGTGAGCTCGATTACCTTCTGGTGCTGGCGCAGGAAGGCCACGTCGTCGCCAAAGGTGGCGGCGCGAACCGGGACGAGGAGAGCCGCCGCGGTCGCGGTGGCCAGAAGCAGGCGGGGCGTCTTCATGGGAAAACTCGGGCGGATCCTCACTTCGCCGGGTCCGGCACCGCGGTCCAGTGGTCGATCGGCAGCCGCTCCGCCACCGGCGGCAGCGGCGGGAACTTGAGGTGCGGCTCGGATTGGTACCAGTAGGCGACCGACGAGTAGTCGTCGGCGCGGTTGTTGTTGGTGCCATGTTCGATCGAAACCCGGATCGACTGGTCAAAGGTCACGGGATCCTCGAGGTGGAAACGGTACATCGAGTGACGCCCGGTGTAGTCCGGATGGGCGTTGCCCTTCCGCGAGTAGCCGAAATACGGGAAATTATACTCGCGGTTGAGGAGGTTGAAATTCCAGGCGCCCGCGAAGTAGTCCTCGAGTCCGGTGCCGTGGAGCGTCGGGTGGGCGTCGCCGTCGATCGTAATCATGTCGTCTCCCTCGCCCCACCAGCCGGTCGAGAGCGCCTGAATGTGCAGGACGACGCCGACATAGTGGCCGCGACCCTTCGCTTCCATGATCAGGTAGTTGTGCTTCCCGTCGACGTTCGGCGCGCCGTCGGTTGCCTTCGTCAGCTCGCGGTGCCACCACGCGTGAAACCGGCCCTGACCCTCGGTCGCCTTCGCCAGCGCCGAGCCGGGCGCGTAGGTTTCGTAGTCGACGTAGTAGTAGAACGCGCCGATGGGCTTATCGCCCTGGTTCTCGATCTCGATCCGCGCCCCGCGCGAAAACGGCATCGGGAAGAAGCAGTTCATGGCGCGGTCCGCGACCGCCAGCGGCGCACTCGCCCAGTAGTTCGGTTCACCAAAGCCAAGGCCGAAGAAGTCGCCAATCGGGGCCTCGATGCTCGGGTCGGTCTCGCCGTCCCAGTACGCGCGCAACACGATGCGCCGGAGGTGATAAACCTCGGGTGACGAGATCGTCACCCAGAGGTGGGTCACGGTCCCGGCGCCGGTGATCTCCGCGAGCGTGGCCTTCTGTCCCGGCCCGATGTTCGAGAGATAGTCGTGATTGCCGCCGGTGCGGTCGTAGCTCGACACGCGCCCGCGCTTCACGCCCTCGCGCAGGTTCGGCAGGTCGCGGAGGCCGCCGAGCGAGACCGCCGGGGAGGCGGCGCCTTGGCCGAAGGCCGCGGCGGTGAAGAGGAACGCGCAGGACAGGGGGGCCAGCAGTCGTCTCATGGCGCAGGGGTGGCAGCGGGAGGCCCCCAGCCTGAACTCGCCCGCCCGAGCGTCAACCTCCGCGTCACGCGGAGGCGGGCGCACGGGTCACTGCGTGTTCGCGTCCCAGGGCTGCGTGGCCGGACGCTCGTCCTTGTAGCGGACCTTGAAGGTCGGACTGGACGCGGCGAGCTTGAGGAAGGTGTCGAGCGGGACGATCTCGGGCTTTTCCTCAAGGCCGTTCATGATGCTCATCACGCGCTTGATGCTGTTGGACTCGCGCACGTGGAGCAGCAGAAAGTACGGCCGCACTGGGTTGAGCCGCGCAAGCTCGTCGAGGTCGGCGATCGCGCTGGCTTCCGGGCGATGCTCGTCGAGGTAGTAGTCGTACGACATGAACGCCTGGCCGTTGCGGAGGTCAAAGGTGTGCGCCGCGGCGTAGCCATTGATGAAACCAATCGTGTCGGGTACGTTGGCGTAGTACTCGTCCACCACCCGCTTCGGCAGGTCAAAGTAGCCGATGGGGATGCCGCGGTCGGTGTGGTCCATGATCGTCACCGTGTGCTCGTCCATCAGCGGCATGAGCTGGTTCATCTCGCGCATGAGGCCCGGGAACCGGTCCGCCGGCACGGCCGCCGGGTACATGTAGCCCGACTGGCCCCCGATGAAGTAGTCGTTCGGGGTCTTGTCCTGGGAGAACATCTCCATCGCCGCCGGGTACCACTTCGCGCCATCCACGCCGACCTCCCAGTTGTACGGGATCTGCCCGCGCTCCGGCTGCGTCCACGCCCCGATGCCCATGCTGTCGGACTGCACGAGGCAGATGTAGAATTTCTTCTCGGCCCGCACCTGGCTCTGGCGCGTGACGTGGTTGCTGTTCGTGAGCTTGAAGCCCGGCGAGAAGCCGATCTGGCTCATGAACGTGCCGTTCGGAAAGGTGTTCAGGCCGATGACCTTCAGGCCGTAGCCCGAGGTAAGCGTGACCCACTGACCCTCGGTATCCTTCGCGTACGAATGCCAGCCCATGATCCACGCGGTCGGCTTCATCTGCGCCAGGATCTCCTTGTGGAAAGCGAACTCCGCGGCGTCGCGCGGGTTGGCGGACAGGTCCGTCACGAAGGCGCCGAACGCGATCGCGAGGTCGGCCACGCCCGGCTCCATGGTGTCGCCGGCGACGCCACCCATCCAGATCAGGTAATCGCGGCTGCAGCGGCTCCAGTACTCATGGTACGCCCAGCGGTAGATCTGCAGGTCGCTCTGGCCGGTGAATTTTCCCCGGAAATCGGCCAGCGGCTTCAGTCCGTGCTTCTCGGCCAGCGGGATCAGGCTCTCGTCCACCACGACGGCCCGCAGCACGCCGGCAGCGGTGAACGCGACATTGAGCGACGCCCGCACGTTCCGGTCCCAGACCACGTAACCCTTCGCGAAATGCCCCAGCTGCGCCAGCGCCGCCTCGGGCGTGCCAAGCCGCGTGAACTTGATCCCGTAGCGCTGGGCGTAGAAATCCTTCAGCGGGTTGAAGTCGTGGAAATGCCACGTCTCGGGGTACTCGATGTAGACCCGCGGGGCATCGGTGTTCGCGAGGCCCTGCAGGCCGATGAGGAAGGCGTTCTCGGGCAGCGCACCGGAGATCTGCCAGTTGTCCTTCACCGGGATGAGCCAGGCTTCCTTGGGCGCCGGGCCGGGCACGCCGGGCACCGCCTGGGCCGCGGGCACCAGCGCGGCGACCGCGAGCACGAGCGGCAGAACGAGGGAAAGGGGAGATTTCATGACAGTGGAACGGCGGAGTTACTGGCGCGTGAAGAGGTAGACCATGGGTTCGTCGCGCGTGGAGCGCAGCTCGTACAGCCGCAGGGTGCGGCCGTCGGCGGAGAGCCGGTACTCATCGTAAAGGTGCACCGGGTGGTCGCCCTGCTGCGCCTCCAGCTGGAGGTTGGCCTCGACCTTGAGCACGCGCCCGCCGTCGAGCCACTCGCCGGTCACCAGTTTCTTCCGGTCGCCGCCGATGTAAACATTCGTGTACCAGGTATCGAGCCAGTAGGCCACCGGGTTGGCGGTGATGGTGCGGCCGTCGGTCTTCAGCGTCGTGACGTCATCCACCTTGCGGTCGGCGCCCCAGGCGAGGTGCCGCGTGAGCGTGACGGTGTCGCCCGCGACGGCGATCATGACCGTGAGCCGGTCCCACGGCCGGATCGGCGTGCTGCGGGCCACGTCCAGGGCCCACGTGCCGACCAGCCGCGAGGGCGCATCGGCGGCGGGCAGCCGGCTGGCCGCGACAAGGAGGATCAGGAGGGAAGCGAGCGGAAGGAAGGTTGGGCGGAGGCGCATGGCTGGGCGTTGAGCTGCCCGGACGTTCGACGCATCGCCGCGGCGACACAAGCCGCCCGGCCAGATTGCCGATGAAAGTTCACCCTGCGCGGCGCCTTGCGCGATCGGCCGCGGGCGCCGAGAATCCCGTCCAAAACATGAACCGCTGGCTGGCCCTGCTCCTGTTTCTGGTGGCGTCGTTCACCGCCGCGGCGATCGGCGGATACGCCACGGGCACTTCGGTGCAGACCTGGTACCCGACGCTGGCCAAGCCCGCGTGGAATCCCCCGCCGTGGGTGTTCGCTCCGGTTTGGACGCTGCTCTACGCGCTGATGAGCGTGGCGGCATGGCGCGTGTGGCTGAGGCGCACCCAGCCGGGCGCCGCCGGTGCCCTGGCCGGATTTGGAGTGAGCCTCGCGCTCAACGCCCTCTGGTCGCTGCTCTTTTTCGGGGCGCGGAGCCCCGGCGGCGCCTTCGCCGAGGTGGTGGTGTTCTGGTCCTGTCTCGTCGTGCTGCAGGTCCGATTCTGGCGACTGGATCGTGTGGCCGGAGTCCTCTGGCTGCCTTATCTCGCCTGGGTGAGCTTCGCCTCCGTGCTCAACGGCACCGTGTGGTGGCTCAACCGGTGACTTTCCTCCCGGTCATGAAACGTCTCGGCCTCACCCTGCTCCTGCCCCTTCTCGCCCACGCCGCGCCCGGGGCCGGCGCCCCGGCCGTCCCCACCACGGAAACCGCCGCGGTGCTGCCGGCGGTCGAACGCGCCGCGGCCGGCCTCGCCGCGGGCGGCTTCGTGCTCGCGGAGGTCGACGGCGACCGCGTCACCTACGGCAATGCGGGCCGCCCCGGGCCGCACGACGGGCTGCCGCCGGAAAAAATCATCTTTGAGATCGGCTCCATCACGAAGGTCTTCACCGGCCTGCTGCTCGCCGAAGCGGTGAATGAGGGCAAGGTGAAGCTGACCGATCCGATTGGGAAATTTCTGCCGGCCGAGGTGGTGCTGAAGCCCGGTACGGCGGCCATCACGCTCGAGCAACTCGCGACGCACACGTCGGGCCTGCCGTCGCTGCCGGCCAACTTTCACCCGGCCGACCAGAATGATCCCTATGCCGACTACACCGTCGGGCAGCTGTACGCTTTCCTTCGCGAGTACCAGCCGGAGCAACCGGCGCCGCAGCCGGCGTCCTATTCCAACCTGGGTGTCGGGCTGCTGGGCCACCTGCTCGAGCGCATCTTCGGACGGTCCTATGCGGAGCTGGTGGCGGTCCGGATTGCCGGGCCGCTGGGCCTGATGGACACCGTGATCGACCTGAGCCCGGAGCAGCGCGACCGGCTCGCGCCGCCGCATTCGGGCAGCTTCGCGGTCCCGCCGTGGCACCTCCCCACTTTCGCGGGCGCGGGCGCGCTGCACTCCACGGCCGCCGACCTGGCGCGCCTGGCGCAGGCGCTGCTGGAACCAAAGGATCCCGCGCTCGCCGCCGCGTGGGAACTGGCGCGCCAGCCCCGCGCCGCCTACGGCGCCCGCGGGCACATCGGGCTGAACCTCCTGATCGCCGAGCGCAACGGCGTCACCGTTTACAACCACAGCGGAGGCACGGGCGGGACCCGGTCGTACCTGGAGCTGGTGCCGTCGCTTCACCGCGCCACGGTGCTCCTGCTTAACAACGACACCGTCGAGCCCGCGCGCATTGTTGGTTCCGTCCGCCGCCCGCCGAGCCCGGCGGGCAACGCCCAGGCGGGGCGCGCGGAAGAACTCCTTCCGGTCAAGCGCCTGACGGAGTATGTCGGGGTCTACGCGATGGATGCCCATCGCCGATTCACGTTCGTGATCGACAACACCGGTCGGCTCCGGGGCCGGCTCACCGCGCAGGCGTTCCTCCCGGTGTTCCACGCCGGCCAAGACCGTTTCTTTCTGCGGGTGGTCGAGGCCGAGTACCAGTTCGAACGCGACGCCGCCGGCCACATCACGGCGGTGGTGCTCCACCAGAACGGCCGCGAGATCCGCGCCCCGCGCGTGGAGGAGCCGGTTCCACCCGTGCGTTTCCTGACCTCGGACGAGGCGCGCGACTACGAGGGCCGGTACGGCGAACGCCCGCCGCTGCAGTTTGACGTCACGGCGCGCGGCGAGCAGGTGTTCGCCAAGCTGATTGGCCAATCCGCCTTCCCGGTCTTTTGCGACCGGCCCGACCACTTTGTCTACGATGTCGTGCCCGCGGCGCTGACGTTCGAGCGCAATGCCCAGGGCGAGATCACCGCGCTGGTGCTGCACCAAAACGGGCGCGACCAGCGCGCGGTCCGGCTGCCCGCCCCGGCCGCGAGCCCCTAGCCTGACCCGCTCAGGCCGGTCCCGTCAGGTACCCGAACACCGCGGCCCAGTGGCACGCGCTGCCGGCGAGCACCCACAGATGCCAGATGGCGTGGTGGTAGGGCACGCGCTTCATGAGATAGAACACCGCGCCACCCGTGTAGCAGACGCCGCCGACGAAAAGCAGCCAGAGGCCGCCGGCAGGCAGGGCATGGATCAGCGGGCGGATCGCGACGACCACGAGCCAGCCCATGCCGACGTAGATGAGCGTGGACAGCAGCCGGAAGCGGCCGGTGAACCAGAATTTCAGCGCCACCCCCACGACGGCCAAACCCCACACCACGCCCAACAGGCTCCAGCCCCAGGGACCGCGCAGGCTGATCAGGAGGAACGGCGTGTAGGTGCCCGCAATCAGGAGGAAGATCGCCGCGTGATCGAATTTCCGCATCAGGCGCTTGAGGTTCTCCTCGCGGAAACTGTGGTACAGCGTGGACGTCGTGTAGAGCAGCACCAGCGTGCTGCCAAAGATCGCCGTGCTCGTCACCGTCCACGCATCCGCGCGCTGGGCAGAAAACGACACCAGCAGGACCAGTCCCACGATGCTCAGCAGCAGGCCAAACGCGTGCGTGAGGACATTGGCCAGTTCCTCCCGGGGCGTGTACTGGGCGGCGGTCGCGGTCATGCACGCACGCTAGTCCTGGGCACCAATGCCCGCAAGTGTTGTCAATGTCCCCGGCACCGCCACTTTCATTCCGTCCCCATCGCGCCATGCACCTCCATCGTCTCGCCCTGCCCCTCCTCGCCCTCGCCGCGGCCGCCACGCTGCGCGCCGAGGAACCCAGCAAGCTCGACCAGGCCAAGACCGCCATCAAGGACGCCGCCTCCGACGCGGCCGACGCCACCAAGCGCGCCGCCACGGCCACGAAGGAGTGGTCGGTCGAGGCCTACGAGAAAACCGCCGACGGCACCCGCCACGCGGTCGAGGTCACCAAGGAAAAGTCCCGGGAAGCCTACGCGGCGACCAAGGAGGTCACCGAGGAAACGGCGGCCAAGGTGAAGAAAAAGTCCATCGAGGTCGGCCACGCCGTCGCCGAGAAGACCGAGGAGGCCGCGGCGGCCGTGAAGGAAAAGGCGCGCGAACTCACCTCGTCCCAGGACGGGAAGAAATAGGCGCCCCTGCCCGGGCCACCCATGGCCTGGAGCGGGTATCCTCACCCGCCAGCGCGGGAGCGGGGTGAGGGCACCCCGCCCACATGCCACCGTCAACTCCCGGCTCAAGCCCCGCGCGACCGACTGACGCCGGCCCCTACGGATTCGGGCTGATCGGGTCCGCCGGCTCCTGGTAATGGGTGCGGTAGGTTGGCGCGCTCGCGGCGAGCTTGAGCAAGACATCCAGCGGAACCACCTCGACCGGCTCGGTAAGTGAGTGGAGGATCTCGGTGACCTTCTCGACTGTATTGCGCTCGCGGATGTGCAGCAGGAGAAAGTACGGTCGCTGCGGGTTGAGCTGGATCAGTTCCTCTAGGTCGGCCGCGGCGTCGCGCACCGAGCGGTTCACGTCGAGGTAGTAGTCGTAGCTGATCAGCGGCTTTCCGTCGCGCAGGTCGTAGGTCCGCGCGGTGCCGTAGCCATTGATGAAGCCGATCGCGTCCGGGAACTCGTGATAGTACCGGTCGACCACCGCCTTTGGGAGGTCGGTGTTGCCCACGTGCCGGTTGCCCTCGGAATAGTCCATGATCTCCATCACGCGCAGGTCGAGCTGCGCCATCAGCGCGCGGGCATCCTTCATCAGGGCCGGAAACTTGTCGGCCGGGATCGCCTTCGGGTACATGTAGCCCGGGCCACTGAGCCCGGCGATGAAGTAGTCGTTCGGGGTGCGGTCCTCATAGAAGAACTGCAGCGCCGGCGGATTCATCCAGGCCCAGTTCATGGTGACCTGCCAGGTGTACGGGATCTTCCCGCGGCCCGGCTTGGTCCAGGCCCCGATGCCCATCGAGTCGGTCGCAACGGCGCAGACGTAGACCTTTGGTTCCGCCTGGAGGCGGGCGCCGGGCGCGACGTGATGGTTGTTCGTGAACTTGAAGTCCGGCGTAAGCGGGATCTGGCAGGTGAACGAGACGTTCGGGAGATTGTGCAGGCCTTCCATCTTCAGCCCGTAGTTGCCGACCAGCGTGGTGTGCTGGCCCTCGGTGTCCTTGCCGTACGAGTGCCAGCCGACGACGATGCTCGCCGGGTGCTGGCCACCGAGGATCTTCCGCTCGAGCGCGAGTTCCTCGGGGTGCTTCGGGTTGGCCGACAGGTCGGTGAAGAACGCCCGCTGCTTGACGCCAAAGTCGGCGATGCCCGGCTGCATTTCCGCGCCCGCATGGCCGCCGAGCAGCACGTAGTAGTCGCGGGAACACCGCGCCCAGTAGTGGTCATAGGCCCACTGGTAGATCGCATGGTCGGGCTGACCGGCGAACCTGCCGCGCAGGTCCGCGACGCATTTCAGGCCGTGCTTCTCCGCCAGCGGGATCAGGTCGGGGCTCACGACCACGGCGTCCTCCACGCCCGAGATCGTGAAAGCGACGATCAGCGAGGCGCGCACCGCGCGATCCCAGACGACGTAGCCCTTCGCGTAGCGCCCGAAGCGCGCGAGCGCCGCATCGGCATCGTCCTGCCCGAGCCGCTCGAACTTCACGCCGTGGCGGCGCTCAAGGAAACCCTCGAGCGGCCGCACGATCTCCCACTGCCAGTCGGCGGGATACTCCAGGTAGACCCGGGGCGCCTCCCGGTTCGCGAGGCCCTGCAGCGAGATCAGCAGCGCGTGCACCGGCACGTCGCCGTCGAGGCGCCAGTTCGACGACAGGGGAATGATGGTCGCGGTGGCCGGCGCGCGGCTGACCTTGGCGGGGATGGGCTGGGCCAGCGCCGGCAACGCGGCCAGGACCGCGCCGAGCACCAGCCAACGGGGAAGGGAGCAGGGCTTCATGGTGATTGCCTCCGGGGTCATTCGGCCCGGCCCTTGGCGGTGGCCGCGTCAGCCGCCTCATCCGTGACCCGCTTGAACACATACACGATGGGGTCGTTGCGGGTGCTGCGCAGCTCGATGAGCGTGAGCTGGGCGCCGTTGGCCGAGACGCGGTAGTCGCTCAGGATGTTGACCGCGCGTTCGCCCTGCTGGGTGGCCAGCACGAGGTCGGCGCTGGTGCGCAGGAGCCGGCCGTCGTCGAGCACCTCGGTGCGGATGCGCTTGGTCCGGTCCCCGCCGATGTAGGCACCGAGGTGGCGGTTGTCGGGCCACCAAGCGACGGGCACGACGTTGACCGGCCGGGTCAGGTCGAGCGGCGTCACCTCGTCATAGGTGCGGCGCCCGGCGGCGTACTGGCGCGTGAGCGTGACCTGGCTGCCGTCCACGGTGATGATCAGCCGCAGCGCGCCCCACGCGCTGAGTTCGGTGCTGTGCGCCGGGTCGTAGCGCCAGATCCCCGCGAGGCGCCGGACGTCCGGCGCGGTTTTCGCGGCGCCGGCGGTGACGGCCGCCAGCCACAGGCCCAGGAGAAGGATGCGATGCATGACGTCCCCACCAACGTCCGCCGCGCCCGGTTTTCAAACCCGATATTCGCGAATATTCCCGCGGGCAGTCCAGTCCCCGCCAAGCCCGGGAGAGAGCCGCCCACCCCGTTGCGCGCGAACGGCGCGGCCTAAAGCGGGCGGCAGGTAAACGTGGTGAGCAGGTCGAAGGCCCGCGCCGAGTGGAGCCGGGCCTCGAGGTGCCAGACCGGCTCGAGGCGGAAGTCGATCGAGTCCTCCTGCTGACAGATCTCGTCCGCCCAGGGCGCGGCCAAGGCGAGTTCCCAGCCGTCGACCCGCAGCACGGCGGTGCGTCCCTGGATCTCCCATGGCACCCGGGTGTTGAGATTGAAGGCCAGCGCGGACGGGGCCAGCAGTTCGCCGCGGTCGCGGACCGAGAAGACCTCGGGCTCGTCGGCGCTGATCTCGCGGATGCAGGACGCCATGACACCGCGCCAGACATGTCCGAGGTCGACGCGGACCCGCAGGCGCCGCGCGTCGCCCTCCCCTTCCGGGATGACCGCCTGCTCGACGCTGCCCTGGTTGAGATAGATGCCCTCGGCGGTTACCGGCGTGAGCGTGTTGTGCAGCTCGGTCCGCTTGAGCAACTGGGTGCGCAGGTCGTCGTAGCGCACCTGGCCGCGGTCGAGCAGGACCGGGAACCGGTCGAGCTCGAGCAGGAACGAGCCCTTGTCGAGGTGGGTGTGCGAGGCCCGGGCCTTGGCGCCCACGACGTGCAGGCGCACCGTGCGGCCCGCGGCGGTGTGGCGCCGGCTGGTCAGGTGGCCGGTCTGCGGCAGCCGGGCGAATTCCGGCACGATGCTCTCGGGGACCGCCAGCCGCGTGGGACCGGCGACGAAGGCGAACACGCCCTCCGTGAAATACTGGTCGTAGTAGCCCGGCGGGCGCCGGCGGGTCAGGCACGCGCCGGCGACCCGCGCATACACGCTGGCCGGGTAGATGGCGGCCAGCAGCGCCACGGTGTCGCCGACGACGAGGTCGGTGGTGTTGTCGCCCTCGGTGATCACCTTGCCCGGCTCCATCGCCGACAGCGCCGCCACGAACGCCTCGGTGTGCACGAACTGGGGCGGCAGCAGCGGGGCCACCGCCTGGCCGCGGGCCCGGGCGTAGGCGATCAGCCCGGGCAGGACCGCGTGCAGGGTCACGGAGAAATAGCCCAGGCCCTCATCCGTGCCGCCGTCGGGCAGGAGGTAGTTGGCCATGCCCGCCTGGAGGTCGCCCAGCGCGAGCTCCGTGTGCGCCCGCATGCGCGGCCAGACGGTCTCGAGGTAGAGGCCGGCCAGCAGCCGCGCGCGGCAGAACCAGGGACCCTGGTTCATCGTGTAGAGGTAGTCCCACTTGAGCATGTCGCGCTCGATCACCGCGAGGCCCTTGTCCCAGAGCACCTGCTGCGCGAGGTAGCGCGCGCGCGGCGTGAGCGCGAAGTCGTACCAGTCGAGGAGCAGCGCCGCGGCCGTGGTCGCCATCTCCTCGTTGAAGCAGCGCTGGTCCCACACGCTGCCCCGCGCCCGGCTCTCGGCCGACTGGGCCCAGGACGTCGTGTGCAGGAGGCACATCAGGTAGCGCAGCGCGTGGAAGCCGAGCGCCCGGTCGCCGTTCACGAGGCCAACGAAACCGAGGATCAACGGCTCGGAGAAATACGTGGCGCGGCCGGCCTCGCGGGCGCGGATGTAGCGCTGGTCGGTCTGCGGCAGATAGTCGTCGAGCTGGTCCTCGGGCGAGCGCCCGAGGTACTGCTGCGCCC
Organism: Verrucomicrobiota bacterium; assembly: GCA_018239675.1. Lineage (GTDB taxonomy): Bacteria > Verrucomicrobiota > Verrucomicrobiia > Opitutales > Opitutaceae > Opi-474. The sequence goes on from JAFEGX010000135.1 coordinate 30,469, forward strand.
GCTCCTCGAGGAGCCGCCAGTGTTCCGCCCAGTACGGCGCCGCGCGCTTGGCGCGGAGGGCCGGCAGGTCGCCCACGTCGAAGAGCAGGCCGCGGGCGAGCCGCGGCTCGGGCCACTCCTCCGGCGGGAGGATCAGGCCGGTCCAGCGTCCGTCGTACCGCGGCCGCGCCGCCGCGAGCTCGGCCACCAGCGCCGCGCGCGCGAGGCCCCACCACTGGAGGCTGAGATGGACGGGCGCCGCCGCGGTGGCGGTCAGGGTGACCCGCACTGCCTCCACCGGCCGCTCGCCGATCGGCCGGGTCAGCTCATGGCGCCGACCGCGGCCCGCCACGGGCTCGCCCAGCGGGGACCACCGGCCACCCCGGCAGGCCTCGAACGTCAGGGTGACGTGGGCCGGCGCGACGTGGCAGAAGACAAAATGGTCGAAGCGCTCCGGCAGGCCGGACACCGCCATCGCGAAGCGCGCCGCCACCTGGCCCGGCGCCGCGAGGTCCCAGGAAATCTTGGTGCCGTCCCAGCCAAAGTCGCGCCGAAGCCCCCGGGCGGCGCCCGCTTCCAGCGTGAGGGGCAGCTGCTCGGCGACCGTTCCGTCGTGGAACGGCGCGAACATGGACTCGGCGGGCGTCAGTTCGAACAGCTGGGTCGGGGGCATGGATGGAGCCGTCCCGCGCCGGCGGAACGGCGGAGCTGGGAACGGGTAGATGGGAGTTCGAAAACCTTGGCCGCGGGCGCAAGGGTATTCGATCTCCCATCGGCAAACTGCGCTCTCCGCGGCGGGCGCGGCCCGCCGTTCAGCCCTTGCCGGCTTCCTCGTTGCTCACCGGCTTGAAACTGGGGCGCCCGTAGCGCTGGGTGGGCGACGTGCCGTACGGGTTGTGGCGGAACTCGTCCACGCCGCGGCACAGGTAGATCTTGAAGTTCGGGTTCACCGACAGGTCGTTCTTCACGTTGGTGCCCGAGTACCGGATGGTAAGGCCGGCGCGCCGGCGGTTCGAAGGATTGCCGGGGGAGCCGTGGATCGCGCGGTCGTCGTGGAGCGAGCACTCGCCGGCCTTGAGGCGGAACTGCACGGACTTCGAGGCGTCGAAGTCGGAGCCGTCCTCCAGCTCGAGCGAGAGCACCGACTGGGTCTGCGACGAGCGGCGATGCTTGATGAGGCCGCCGCGGTGTGAACCCGGCAGCAGCTTCATGCCGCCGTTCTCCTCGTCAACGTCGTCAAACGCGAGCCAGACGGTCACGGAATGATGCGGCGCCATCGGCCAGTAGTAGGCATCCTGGTGCCAGCCCACGGTGGCCAGGTTGTGCGGCTCCTTGATGAAGAAGTTGCTGGCCCAGGCGTAGAAGTTCGGCCCGAGCACGCCCTCGACGAGGTCGAGGATCCGCGGATTCATCACGATTTCGTACAGATAGGTGCTCGTCTCGTGCCACTCGCGGATGTCCTTGGAGGTCTCGCCGGGCTTCAGCAGGGCGAGGAGATTGGGCAGCTCGGCATTGATCTTCGCCATCTCCTCCCGGGAGAAAATCGGGGGGAGGCCGAGCAAGTAGCCGTTCTCGTGGTAGAACTTCTGCTGGGCGGCGGTGAGGCGATAGGGATTGGCGGCGGTGGCGGTGGACATGGGGAGGGACAGGTTCAGGGAAAAGGCGGGGCGACAATAGCGGGAAAGCCCGCGCCCCGCGTTCAGATTTTGCGGTGGAAATGTACAGGATATTACGTCATCCCAGAATAAAGTGCACTCCGAGCCGAGCCCATGAGAGTCCTGCGCGACCCCCAGATCATCAGCGGCTACGTCTACGAGCACCCGGTGGACGACCTGCCGGCGCTGACCCACTGCGGGGAGGCGCTCTGCTGCCGGGGCCATCACCTCAAGCCCCACTCGCACCCGGGGTTCGAGTTCCTCTATCTGGCCCGCGGCAAGGCGTCCTGGCGCGCGGGCGGGGAGGTCACGACCCAGGCGATGGGCGATGTCTACCTCACCTATCCGCACGAGAAGCACGGCACGGGGTCGGCGGGGAATCCCGAGAACCACCACCTGTGGGTCGGGCTCAAGCTCGACCAGCTCGGGCCGAGTGCGCGCCGGCTGGCCCAGGAGCTACGGCGGCGCGAGGTGCGGACGCTGAGCAGCTGCCCGGAGGTCGAGCCCGTGCTGCGGGGCCTCGTGGCGCAGGTGATCGCGCACCACCCCGACCGCCGGGAGACGATCCTGGCGTACCTGGAGCTGTTCATCGCGCTGGTGGCGCAGCGCCTGCACGCGGGCGAGGGCCGCGCGCCGGTCCCGACCGCCCTGCCCTACTCCTTCGCGGTGCAGCGCGCGGTGGCGTACATGGAGCAGCACCTCGACCGGCGGATTCCGCTGCGCGACCTCGCGTCGATGGCCACGGCGCGGAGCGTGCCGCACTTCTGCACGCAGTTCCGGCGCGAGGTGGGCGTGAGCCCGGCGGCGCACCATCTCCAGCTGCGGCTGGATGCGGCGCGGCTGGCGCTGCGGCAGCCGAATTTCGACGTGACCAAGGCCGCGCTGCAGCACGGCTTCAGCTCCTCGCAGCATTTCAGCACGCTGTTCCGGCGCGCGTACGGCGTGACGCCGCGCGAGTGGCGGCGGCAGCACGCCGGGACCCGGCGGCCGGCGGCGCGCTAGGCGCCCGCCACGCCCTGCGGCCAGCGGCGGATCACCGAGAAATTCGGCTTCACCTTGTCGAACACCTCGCGGCGGCGGGCGTACTCGGCGTAGTCGGTGACCTGCTCCGGGTGCCGGGCGCTCGCGACCAGGAAGTCGGCCTCGGGCGGGTAGCACGCGATGTTGCCCTTGGCGTAGAACTCGTCGTCGGCCTTGCCCTCGGCGTCGATCGTCTCGGGCCAGAGGCCGACGTTGTTCGGGGCCTCGGCGGACTGGTAGCGGAGGTCGACGCTCCAGCGGATGTGGTCCGAGTAGTTCGGCGTCGAGCAATGCGGCGTCCGGTTCGTCATGAACACCACGCCGCCGCGCGGGCACGCGGCCGTGATGGCCTTGCGCGGATCGTCGGGCAGGTTCTCGTCCTTGATGACCAGGAAGCCGGCGTTGCCCCCGGTGTGGTGGGTCGCAACCGCGCCCTGATGGGTCCGCGGAAGAATCTGCATGCAGCCGTTCTCCACCGTCGCATCCACCAGCGGAATCCAGCAGGTGATGATAAGCTGCCGGTCGCACAGCGGCGTGAAGTAGCCGCTGTCCTGGTGCCAGGGCACGACGCCCCGCCCGATGTTGGGGAGCTTCGGCCGGATGCGGTAGACCGACGAGGCCACGATCTCCTCGGAGCCCAGCAGGCCGGCAACCTTCTTCAGGAGCCGCCGATGCGCGATCACCTCGAACATCTCCGGCGCGTGAAACCCGCCGCCGCGCAGTCCCTCGAGATGGCGCATGATCGCCTCGCCGTTCTCCTTCGCGTCGCGGTAGATCGCGGCGAGCCGGTGGTCGAAATCGAGTTCCGCATGCAGGTTCGCAAGCTTCCCCGCGGCGTGGAGCTCGCGCGCCTTGCGGTCGATCTCCTTGTCCAGCTCCCGGCGGAGCGGCTCGAGGTCCGCGGGATCAAACACGTCCGGGACAATCAGGTAGCCTTCCTCGTGAAAAAAACGAATCTGCTGCGCGGTCAGCGCCTTGGGGTGGTTCATGAACACCACTTTCGCAGCTTCCTCCCGGGTTGGCAATGGCCCGCAGTCACCTTTGGTGGTGAATAAACACCGCAGTTGGCCCCCACCCCCGCCGTCGTGTCACGTAATACGTGACACGACGGCGGCGCGGCGTAGGGTGGCGGGCGCATGGATCGATTCGGGGGCCGGGTCGTGTGGATCACGGGGGCGTCGTCGGGCATCGGCGAGGCGCTGGCGCACGCGTTCGCCGGCGAGGGCGCGCGGGTCGTGCTGTCGAGTCGCCGGCCGGCGGAGCTGGAGCGCGTGCGGCAGGCCCTGCCGCGGGCGGCCGAGCACTGGTGCGTTCCGCTGGACCTCGCCCGCGCCCCAACCTTTCCGGGGATCGTGGCGGAGGTCCGACAACTGGCGGGCCGGATCGACATCCTGGTCAACAATGGCGGGGTGAGCCAGCGGGCGCTGGCGCTGGACGCGACGCTGGAGGTCGAGCGGGCGCTGATGGAGGTCGACTATTTCGGGCCGGTGGCCCTGACGAAGGCCGTGCTGCCCGGCATGCTGGAGCAGCGCGCGGGGCACGTGGTGGTCATCAGCAGCGTGATGGGCTACGTCGGCACGCCGGGCCGTTCGACCTATGCTGCGGCCAAGCACGCGCTGCACGGCTACTTTGATTCGCTCCGCGCGGAAGTCTGGCGGGAAGGCATCAAGGTCACGCTCGTCTGTCCCGGCTACGTGCTGACCCAAGTTTCCGCCAACGCGGTCGGACCCCGCGGCGAAAAGCACGGCGTGACGGATGCGACGCACGAGCGCGGGATCAGCCCCGGGCGGGTGGCCCGGGCGACGCTCGACGCGGTCGCGCGCGGCCGGGAGGAAATCGCCATCGGCGGCACCGAGCGATGGGCAATCCTCCTCAAGCGCCTGCTGCCCGGGGTGGCCGCGCGCGTGATCCGGGGGATGAAGTTCTCCGTGCACGCGGGCGAAGGCGGCGGACGGTAGCGGAGCTTGGGAGATCGGGATTCGGCACCGCACAGCGGATTGGTGTAATTGCGCCGGGCGCATTCCCCGGTCCAACCACCGAATTCCGAATTTCGAACTCCGCCTCACCGCGCGGGCGGCGAGCCGCTTAGGCGAAGCTGCCGCCGCGGACAATGCCGAGGGCGCGGCGGCGGGCGCGGCGATCCGCGGCGGCGTGGCGCTCATAGCCGCTGCGCCGGTGCTCGGCGAGCGGATCGGCGGGCAGGCGGTGGCGCCGGCGCCAGGCGGCGACCGCCGGCGTGACGTCGGTGAAGAATGCCTGCTTCAGCAGCAGCTCCGCATCGATGACGCGGTTTTTCGCCTGGGCGGCCCGGAGCCGGTCGTGGTCGACCAGCGCGGCCTTCGCGTAAAGTTCCTGGGCAATCACCACCGTCTGGATCATCGCCTCGACCTTGGGTTTCTCGTTGTGGCACTGGTCGACCATGTAGGCGATCTTCGGCAGGCGGCCGCGGTCGGCGGCGAAGGAGTGGATCTCGTGGAAGATCCGGAAAATCTGGTATGGGTCGATCGAGCCCAGCGTGAGGTCGTCGTCGGCGTAGCGGCGGTCGTTGAAGTGGAAGCCGCCGAGCATGTCCTCGTCGAGCAGCCAAGCCACGATCTGCTCGATGTTCTGCGCACTGTAGTGGTGGCCGGTGTCGACCAGCACCTTGGCGCGCGGGCCGGCGCGCTTGGACAGCAGATACGCCATGCCCCAGTCGGCGATGTCGGTCTGGTAGAAGGCCGGCTCGAAGGGCTTGTACTCGACGAGCATCGTCTGCTTCGGGCCGAGCTTCTGATGCAGCGCCCGGAGGCAGTCGGTGAAGTAACCCTTGCGCTCGCGGATGCTGCCCTGGCCCGGGTAATTCGTGCCGTCCGCAAACCAGAGCGAGAGATATTCGCTGCCGACGGCCTTCATGATGGCGACGGAGTCGAAGCAATGCTGCAGCGCCTGGCGCCGGACCGCGGGGTCGTTGTGACCGAACGAGCCCCACTTGTAGCACTGGTCCTGAAAGACGTTGGGATTGATGGCGCCAAGCTTCACCCCGTGCTTCCGCGCGAGCCGCACCACCTTCCGCGGATCCTCGCCCGGGGTAAAGTCCCACAGCACGTGCGTCGCGACGGTCGGGCAGCAGCCGGTGACGGCGTGCACCTGGCCGGCGTCGGCCAGCTTGTCGTTCATGTCGATCGCTGCGGCATCCTGGAAGAACTTGCCGAAGCGCGTGCCCGTGTCGGCAAAGCCCCACGAGGGCGTCTCGACGTTGAAGGTTTCAAGCGCCTCGACGGCGCGGCGGAGTTGTTTCGGGGTCATGGCAGACCCATTTGGGCCTCGGGGAACGGGGTTGTCAGCCGCGAAATCCTCGGCTCTCGTGGCCGCGCGATGTGCGACGCCTGCCGCATGCTGGGATCACCATGGCTGCCAAGCCTCCACGGCGGCCGGCCACGCCCCCGCCCGACCGCGGCGTCGCTGGGACTGCGACGCAAGGCAACGCCAGAGCCGGCGCAGACCGAACCGAAACCAACGAAGACCCGCGGGCCGCGCCGGAAGTGACCGGGTGGCCTTGGTTGCCACGAAGAACACGAAGGGCCCGAAGACCGATCTGGGCTGCTTCGCGGCCCTGGCGGACTTCGCGGCAACAAAAAAGCCGGACCGTCGATCCATTTCACCGCCAAGCCCGCGGAGGGCGAGAAGACCTGATGGTCCGGGCTTCGTGCGCTTCGTGACCTTGGTGGCAATACCCAGCCCTGCGCCCGGCGAACAGGTCAGTCTTCGGGTGGCGGGGTGACGGGGGCGGGGCGGTGGGTGCGGAGCAGCAGGTAGCCGAAAAGCACGAGGCCGGCGCAGACTGCGACGAACCAGTCGCCGTGCAGCACATAGAACGTAGGCCGGCCGATCCAGCGGGCGTCGCGGGTGACGGCGATGGTCTGCGTGCCGCGGAAATAAATGGAGCCGTCCTCGTTCACGAGCTTGGCGCGAATGCTGCCAAATTCGTCGATCCAGCCGCTCCAGCCGCCGTTGCCGCAACGCAGCACCGGGCGGCGGGTCTCGACGGCGCGCAACACCGAGTGCGCCGCATGCTGGTAAGCCGCCCCACCCTCGCCGAACCAGGCGTTGTTGGTCTGGACCAGGAGCACATCGGCGCCAGCCAGGGCGCTCTCCCGCGCAAGCTGCGGGTAGATGTCCTCGTAGCAGATCAGCGGTCCGAAGGTCACGGCGTTGCCGGCGATCGGCACGACCAGCGGCGACGAGTCGAGACCGTGCGCGAAATCGTCGCCGATCGGGACGAATTTCGAGAGCCAGCCGAGGATCGGACGCAGCGGGACATACTCGCCGAACGGCACGAGGTGGCGCTTCGCGTAGTAGGCCGTCTGGAGGCCGGTCACGGGATCAACGGCGAACACGCCGTTGTACCACGCCTCGTTCGGGGTGTGGTCAGACTCGACGGCCACGGAGCCGAGCAGCAGGGGCGCGTGGGCGCGCCGCGCGAGCGACTCGACGAAGGCGCGGGCATCGGGGTCGCCGCGCACGGCCCAGGGGGTCGTCGCCTCCGGCCAAAGGATCGCATCCGGCAGCGTCGCCGCGGCCCTGAGGGTGGTGTCCTCCAGTACCTGCAGGATGCCGGGTCCCTTCGCCGGGTCCCACTTCACGTCCTGCGGGATGTACGGCTGGACAAAGGCGAAGCGGCCGAGCGGCACGCTGAAGCGGAGCCGGTTGAACGACTCCTGCACGTGCACGCAGAGGCAGACCAGCAGGAGAAACATCGCGAGGAAGAACTCCTGGCTGCGCTTGCGCAGGCCGGTCTCGCCCTCGCGGAAGAGCCGGTGCGCGTAGGCGGCGAACCCGAGGTTCATCATCACGAGGACGAATGAGACGCCCCACGCGCCGGTATAGGCGGCGATCTGGAGGATGCTGGCGCGCTCCCATTGGCTCGCCGAGAGCGTCAGCCACGGAAAGCCGCTAAGCAGCCACGACCGGGTCCACTCGATCACGACCCAGGCGCCGGCGAGGCCGAGAATGGCGACCAGGCGCACGGGCGTCGGCCGGCCGACGATCCGCGGCAGGGTCCACCAGGCGAGGAGGAACCAGCTGCCGACCCACCCGCCGATGAACGGCCCGAGCAGGAACAGGCCCAGCCACGTCACATGGTGCAGCCAGCCCAGCACGATCGTCCACGCGACGGCCTGCGCGCCGAGCACGGTCAGGGCGAAGAGGCGGAACGGCGGGCGGAGATAGGCCCAGAACAGCGCCGGCACGAGCATCGCGTACGCAAATTCCGGCATCTGGAACGGCGGAAACGACAGCACGCCAAGCAGCGCCGTGAGACCGAAGACGATCACGGCGGCGATCGCGTCCGGATAGCGGTCCCAGAGCGTCGGCTGCGGCGCGTAGGGATCAGTCGTCGGTGACGGAGAGTCGGGCACGGCAGGGAACGCTCAACGCTCGACTCTCATCTTTCAACGTTCAACTCCGGGGAAGGCGAACGGCGAACCTCGAACGCCGGACGTCGAACATCGAAGGGGTCGGACGATGAGCCACTCCTCCGGAGTTCGTCTTCCCGCAGGGGATCAAGCGCCGTGGCAGTTCTTGTATTTCTTGCCGCTGCCGCAGGGGCACGGGTCGTTGCGGCCGACCTTGGGGGTCTCGCGGCGGACGGTGACCTTGGGGAGCTGGATCTCGCGCTCGCCGCCGGCGGTGGTGCCGCCGGTGGTCGCGGTCGTGGTGGTCTCGACGCGCGGGGCGGAGGCGGCGGGGGCGTCGGTGGGGCCGACGGCGCGCGCGGTGCGGCTGAGGAGCGCAAGCATGTTCTCGAACGACTCGAGATTGGACGCGCTGCGGAACAGGCCGGTGCAGATCTGCAGGCGGACGTTGTTCATCAGCTCCTCGAAGAAACGGTAGGCCTCGGACTTGTACTCGACGAGCGGGTCCTTCTGGCCGTAGCTGCGCAGGCCGATGCTCTTGCGCAGGTCCTCCATCTCGGTGAGGTGCTCCTGCCAATGGTGATCGATGGCGTTGATCACGACATAGCGCTCGAGCGAGCCCAGCGCCTCGGGAACCTCGGCCGACTCCTTGATCGCGTAGGCCCGTTGGATGCGCTCGATGACCAGGCGGCCGAGGGCCTCGACGTCGCTGCCGGCGAGCTCGTCGACGCGGAGGGAGATCGGGAAGTGGGAGTTGACCCAGCCGACGAGGCTCTCGACCGCGGCCGGGACGGCGCCGGTCTTCTCGCCGAAGCCGGCGGCCTCGAGCCGGTTGAGGATCTCCTCCTCGACCTGCTCGAAGATGATGGTCTTGGGGCGCTCGGCGTGGATGGCGGCGTTGCGGATCCCGTACACGACCTCGCGCTGCTGGTTGAGCACGTCGTCGTACTGGAGCAGGCGCTTGCGGATGGAGAAATTCTGCTGCTCGACCTTCTTCTGGGCGGACTCGATGGAGCGGTTGAGCCACGGGTGCTCGAGCTCCTCACCCTCCTTCATCGAGCCCTCCATGAGGCGCGACGCGAGGTTGCCCTGGAGGAAGAGGCGCATCAGGTCGTCCTCGAGGGAGAGGAAGAACTTGGTGAGGCCCGGGTCGCCCTGGCGCGAGCAGCGGCCGCGCAGCTGGCGGTCGACGCGGCGGGACTCGTGGCGCTCGGTGCCGATGACGTAGAGGCCGCCGAGTTCGCGGACGCCCTCGCCCAGCTTGATGTCGGTGCCGCGGCCAGCCATGTTGGTGGCGATCGTGACGGCGCTACGCTGGCCCGCGCGGGCGACGATCTCGGACTCCTGCTGGTGGAACTTGGCGTTGAGGACGGTGTGGACGACGCCCGCGCGCTTGAGCATGCGCGAAAGGATTTCGGACGACTCGACCGAGACGGTGCCGACCAGCACGGGCTGGCCCCGCTGGTGGGCGGACTCGATCTCGCGCACGACGGCGGCGTACTTGTCGCGTCGCGTCTTGAAGATCGAGTCGTTCCGGTCGATGCGGATGCAGGGCTTGTTGGTCGGGATGACCTGCACCGCGAGGCGGTAGATGTCGTGAAACTCGGTGGCTTCCGTCTCGGCCGTGCCGGTCATGCCGGCCAGCTTCTCATACATGCGGAAGTAGTTCTGGATGGTGATCGTCGCGTAGGTGCGGGTCTCGCGCTCGATCATGACGCCCTCCTTGGCCTCGACCGCCTGGTGCAGGCCGTCAGACCAGCGGCGGCCGGGCATGACGCGACCGGTATTCTCGTCGACGATCATGACCTTACCTTCCTGGATGACGTACTCGACGTCCTTCTCGTAGAGGGAGTAGGCGCGGAGCAGCTGGGAGATGGCGTGGATGTCCTCGGAGACCTCGGTGTAGCGGGCCTGGGCGGCGAGCTTGCGCTCCTCGCGCTGCTCGGGCGTGAAGGCGTGGTCCTTGTCGAGGTCGCTGAACTCGGTGGCGAGGTCGGGCAGGACGAAGGCGTCGGGATTGTCGGGGCGGAGGGCCTTGCGGCCGATCTCGGTGAGGTCGGCCTGGTGCTGGCGCTCGTCGATCGTGTAGAACAGGTCCTCCTTGAGGCGGTAGAGCTCGTCCTTGTTGAGGTCCGAGTTCATCTCCGTCTCGGTCTTGTCGAGGAGCTTGCGCCACTCGGGCGTCTCCATGAGCCGGAGCAGGAACTTGTTCTTCGGATTGCCCATCTTCACCTGCAAGAGCTTCCGGGCGGCCACGAGTTGGTCGTCCTCGCTGACGCCGGCCTGCTCGAGCATCGCCTTGGCCTCGGACGCAATGCGGTTGCAGAGGCGGGTCTGGTCGCTGACGAGGCGCTCGACCGGGGGCTTGATGCGGGTGAAGGGCTGCTCGCGCTCGACGGGGGCGGGGCCGGAGATGATGAGCGGCGTGCGAGCCTCGTCGATCAGGATGGAGTCGATCTCGTCGACGATGCAGTACCAGTGGTCACGCTGGACCTGGTCCTCCCGGCGGGTGGCCATGCCGTTGTCGCGGAGGTAGTCGAAGCCGAACTCGCTGGCGGTGCCATAGGTGATGTCGCGGCCGTACATCTCGCGGCGGAGGTCGGGGGCCATCTGCTGCTGGATGCAGCCGACCGAGACGCCGAGGAAGTTGTACAGGTGCCCCATCCACTCGGAGTCGCGGCGGGCGAGGTAGTCGTTGACCGTGACCAGCTGGGTGTTCCGGCCGTTGAGGGAGTTGAGGTAGAGCGGGAGGGTCGAGACGAGCGTCTTGCCTTCGCCGGTGGCCATCTCGGCGATGCGGCCCTGATGGATGGCGAGGCCGCCGATGATCTGGACGTCGAAATGGACCATGTCCCAGGTCAACTCGTGGTCGCAGACGATGATCGTGCGGCCGACCAGGCGGCGGGCGGCGTTCTTGACGGTGGCGAACGCCTCGGGGAGGATCTGGTCGAGGGTCTCGCCGGCCTTCACCCGGGCGCGAAACTCGTCGGTCTTGGCGCGTAGCTGCTCGTCGGTGAGGGACTGGTAGCTCTGCTCAAGCTCGTTGACGCGCGCAACCGTGGGGCGGGCCTTCTCCAGGAACTTTTTGTAGTGCCGGCCGGCGAAGCGTTTGAACAGAAAGGACAACATGAAGGGCCGATACCATAGGAGCACCCGGGGGCTTGGCAAATGGCAAATCGGACGGCGGACCGACCGCGGCAGGCCAGTGACTATCAGAACGTTGGGGCGACGCTGGACGCCGGGCCGGAGCCGATTCGATTCAACCGGCACGATTCGGCGGGCGCCGCCGGAATCCAGCTCGCCACCGGCGACGGAATCGCCAGCGTTCCGGCACCCCACCTTGCCATGACGGATACCCCTGCCGCCATTGCAGCCCCGGCGCCGCCCGCCCGCCTGGAGTCTGTCGACCTGTTGCGCGGCCTCATCATGGTCGTGATGGCCATCGACCACGTCCGGGACTACCTGCATTTCGGCTCGATCCAGGGCGTGGACCCGCTCGACCTGGCCCGGACAACGGCGCCGCTCTTCCTGACCCGCTGGATCACGCACTTCTGCGCCCCGATCTTCTCGTTCCTGGCGGGCACGGGCGTCTGCTTCGCGCTGGCGCGCGGGCGGAGCCGCGCGGAGATGAGCTGGTTTCTGGTCACGCGCGGCGCCTGGCTGATCTTCCTCGAGCTGACGCTGCTGACTTGGTTCGGGTGGATGTTCAAGGTCTCGCTGAGCTTCTTCGTGCTCGCGACCCTGTGGTCGCTGGGCTGGTCGATGATCGCGCTGGCCGCGCTGATCTGGCTACCGCTGGGCGTGACGACGATCCTGTCGCTGGCGCTCGTGCTCGGCCACAATGCCCTCGATGGCGTCGCCCCGGCGGCGTGGGGCGCGTGGGCGCCGCTGTGGCAGGTGCTGCATGCCGGCGGCCACTTTGACCTCGGCCCGGTGCATTTCTGGGCCTTCTACCCGCTGCTCCCGTGGCCCGGCGTGATGGCGCTGGGCTACGTCTTCGGCTCACTGTATCGCCTCGACGCCGCGGTGCGCCGGCGCCGGCTGTGGCAGCTGGGACTCGGCCTAACGGCGGCTTTTGTCCTGCTGCGCTGGACGAATCTCTACGGCAATCCGTCGCATTGGGCCCGCCAGAGCAGCGGACTTTTCACGGCGCTGTCCTTCCTGGACTGCACCAAGTATCCGCCGTCGCTGCTCTACCTCCTGATGACCCTCGGGCCCGCGAGCCTGCTGCTCGCATGGTGGGACGGCGGCACGCCGTCGGTGCTGCGGCCGCTGCTGGTGTACGGCCGGGTGCCGATGTTCTACTACGTGCTGCACATCCCGCTCATCCATGCGCTCGCGTGGGTCTGGGCGAAGGCGAGCTTCGGTCGCGCCGACTTTCTGCTGCTGGGGGTGAATTCGCCGCCGGGCGCCGGGTTCGGCCTGCTGGTCGTGTATGCCGTCTGGGCCGCGGTCGTGCTGGCGCTGTACCGCCCGTGCCGCTGGTTCGCCGACGTGAAGCGCCGCCGGCGCGAGGCGTGGCTGAGCTATTTCTGAGTGGGAGTTGAACGCCGAGTGCCGCGAGTTAAAAGGCACACGGCCTTTCAACTTTCGACCGGCCAGCTTCAACCCTTCCCGCGGGGCTCAGACCCGGCCGCGGAAGTATTCGATGGTGCGCTTGAGGCCCTCCTCGAGTGGCACCTTGGGTGCCCACTTGAGCACCTTGCGGGCGAGCGCGATGTCGGGTTGGCGCTGCTTCGGGTCGTCGGAGGGCAGCGGCTTGTGGACTAGCTTCGACTTGCCGCCCACGAGCTTCAGGGTGACCTCGGCGAGCTGCTTCATCGTAAACTCGCCCGGATTGCCGAGATTCAGCGGGCCGACGGTTTCCGTCTGGGCCATGAACCGGACGAAGCCCTCGATCAGGTCGTCGACGTAGCAGAACGAGCGCGTCTGCGAGCCGTCGCCATAGATCGTGAGATCGTCGCCCCGGAGGGCCTGGACGATGAAATTCGACACCACGCGGCCGTCGGCCTCGTGCATGCGGGGACCGTAAGTGTTGAAGATGCGGACGACGCGGATATCGACCTTGTTCTCGCGGTGGTAGTCGAAGAACAGCGTCTCGGCGCACCGCTTGCCCTCGTCGTAGCACGAGCGCTTGCCGATCGGGTTGACATTGCCCCAGTAGGTCTCGGGCTGCGGGTGGACCTGAGGGTCGCCGTAGACCTCGGAAGTCGAGGCCTGGAAGACGCGGGCCTTGAGTCGCTTGGCGAGCCCGAGGCAGTTGATCGAACCCATCACGGACGTCTTGATGGTCTTGATCGGGTTGTACTGGTAGTGCGGCGGGGACGCGGGGCAGGCGAGGTTGTAGATCTGGTCCACCTCGAACTTGAACGGGTCGATGATGTCGTGCCGGACGAACTCGAAGCGCGGGTTTCCGAGTAGGTGTTCGATGTTGCTCTTCCGGCCAGTGAACAGGTTGTCGATGCAGATGACCTCGTGGCCCTCGCGAAGGAGGCGTTCGCAAAGATGGGAGCCGAGAAACCCGGCGCCGCCGGTGACGAGAATGCGCATGTTCTAATTGCGGATTGCGGATCGCGGATTGCGGATTGGCGGACGACCAAGGCGCAGCCGGATTTGATATTATGCGATTATGTCGGCCCGCCGACCGAGATTCGGCAATCAGAATCCACCGGGGGTGCGAGGCACGACCAGTCCAATCCCCATCCCGGCATCAGGTCACCGCCGCTCGGTGCGCGCTGCGGACCCCGCCTCGTACCGCTCGATCCAGGCGCGGTGCCAGGGCGAGTAGTCGCCGGCCTCGAGGTGGGCACGGGCCTGGGCCATCAGGTCGAGGTAGAAGTGCAGGTTGTGCAGCGTGAGCAGGGTGCAACTGAGGATCTCGCCGGCGAGCGTGAGGTGGCGCAGGTAAGCGCGGGAAAAATGGCGGCAGGTGTAGTTGTCGAGTCCCTCGACGACCGGCCGCGGGTCAGTCCGGTACTGCTCGTTGCGCAGGTTCATCGGGCCGTCGGGAGTGAACACGAGGCCGTTGCGCGCGACGCGGGACGGCAGGACGCAGTCGAACATGTCGACGCCGAGCGCGATCATCTTGAGGAGCTGCGGGGGGCTGCCGAGACCCATGGTGTAGCGGGGCTTGTTGGCCGGAAGGAACGGCGTGGTGGCCGCAACCTGTTTCAGCATCTCGGGCTCGGGTTCACCGACGCTGACCCCGCCCACGGCGTAACCGGGGAAATCGAGCGCCGCGAGGGACTCGGCCGCCTCGCGGCGGAGGTCGTCGAAGGTCGAGCCCTGGGCAATGGCGAAGACATGATGCCCGCCCCCGAGGAAGCCGCTGTCGGTGGCAATCTGTCGGCATTGCTGCGCCCAGCGGAAACTGCGCGCGACGGCGGCGGCGCACTCGTCGCGCTCGCAGGGCCAGGGCGGGCACTCGTCGAGCACCATGGCGATGTCGCTGCCGAGGTTCTGCTGGATCGTCATGACCTCGCGGGGCCCGAGGAACAGCTTGGCGCCGTCGAGATGGGACTGAAACGCCACGCCGTCGTCGCGGATGTCCCGGAGCTTGGCCAGCGAGAACACCTGGAAACCGCCGCTGTCGGTCAGGATCGGGCCGTCCCAACCCATGAACCGGTGGAGTCCGCCAAGGTCCCGGACCAGGTCGCTGCCGGGTCGCAGGTTGAGGTGGTAGGTGTTGCCGAGGATGATCTGGGCACCGATCTCGCGGAGGTGGGCCGGGGTGAGCGACTTCACCGTGCCCTGGGTGCCGACCGGCATGAAAATGGGGGTCTCGATCACGCCATGGCGCGTCTGCAGTCGGCCGCGTCGGGCGGCGGAGACGGGATCGGTGCCAAGGAGCTGGAAGGGGGAGGACAAGGGCAAATTGCGGATTGCGAATCGCGGATTGCGGATTGGGAAGCCGGCGGGCGAATTTGGCAAGGGAGGAGCCACCCCGGATTGCGCCAAATAGGCCGCCCGCGGCCAATTGCGGATTTGCCACTCGAACGGTTCCCTGTTCTTTTGGGCAATCCGCAATTTCAAGCCGTGCTGCTCGTCATCGATAACTACGACTCGTTCACCTTCAACCTCGTCCAGTATTTTGGGCAACTGGGCGTGGCGCAGCGCGTTTTCCGCAACAACGAGATCACGCCGGCCGAGGCTCTTGCCCTAAAACCCGACCGGGTGCTGCTTTCGCCCGGGCCCTGCTCGCCCAAGGAGGCCGGGGTGACGCTGGACATCGTCAAGGCCTTTGCGGGAGTCAGGCCGATTTTCGGGGTCTGTCTCGGGCACCAGTCGATCGGGCAGTATTTCGGTGGCAAGGTCGTGCGGGCATCGCGCCTGATGCACGGCAAGACCTCGCCGATCCGCCACCGGGACACGGATGTGTTCAAGGGTCTGCCGCAGGGGTTTGCGGCCACGCGGTACCATTCGCTGCTGGTCGAGCGCGAGTCCTTCCCGGCGGAGCTCGAAATCACGGCGGAAACCGCGGAGGGTGAGGTGATGGGCCTCCGCCACCGCCGCCTCCCGATCTGGGGCGTGCAGTTCCACCCCGAGTCCATCGCCACCGAAGGCGGCATGAGGATTCTGGAGAATTTCCTGAAGCTAAATTGATCCCAGTCCGTAGTTGGTAGCTAGCATCAAATCTCAAAATCCCGGACCTCATCCCAAATCTCGCTGTCTTTGTCACCGTTCCCTTACCCTACCAACTACCATCTTCTAGCTACCAGCTACTTCACCATCCATGCGCTGCCCTAAATGCACCTCCATTGAGGACAAGGTCATCGACTCCCGGATTTCGAAGGAGGGATCGACGATCCGCCGCCGGCGCGAGTGCCTCGAATGCGGACACCGTTTCACCACGACCGAGGGATTGGTGCGGGACGGCATGGTGGTGATCAAGCGCGACGGCCGGCGCGAGGAGTTTTCCCGCGAGAAGCTGCTGCATGCGGTGCGCGCAGCCTGTCACAAGCGCCCGGTTGACGCCGAGCAGATCGGCATGCTGCTGGAGGACGTGATCGACGTGCTCGAAGCGCAGTACGAAAGTGAGATTCCGTCGGCGGCGATCGGCGACGCGGTCATGCAGCGCCTCCGGGCGGTGGACCAGGTGGCATACGTGCGCTTCGCGAGCGTCTACAAGGAATTCCGGGACGTGGCGGAGTTCATGACCGAGATCAGCGCCCTGGCGAAGAAGCCGAAATGAGCCGCGACCGCGCCGACCTGCGCCGCCTCCACTTCATCAACGCGCTGTTCGCGCACGCGACCGGTCACGACCTCTACCTGGCGGAGCAGATCAAGCAGGCCATCACGTTCAGCCTGTCCGACCTCGCCGCCCAGACGGTGGCGCACCCGGAGTACGCCGCGCGGTTCGACACCGAGTTCAACGCGGCCGCCGCGCTGCTCATGGCCCGGCTGTTCTCGCACCTGCCCCGGCGCGGCTTCTACCACTGGGATGCCGCCCTGACCCCCGAGGCGGCAACTCCGCTCTTTGCGCGCGCCGAGCTCATGGCGGGCCTGCGCCACCTGGCGCGGTTCCGGGAGTCGACGCTGCTGGTGACAAACCTGCGTCCGGCGTTGATCCCGCCCGAGAAACGCGCGACCCCGCGCCGCCGCCGCGACTACGAGGAGGCGCTGGCCTTTATTCAGGACCTGACCGCCGCCCGGACGACGAGGACGGCGGAGCTGCAGCTGTTGTTTTTGTAATGGCGTGTAGTTGGTAGCTAGTAGCTGGTTGGCGGACCAGAATTCGATTCGCGAGGCTTTGCTTTGGCGGGCGGCCCGCTCAAGCTGCACTCGCCGTCTAACTACTAGCTAACAGCTCCTAGCTACTTCTCTGTCCATGAAAACCATCTTCCAAAAAATCATCGACCGGGAGATTCCGGCGAAGATCGAGCATGAGGACGAGCATTGCGTGGTGATCCACGATATCCAGCCGCAGGCCCCGGTACACATGCTCGTGATCCCGAAGCGGCTCGTGACCCGCCTGAGCGAGGCACGGGTGGACGACCAGGCCCTGCTGGGTCACCTGCTTCTGACCGCGGGAAGCGTCGCGCGGAGGCTCCAGCTCACCGAGGGCTACCGGATCGTGATCAACAACGGGCCGTTCGGCGGCGAGTCCGTGCCGCACCTGCACGTCCATGTGCTCGGCCGCAGGCAGCTGACCTGGCCACCGGGTTGAGCCGCGGACGCGGCTGGACGGTGGGAGATTGGAGTTGGGAGATGGAAAACCTGCAGTCGGCTGCAGGGGCATTCCAGCTTCCGGCTCCTAACTTCCACTAGCCGACGGCGCGAAGCGCCGCCTAGCGCAGGCCCGGGTAGTCGAGCGTGCCGAAGTGGTCGGCGAGCGTCTCGGCCCGGCGGATCACCTTGAACTTCGTGCCGCCCTGCCAGAGCACCTCGGCGGAGCGGAGCTTGCCGTTGTAGTTGAAGCCCATCGCGTGGCCGTGCGCGCCCGTGTCGTGGATCACGAGCAAATCACCGATGGCCGGGTCCGCGATCTCGCGGTCGACGGCGAACTTGTCGTTGTTCTCACAGAGCGAACCTGTGACGTCGTAGACCTTGCGCGGCCCGTTTTCCTTCCCGGGCACGGTGATGTGGTGGTACGAGCCGTACATGCCGGGACGCATGAGGTTGGCCATGCACGCATCGAGGCCGACATAGTCCTTGTAAATCGCCTTCTTGTGGAGCACGCGCGACACGAGATAACCGTAGGGTCCCGTGATCATGCGCCCGCATTCCATGGCGATGCGGACCGGGCCGAGTCCGGCGGCGACGATCGTGCGCTCGTAGACCTCGCGGATCCGGGCGCCGAGCGCGGCGAGGTCGACGGCCGCCTGGTTCGGCCGGTACGGGATCCCGATGCCGCCGCCGAGGTTGACGTACTCGAAACGGATGCCGAGCTCGCGGCTCAGCTCCACGACGAGGGTGAAGAGCATCTGGGCCGTCTCGACGAAATAGTCGGGATTAAGCTCGTTCGACGCCACCATCGTATGCAGGCCGAAGCGCTTCACGCCCTTGTCACGGATGATCCGGTAGCCCTCGAACAGCTGCTCACGGGTGAAACCGTACTTGGCCTCCTCGGGCTTGCCGATGATGGCATTGCCGGCCTTGAGCGGGCCCGGATTGTAACGGAAGCACAGCATCTCGGGCAGCTTGCCGCCGAGGCTCTGCTCGAGGAACGCGATGTGGCTGAGGTCGTCGAGGTTGATCAGCGCGCCGAGCCTGTGGGCCTGCTGGTACTCGTAGGCCGGCGTGTCATTCGAAGTGAAGACGATCTGCTGGCCCGTGATGCCCACCGCCTCGCACAGCCGGAGTTCGGCCAGCGACGAGCAGTCGCCGCCGAGGCCTTCCTGCTTGAGGATCTCGAGCACGTAGGGGTTCGGCAGCGCCTTGACCGCATAGTGGTTCATGAACCCGCCCGGGACCCACGAGAACGCCTGGTAGAACGCGCGGGCATTCCGGCGCATCGCCGCCTCATCATAGAGGTGGAAGGGCGTCGGCACCTGGGCGGTGATGGCCTCGAGTTGTTCCTTGGTGAACGGGAGCGATTTGGTCGTCACGGCGAAAGGCGCAAAAAAGGGCAAAGCATCCGTCCGGTGTCAACCGTGGGCGCCGAAAGGCGCCGGTGGCCCAAAGCGACCCAGCAGCTCGGGCCCGCCCCACCCTCTCACCGGCCGGGCCGGTGGCGCTGGCGGTAGCCGCGGGCGTCGAGCCCGGTGAAGTGACGGAAGACGCGGGCGAAGTACTGGCTGGAGTTGAAGCCGCAGGCCAGGGCGATGTCAGTGACGGAGGCCTCGGTCTCCTTGAGCGCCCGCTTGGCCCGGTCGATCCGCAGGCGGTTGACGAGCACCAGCGGGCTGTCGCCGGTCAGGCGCCGGCACAGGGTGGCAAATCGTGAACGTCCCAGGCCGCATTGGTCGGCCATGTGCTCGAGGGCCCAGGTCTCCGCGCTGCGTTCCCGCAGCCGCCCGATGAAGTCGGCCACGCGTCGCTCGGAGGCCGCGGCGGCGCCTTCCGCCGGTCCCGCCTCGATGCTGCGCACCAGCTCGAACACCGCCAGCCGCACCAGGGCGTGGCAGTAGCCCGGGCTGTGGGCGCCGGGATGGGCGAGTTCCTCGACGACGACCGGCAGGAGCCAGCGCATGCGCGGCGTGGCGGGGTAGCAATGCCGGCCGCTGCGGGTCAGGAGGCCGCTGATGCGCCGCGCCTCCGCGGGGCCGATGCCGAAGGCCGGATGGAAGCCGAAGGTCTCGCGCGGGCGGCGCAGCCCGCCGTCGAGGCCGATCTGCACCCAGTGCCAGTAGTGCCCCGGCTCGAACTCGTCGACGCTGCCGTGCTCCTGCCACGGCAGCGAGAAATACACCGAGCCGGCCGTGACCCGCTCGACGCGGCCCTCGACATGCCAGTTGAGCGCGCCTTTCTCGAGCAGGATGATTTCCAGCCCTTGGTCGCGGTGCGTCGGAAGGACACGGGCGCTGCCGCGACCGAAGCGCGGGATGCTTTTCATCAATGTGCACGATCTGCCACTGTCCAACGCTGGACGCAAGCCGGCGCCGCAGCTGGTAGACTCGACGACGAACCCAGACTACCCGATCTCGCAGGAGGCAGCGGAGGCACCACCGTCTCCTCCATGGCCACCTGTAAAATGGATCGAACCCACCCCATGAAACTCTCCCCGACCCAGATCGACCAGTTCCGCCGCAAGGGCTACGTGGCCGTGCCCGGCTTCTTCAACGCCCAGGAAACCGCGGCCCTGCAGGCCGACATCGCCCGCCTCAAGCGCAACGGCTTCCTGCGCAACGTCGCGACCGACGGCGACGGCAAGACCCATTCGTCCACGAAGCAAAACCTGCAGCTCTGTCCCGCAAACTTCTACAGCACGCTGATCCGCGCCCTGCCCTTCGGGCCGAAGGTCATTGACGCCGTGACCAAGCTGATCGGGCCGGAAATCACGCTCCACCTCGACCAGATCTTCCTGAAGCCCGGCAGGACCGGCATGGGCACGGCCTGGCACCAGGACAACGCGTACTTCCGGATCCCCAAGCCGCTCCGCGGGACCGCCATGTGGATCGCAATCCACGACGCCACCGCGGCAAACGGCACGATCCGGGTGATTCCCGACGCCTGGGAGGAGGCGCTGCCCCACCAGCGCGACGGCAACAGCGACCACCACATCCGGTGCTTCCCGGACGAAGCGAAGGCCGAGACCGTCGAACTGAAGGCCGGCGGCGTGGTGTTCTTCTGCTACGGGACGCCCCACGCGACGGGTGACAACCAGACCGACACCGAGCGCGCGGGGCTGGCGTACCATTTTCTCTGCGAGGACCAGACCGACGACGCCTTCTACTCGACGGGCCGCATCGGCAATCCCCGCCCCCGCCTCACCGGTCCCCGCGCCACCGGCGGCCTCGAGGAGTACGGCAATATCATCGCCGGAACCTGGGACGCCGAGGTCGCCCGCGCCAGCGCCGCACGCTAAGGCGTTTTCAAACCCAGACTCCACCTCTTGCGGTCATCCCGAGCGGAGCCGAAGGACGACGGCACGAGATTGAGGTGGGCTTGAGGGCCCACCCGAATCGAAGAGCGCAGTCTCTGGTCGGTCGACACCGCTCGTCGACCCTGGTCCTTCGACCTCCGCCCTTCAACCCGATCGGGTCCTAGATGATCTCGCGGTAGTCGCGGTCCGGCAGCGGCTCGAGCGGGGCGCCGGGCAGCGTCTGGTACCAGTAGGCGACCGACGCGATGTCGTCCTGGAGCGCGAGGTAGCGCTTGTGCGGGAAGTCGCGGTCGAGGTCGCGCCAACCGAGCGCCTGCATGGTCACGCGGAGGTCCTGCTTGAAGAACACCGGGTCATGCACATGGAACCGGTACAGCGTCATGCGCGCGCCCACCTGCATGGACTTGCCCACCACGTGCTGGAAGCCGAAGTACGGCGACGAGAAGTTGCTCTCGTCGAAGCCCCACGCCCCTCCAAAATAGTCCTCGGTGCCGGTGCCGCAGATCGTCGGCCACTCCTTGTCCCCGTCGAGGTACATCTTGATCTCGCCCTCGCCCCACCAGCCGGCGCTGTTCTGCTGCCAGCTCATGAAGGTGCCGACGTACTGGCCGTGACCCTTCACGCCCTGGAGGATCGTGTAGACCTCCTTGTACGGCACCGGGTTGGTCCGGCGGAACTGGGCATGGAAATACAGCGCGTCCGCCGGCACCGGCTCGAGGGTGAAGTTGATCGTGTAGAAAAAGTGGGTCAGGTCCTGGGCCATCGTGTTCTCCACCGTGATTCGCGCGTGCTTCCGGAACGGCATCGGAAAGAAGCAGTTCATCCCGCCCTTCGGGTTCACGTTGATCGGCTGCGCCGTGATGTTCTGGTCCTTGCTCCACGACTGACACATGAAGTCGCCGATCGGGCACTCGACCGACGGGTGCTTCTGTCCGTCCCAGTAAATGCGGAGGATCGTCTGCCGGCGGAAACGCATGTCGAAGGTGATCCAGACGTGGCGGATGAA
The DNA here is from genome assembly GCA_018239675.1 of Verrucomicrobiota bacterium. Classification (GTDB taxonomy): domain Bacteria; phylum Verrucomicrobiota; class Verrucomicrobiia; order Opitutales; family Opitutaceae; genus Opi-474. The sequence goes on from JAFEGX010000135.1 coordinate 52,006, forward strand.
TCCCGGACCCTCATGATCCATGATCGTGATGGTCTCGCCCGCCTTGATCGGCCGGCACGGCGAACACTTCCAGCCCTGGCCCAGGTCGCGCGCCTGGTTCCAGGCGGCCGGCTCGAGCGTCGTCTTGGGCGTTGCGGAGCCGCCCACGCCCTTTTTCCCGTCAGGGTTCTCCGCCGAGATCGAGCGGGACTCAGCCTGGCGCTTTTGGAAGAGGTTCGAGAGATCGATGGAGTTCATGCTGGGTTCGAAATTCGGAATTCGGGGATGACCGGACGCTGAACCGGAGGCAGGAGCGACGCGAATCGATTTTGGCGACCGCGCGCTTGCCGGAATGTTTTTTCACCGCGAAGGACGCGAGGATCGCGAAGTGAGACCTAGCCGATAAAAGCGCTGAGTTGGTCTTCGCGACCTTTGCGCCCTTTGCGGTGAAAATCGCTTAGGACCGCGCCTCGAAGGTGCCGTCGGCGTGTTTGGCGATGAGGCGCTTCAGTTCCAGCAGCATCAACGCCGCGGCGAGGCGGTCGGCCGGCAGACGGGTTGACGCGCCCAGCGCATCGGCGTTCAGGATCGCGCCGCCGCGAAACTGCTCCCAGACCGCGGCCTCGTCCGGACCCAGGTCACAGGGCTCGGACGGCGCGGCTCCGGGCTTGGGCGGGATGGGCGCGGGGCGAAGGCCCTCGAGGTAATTCAGCTCGGACAGCAAGTCGTCGACGCCGGTCAGCAGCGTGGCGCCGTCGCGGATGAGCTGGTGGCAGCCCGCGCTGGAGGGCTGGTCGATCCGGCCGGGCACGGCAAAAAGCAGGCGGCCCTGTTCGCCGGCAAACCGGGCGGTGATCATCGCCCCGCCGCTGACATCGGTCTCAACGACAATCGTGGCCTCGCACATGCCGGCCACCACGCGGTTGCGCATCGGGAAGCTCTGCTTGTCTGCCCGCCGGCCGAACGGGAATTCCGAGAGAATCGCGCCGGTGCCCTCGATCTGCCGGTACAGGCCGAGGTTCTCCGGTGGATAAATGATATCAATTCCGCAGCCGAGCACGGCCGCGGTCATGCCGCCGACGGACAGGGCACCCTCATGGGCGGCCGTGTCGATGCCGCGCGCGAGCCCGCTCACGATGCAAAACCCGAGGCGGGCGAGCTCGGCGCCCAGCCGGCGGGCCGTCGCCTGGCCGTAGAGCGTTGCGCGCCGGGAGCCCACGATCGCGAGGTTGGGCCGGGTGAACTCGTAGCGACCCTTCCGGTAGAGTCCGATCGGCGGGTCGCTGATCTCCTTCAGGAGCTTCGGGTACGCGGCGTCGCGCGTGGTGATGAAGCTGGCTCCGGCCTTCGCCATGCGCTCCTCCTCGCGCGTCAGGTCGAAATGCTCTGGCCACTTCGCGATGGTCGCGCTGATCACCGGGCCGACCCCCTTCACCGCTTCCAGGCGGCGCGCTCCGGCGGTGAACACGGCCCGCGGATCGCCGCCCAGCTCGGCCAGCAGGCGATTGAGGGTGATCGGCCCGATGTTCGGCAGGGCGTTCAGCACGAGGAACGCCTGCGACTCGGTCAGTTCACGGCTCATGCCGCGACTCTCGCAGCGCTGCGGCCAGAAAGTCGAGCAGCTGTGTCGTCTGCACCGCAGTCTGGCCAAGATTTCGGGCCAGCAAATCAGCTGCGCTACCATGCCAGACCGCGCCGCGCGCCGCCGCCAGCAGCGGGTGCTCCGGCGTCTGGGCCAGGAGTCCGCCGATCAATCCGGCCAGGAGATCACCGCTGCCGCCGCGGGCCAGGACCGGTCCGCCATGCAGGCTGTGGTAAACGGCCTCGCCATCGCTGACGCGCGTGACCGGACCCTTGAGGACCACCGTCGCCTTTCGCCGGCGCGCATATTCGCGCAAGTCGTAACCCTCGGAGATCCGGGCAAATTCGCCGGCGTGAGGCGTGAGCACCAGGGGCGCCTTGGCCGCCTTGATCAACTCGGGCTGGAGGGCATCGGCGTCGAGCAGCGTCGGCAGGCGCACCGAACCCAGCACGTCCGCCACCAGCGCGTAGGTCTCGGCCTCGCGACCGATTCCGGGTCCAATCACCAGCGCCTGCGCCTTTCCGAGCCGCGCCTGCAGCAGGGCCCGCCCTTCCAGGGCGAGGCCGCCGTCGGGCGTCTCGGGCCAGCCAACCCACATCGCTTCCGGCGCACGCGCCGCAAACGCCGGCGCCAGAGATTCCGGCACGAGGGCGGTCACCAGCCCTGCTCCACCCCGCAGCGCGGCCAGCACGGTCATCAGCACGGCGCCCGGATAGCTGCGGGAGCCGCCCAGCACGAGGACGTGACCGAGCTTGCGCTTGTCGACATCCGCGGGACGCAGCCCGGCCAGCGGCGCGAGCAGGCCGGACGCAATCACCCGGTCGCGGCCTTGCTCGGTGCCGGAGAAGAACCCAAGATCGAGATACCGGATGCGACCGGCGCGGTCACCGGTGAAAAGCGGTGCCTTCACGCTGCCCGTGGCGTAGGTGAAATCGGCGCGGAACAGGCCGGCGCTCGGCAAGTCCACCGCCGCCCGGAGCCGGACCGGGAGCTCGTTCGCGCGGTCCAGCAGCACGGCGACCTCGGGGCCGACCGGCGGCCGGAACTGAAAGCCGAACACCCCGTCGAGGCACAGCTCATAGCTCCCGCCGAGCACCTGGCCCGGCGGCAGCACCACGAGCCGAGGACCGGCCGCCTGGGCGAGCTCCCGGTACGCACGCAGGGCCAGCGGCCGCAGCGCGCGTTCGCCGAAGGCAAACCGCACGTGAAAGCCCGCCCGCGGGAACCGCCCGGCCAGGTCGGCCGCGGCCAGCAGCGCATCGCCGCCGTTGTGACCCTTGCCGACGAGCACCAGCACGCGACCCGTCGGGGCCAACCCGCCGATCTCGCGGAAATCCTCCAGCACCCCCGCGGCCACCGCGCGGCCCGCCTGCTGCATCGCGGGCCACTCGCGGGCCTCGTCGCCGCCGAACCGCTTCGCCTCAAGCCGGCCGGCGGCCTCGCACGACAGGATCGGATGACTGGGCAGACTCATGGGAGGGAAAACTCACCGGGGCGTGCCGCCCGTCAGCCACTCGCGGCGCTGCTCCTCGGTCTCGGTGTATTGCAGCGGGGAGTTCTTGGGCACGCCGTGATTCAGGATCGGGCGGGTCAGCTGCGGGATCGAGCGGAAGTAAAGCGTGTCGCCCACGCGCATGACCTCGTAGTAGATCGAGTACGTCTTCTTCTCGACATCCCAGAGCGCCACCTCGGTGAGATCGTGGTCCCACGCGGCGTGCTTCCCCCAGTCGGCGAAGACCGCCTCGATGTCACTCTCCTTCGGACGCTCCAGCACCACCCGCTGCGCCGGCGGTTCCGGCCGGTCGGGCGGAACCGGCCGGGGCAGCGCCCAGACGAAAAGGGCGCCGATCACGAAGCCCAGCAGGACCCACGACGGAGTCTTGGAGAGGCGGGACGGCGACGGCGGCCGGTCGGATAACTCATCCATGGGAGGTTCAAGCCCGCACCAGGGCGGCGACCGCCATGGCGTGGGTTTCGGTGTGCGAGAGCGTGAGCAGCACGTGGGTGGCCCCGACATGGCGGAGCAGGGCCTGGCCCTTTTCATCGAGCCGGACGAGCGGCTCGTGGCGCAGCCCGTGGTAGACCGAGACGGAGCGCCAGCCCAGCTCGGCGCCGATGCCGGTGGTGAAGCACTTCGAGACCGCCTCCTTGGCGGCAAACCGCGCCGCGTAGTGCTTGTGCGGGTGGGCCATCGCGCCGCAGTACGCGCGTTCCTCCTCGGTGAACACCCGCTCGAGAAACCGCGGCCCCTGCCGCTCCAGGACGCCCCGCACGCGTTCGACCTCGATCAGGTCGGCGCCAAGGGCAACGAGGATGCCACCGGGAGGGAGGGAGAGATTCATGGGAAGTAGCTAGCGGCTAGTAGTTGGTAATTAGTAGCTGGTTGTTAATAGGCACACACGGGGCGGTGGAGAGGAAGACAGGCTTGAGCGTGAACACTGTACTGACCGAGGCAATGCTGCGGTGCTTGCCCAAAACTCGTCGCTATGTGTCCTGCCGATTTTAGAGCGGCCGGCGTGCCCGGCATCCTACCATCTACCAGCTACAAACTACCAACTACCATGGCGGTTCCTCACGGATTCATCCTCGCCTTCAGCTCGCGGACGGCTTCCTCGATGCCGGTGAAGAGGGCGCGGCTGATGATGCTGTGGCCAATGTTGAGTTCGTGGAGATGCGGCAGGGTCCGGACCTCGGCGATGTTGACGTAGTTGATCCCGTGGCCGGCGTTGACCGTGAGGCCCAGCTCGTGGGCCCGCACGCAGCCGAGCCGGAGGGCGTTGAACTCCCTCGCCCGGCCCGGCGTGAAGTAGGCGTTGGCGTAGGCGCCCGTGTGCAGTTCGACGATCGGCGCGCGCAGCTTGGCCGCCAGATCGATCTGCGCCTCGTCCGGGTCGATGAACAGGCTAGTCTGGATGCCCGCGTCGGTCATCGCCTCGATCACCGCCTTCACCCGGGCGCGCTGGCCGACGACGTCGAGACCTCCCTCGGTGCTGACCTCCTGGCGGTTCTCCGGCACGAGGCAGACCGTGGCGGGCTTCAGCTTCAGGGCGAAGGCCGTCATTTCAGGGGTGCAAGCCATCTCGAGATTGAGCCGGGTCGTGATGCTTTCGCGCAGGCGCCAGACATCGCGCTCCTGGATGTGCCGGCGGTCCTCGCGGAGGTGGACCGTGATGCCGTCGGCCCCCGCCCGCTCGCCGAGCAGGGCCAGGGTGACCGGATCGGGCTCGATCGCCCCGCCGACGGTTGCCGGCGCTTCACGGTAGCGCGCCTGCCGGACCGTGGCGCAATGGTCAATGTTCAGGCCGAGCAAAATCATGGGACGGAGGTTTGACGCGATTAAGCGACCTGTGAATCTGCAAGGCAAAGCGAAATGACCCCGCCTTCCGAGCCGAAGCCCGTCCCGCCTGCCGCGCCCAAGCAGGAGAACCTGCTGGTCAGCATCATCTGCAACATCGTCATCCCGGCGGTCGTGCTGGGCAACCTGAGCGGACCCAACCGGCTCGGTACGGCGGGTGCGCTCGTGGTCGCGCTCATTTTTCCCGTCGGCTACGGCCTCCATGACTTCTACCGCCGCCGCAAGACGAACTTCATCTCCGTGGTCAGCTTCGTCGGCGTGCTGCTGACCGGAGGGCTGGGCCTGCTCAAGCTCGGGGGCTTCTGGTTCGCCGTGAAAGATGCGGCCATTTCCTCGATCATCGGCATCGCCGTCCTCGCGTCGGTCCGCGCCCGTGAACCGCTGGTGAAAAGCCTGTTCTGCAACGAGACGGTCATGGACCTGCCGCGCGTGGAGACGGCCCTGCGCGACCGCGGGACGGAGGCGGCATTCCGGGGCCTGCTGCGCCGCTGCACCCTGATCGTGGCGTCGGCATTCTTCGTGAGCGCGGTCCTCGGCTATTCGCTGGCTCGCTACCTCCTGCGCAGCCCGGCCGGCACCGAGGCCTTCAACTCCGAACTGGCGAAGATGCACTGGCTCAGCTGGCCGGTGATTGTCATCCCCTGCATGGTGCTGATGATGGTCGCCCTCTGGCGCCTCGTGGTGGGACTCAAAAGCCTGACCGGCCTGACGGTTGACGAGATTTTCAAGTCGGAGCCCGGCAAGGCCGGGACCGAAAAGCCGGGCGCATAAGCCGGGCCATTCCGCCCTCGCGTCCGGCGGGTGCGGCACGCTAGGCGTGGGGGATGTCTTCCGCCCCCACCACGGACCAACGACCCAAGCGCGGCCAACCCTGCCCCTGCGGCACGGGCCGGCTTTTCGAGGCCTGCTGCGAGCCCGTCCTCGCGGGACAGAGCGCGCCGGCGACCGCCGAGCAGCTGATGCGCGCCAGGTTCACGGCGCACGTAGGGCACGATTTCCGGTTCCTCCACGAGACCTACCGCTCGACCGCGGGCACGCCCTTCTTGCCGGAGGAAGGCACGCCGTCGGTCACGTGGACCAAACTCGAGGTGCACGCGCACGAGGTGACCGAGAACCCGGACAAATCGTTCGTGGACTTCTCGGCCTACGGCACGGAGGACGGGGTGGAGAAAGTGCTGCACGAGAAGGCCGAGTTCCAGCGGATCAATGGCCGCTGGCTCTACACCCGCGAGGCGCGGCTCGGGCCCGCCCCGTACAAGTCACCGACGCCGAAGGTCGGCCGCAATGACCCGTGTCCGTGCGGCAGCGGCAAGAAATACAAGCACTGTTGCTGGGGAAAAAAGTGACCTACGGGTGATCGGGAGCCTGGCGCCGCGGGTCGGTTTCGACCTGCCGGCGCAACGCCGCCATATTGTCGACCAGATTGGGGTAACGGCGCCCGGCGGCCTTCGCCCTGGCGCGGGCCCACGCGACGCTCTCCGGTGAAAGCTTGGCGCCGGTGCCGGTCTTGGGCCGCGGCTTTTTCCAAGGTGGAGTCCGATGGCTTGGCATGGAGCCATTCGACCAAGCGTGGTGGGACCGGGGCAATGCCAGACTGCATCCGCCGCTTCTGGCTTCTGCTGCTCCCGATCTTTCGCCTTACTTCGGGGAAGCCATGGCAGAAAATCCGGCCCTCCCCGACCGCATCCGGCACACCGCGGCGAATGAACTCGCGGCCATCTTCGCCACGCGGACCGCCCCGGATCGTGTGGTGCTCGGGCTGCTGGGCGAACTCCCGGCCGCCCGCGAGCTGGCCGCCCGGGGGTTGGTGAGCCTCGGGACGGTACCCCCGGGCGAGGATGCCTTCTCGGTCCTGCACCACGACGGCACGCTGTGGCTGCTCGGCACCACGCCGCGGGGCGTCCTGCAGGCGGTGTTCGCCCTGCACGGCGCCCTCGAGGCCGGCGAGGTGCCGGCCGACGGCTTCAAGCGCGAGGGCCGCTTCCGGTTCTCTCAGCGGATCTTTCATGCGCGATTCCAGCCGTGGCCCGGCGAGGCGGCAGATGTGCGTTACCTCGCGCACCTGGGCGCCAGCCACTGCCTCGTGTCGCACGACTGGCAGGGAAGCCGGCGCTCGCTCCAGGGGTACGTCACGAGCCCGGTTTTTCCCGGCGCCGTTCCGCCCAAGGAAGTGGCGGAGAATCACGCCGGCCTGAGGCGGCTCCTCGACGCCTGCGCGGACTTCGGGCTGGGGGCGATGCTCTGGCTCACCGAGTTGCCGTGCCAGGGCGGGCCCTGGCTGACCGACGCCGAGCGGGCCGGGTTCCTGGAACGGTTCCCGGCCGAGGTCCTCAGCGAGTCCGGCACCTACGAGGGTCGCGTGCTGTGCTTCAGCCACCCGCGCGTGCAGGATTTCTACCGCGACCTGCTCGCCCGGTTTTTCGCCGACTTCCCGGAGATCGAGACGCTGTTCGTCTTCGGGCAGGATTCCGGCGGCGAGTTCTGCGATCCCGACTCCTGCCCGCGCTGCCGCGGCCTGAGCCGGATCGCGCAGCGCGACCGGCTGATCCGGTTCCTCGCCGACGAGGGCCGCCGGGTCCGGCCCGGTCTGCGCGTGCTCACGACCGGCTGGGGCTGGGACAGCGACTCCGCGGACTTCCTCCGGCGGCAGGCCGCCTTGCCGGCGGCGAGCGGACTCTACCTGGCGGCGCAGAAGGATGGCTGGCAGTGCGAGCGGCAAAACCACGATTTCCTCGCCGCCGCCGGCCGCTGCTGCCGTGACCACGGGCAGGTGTTCATCGGCTACGACAACCTGCACTGGGGCGACGACAGTGTGCACCGGATGAACGACATCCAGGACTATCCCTTCGGCATCGCCGCAAAGCTGCGCCGGTGGCATGCGCTGGGGGCCGACGGAGTCTTCGACCACTGGGGTGCGTCCAGCGAGGATCTCTGGATCAACTCGGTCGCGTGCCGCGAGTTCTTCCTCGATCCGACAGCCGAGCCGGCACCGGTCATCCGCCGGATTGCCGAGCGGGAGTTCGGACCCGAAGCCGCGGCCTTGGTCGTCGGCGCATGGCAATCACTCGAGCGGGCCCAGGCGCGCCTTTCGGACGCCTGCACCTGGGCGCCCGGCCAGTGGCCGGCGTGGTACCATGGCCGCGCGGCCGGACCGATCCCGGCCGCACGGGACCTCGACGAGCTACGGCGCACCCAACTGCCGCCGCGGCCCGCGGGCGAGAAGCTGTACAATCCGCCCGACTTCGCCGCCGCGCTCCAGGCGGTCGCCGACGCGTGGCACGATGCCCTGCCCCACCTGGCTGAATCGGCAAGCCAACTGGCCCGGGCCGAGGGTGTGGTCGAAGACGGACCCCTCCATCACCGCTTCTGGTGGAATGGCGCGGCCGCCTCGCCCGATCGCCGGGAACATCTGCGCCGGCAGCGCCGCTATGTCGAGAGCACGGCCGCCGCGGGTCGCGAGATCGGGCTGCAGTTCGGATTGTACGCGCGCTGGGTCCGGCTCAATGGCGACCCGGAGGCCTATCGGACCGCCTCGGCGGCCGAGATGCGGGAACTTACCGACGCATGCCATGCGGCCGCGGAATATTTCGGCGCCGTGGGACAGCCGCCGCAGTGGGCGGAAGATTACGCCGCCAAGGCCGCACGCTTCGCGGAGTTCCTGAAATAGCCGGAGAGTTCGGCTACCGGGCCCAGTCCATCGGGGCGGGCGGCGCGAACGACGAATTCACGGCGACCACCCCGCCCTGCTTCATGGACGTGCCCATGGCCTCAAGGATCTCGACCACATGCGCGGCCTGGCTGCCGCTCGCGCGCTGCGGACGACCCGCCAGCATGGCCTGGGTCATGTCGTCCACGGCCCGCGCGAATTCGACCCCGTCGAACGGCGGCCGGACCAGTGGAACGGGCTCGTACTTGCCGCCAAAGGGCGCGTATTCGACGGAGGCGTTGAAGCCCTGGAAATTTCCGAGATAGACGCTGCCGTGGTCGCCGTTGAACTCGATTCCGCCGCCCTGCTTGCCGCCGGCCACGTAGAAATTCGCCGACAGCCGGGCGGTCAGGCCCTCCTCGAACTCCAACATCGCGAGCACGTAATCGGGCGTGGTGATGGTGAACTTGCGTCCCTCCTTGGTGACCCGGTGGGGATGCACGACCTTGCCGGTTGCAGTGACCCGCCGCACCTTCCCAAACATCGTGGTCAGCAGCGTGAGCGGGTAGACGCCGACATCCCACTGGATGCCGACTTCATAGAACGGCTCGGGATTGGGGTGCCAGGCCTCAATGCGCCCGTGGTTGATGTCCGCGTAGACGAGCCGCACCGGTCCGGCCTGCCCGCTGCGGAGCAGCTTCCACGCGGTCTGCTGGGCCTCGCCCATGTACGTGATGGGCGCGCTGCCGAGGCGGAGTCCGCGGGCCGCGGCCAGATCCACCAGCTCCTTGGCGTCGACGTAGCGCAGCGCGAGCGGTTTCTCGGTGTGCACGTGCTTGCCGGCCAGCAGGCACTGCTTCACGACCGCGTAGTGCGCAAAATGGATCGTGAGGTTCACGACCAGCGCAATGCCCGGGTCCGCCAGCATCTGTTCCAGGCTCTCGTAGGCGCGGCCCCCGAACTTCGCGGCAAACGCGCGGGCGCGGGCGGGATCGAGATCGGAAAAACCGACGAGATCGCAGGTCGGGTAGGTCTTGATGCGTTCGGCGTAGCGGTCGGCGATGTTGCCGCACCCGACGATGGCAACGCGGATTTTCTGGGGTGAGGACATGAGTAACGGAAAACCACCAATCACACCCGGCGCCCCGAGCCAAACCAAACCGCGCGGCCCAATGGATTGGACAATCGCCACCAAGGGCACGAAGCACCCGAAGGCCGGGCCCTGGCTGGCTTCGGGCTCCTCGCGTTCTTGGCGGTGGAGTGGATCAGGATCGAAGGGGATTGATCGCGAAGACCGCCACGACCGCGAAGCTTCAAGGTCTGGTCTTTGTGTGCTTCGTGCCCTTCGTGGCGAATCCCCGCGGTCGTGGGCTTGCCAATGAAGGCGAACGGGCCAAGCTCGGCGGCCGATGTCCGCCGAGTCACCCCGCTCCGCCGCGATCCCCGCCGAGCTTGGCACGCGCAACGCCAAGGGCGAGTGGCGGCCGCCGTACCCGGTGCGGTATGCCCCGCTGTTCACGTGGCCGCTGAAGCTGGTGCCGCTGGGAAAATGGCTGTTCGGCTTTCCCGGTTTCCTGTGGCCGCTGAACACCCTGCTCCTCCTGATCTCGGCGGTGTCCTGGTACGCCACGCAGCCGGACGTGGCGCGGTGCGCGCATTTCGAGGTGGGCTGGATCGCGCAGGTCTACGTCCGCAACCTCGCGATGATGTGGCTCTTTTACGGGGCCTACTACTGGTACCTCTACATCCACAAGGGCGAGGGCACCAAGGGCAAGTACGACCCGAACTGGCCGGCCCGGAACAGCCGCCTGTTCCTCTTCCGCGACCAGGTTTACGACAATGTGTTCTGGACCAGCGGTGTCGCCCTGCTCGTGTGGACCGGCTACGAGGTCCTGACCCTCTGGCTCTATGCGAACCACCACATCCCTTGGCTGGAATGGTTGGAGCATCCGGCCTGGTTCGTCGCGTGGTTCTTCGTGATCCCGCTGTGGCGCGAGTTTCACTTCTACTGGGTCCACCGCCTGATCCACTGGAAACCGCTCTACAAGCACGTGCACTCGCTGCACCACAAGAACATCAACCCGAACCCGTGGTCGGGCATGGCGATGCACCCGGTGGAGACCATCCTCTACCTCAGCGTCGTGCTGATCCACTGGGTCGTGCCGTCGCATCCCTTCCATTTCCTGTTCGACCTGCAGCACGCGGCCCTCGGGCCGGCCAGCGGACACCACGGTTTCGAGGGTCCGATCGTGAAGGGGAAATTTCCGACCGGTTCCTATTTTCACTATCTCCATCACCGCTACTTCGAGTGCAACTACGGCGAGAGCACGCTGCCGTTGGACCGCTGGTTCGGCACGTTCCGCGACGGCCTGCCGGAAGGCGAAGGCTCAAAGCTGGCGGAGGAGCATCGGTACCAGGGCTGATTGCGCGGGAGGCAACGGAGGGCATGGAGGCCCCAAAGAAGGAACCCGAATTCCTCCGTTGCCTCCGGTGCAGTGTTTGAAGCCGAATTTGGACTGACCAGTCGGTCTGACGAGAAATTGGCTTTGGTTCGACCGGTTCGACCGCTAGGCTGCGGGGCCAAGCACCGGAGTTGCCATGCCACCGCCAAACCAAGCCTCGGGCAGCAAACCCAACGACCTCAAGCGGTCCGATTTTCCCTGCAATCCCGACTGGAAAAACGATTCGGGCGGGCGGCACCATATCTTCCTCTTTGACGGGACCTGGAATGACGAGACGGGGATGAATCCCGCCGACTTCCGGTGGGACGCGGCCCGTCACCTCTGGGTCAGCCAGAGCGATCCCACGCAGGCGTTCCCGCCCATCGTCACCAACCTGGTCAAGACCTACACGGCGCTCGGGCCGGACAGCGACCGGCAGGTCACGCATTATTTCCGGGGTATTGGCAACGACGACGAGAACGATGCGCTCAACCAGCGCACCGAGGGAATGTTGGCGACGATGGAGCAGCACATCCGCAACGCCGCGTACTGCGAGTTTCTCCGGACCTACCGGCGCGGCGACCAGATCTCGATTCTCGGTTTCAGCCGCGGCGCCGCGAGTGCGCGCCTGTTCGCGCGGGACCTTGCGACCATCGGCTTCCTCAAGGAAGTTACGATCGAAAGCCGATACTGCCGCGTGCGGAACAGCGGCGAGATCCGCCATGACGTGTGGACGCTTGAGACCAAGTGGGCCGGCCGGCCGCTGGTGGCCGGACCGGACCTCCCGATCGCCTTTCTCGGAGTCTGGGACACGGTGGCCACGAGCCTCTCCGCCAAGCCGAACGACTGGCGGGTGCCGGACTCCGTGGGGCGCGCGGTGCACTGCCTGGCCCTCGACGAGACCCGGAAGCTTTTCGCGCCCACCCTGCTGCAGTACCCAAAGAGCCGGGCCGCCGACATGAAGGAAGTCTGGTTCCCCGGCGCGCACAGCGACGTCGGCGGCGGTTACTACAACGACGCCCTGTCGCGCGTGACCCTGAACTACCTCTGGAACAGCTGGGAAAACGCCCTCGCGGCCGACGGCCTGCCGGCGCTCGCATGGCGCCTGGACCTTGCCGGGCAGTTCACGGCCACGGACGGTCTGCCTTGGATGCGGCATCAGGAATCCGGGCTGGCCGCCGATCTGGGAGGCGTGGAGCCGCGGGATCTTGAGCCGTGGAATGGCGGCCTGCCCAAGGTGCACCCTAGCGTCGAGCGGTTCATCCAGCAGGGCGGACTGCAGTTCTGCGTGGAGGGCGAGGGCTTCCCGCCCCGGTGCCAGGTCTCCCCGCAGGTCTACAGTCCCCTCGCCTATCCGGGTCCGGACCTCGTGATGTTGTACGATTCGACCGCATGGGCCTAGGCGGCGGCGGATCGGGGACGGTTTTACTCGGTTGCCTTCCGACGGAACTTCGATGACCTACCGGCGTCCCCGCTACCCCGCATGAGCTCCTTTCGCCTCACCAAGGAACAGCTGACGTTATTTCACACCTTCGGCTACCTGCACCTCCCCGGCCTGCTCGACGACCGGATTGGGCGCATCGTCGAGGAATTCGAACGCATCTGGGCGACCGAGGGTGGAGGCCATCATGGCGGTTCGCACGACGGGAAGCGCCGGTCGTGCATCGTGCCTTACATCGACCGCAACGAGTACCTTTGTACCCTGCTTGACGACCCACGGCTGGCGGGAATCGCGACCAGCATCCTCGGCGACGACTTCAATTACATGGGGTCGGATGGCAACCTGTACGCCGGGGACACGGGCTGGCACTCCGACGGCTGGCACCGCCAGGTCATCCACATCAAGATGGCGTTCTACCTCGACCCGGTGGCGCGCGATACCGGCTGCCTGCGGGTGATCCCGGGCAGCCACAAGATCGGCGACCATTTCGCGGACTCGTTGCAGCGGGAGATCTTCCAGTCCGACAAGACCTGGGCGGTGGCCGGCCGGGACGTGCCCTGCGTGCCGCTGGAGTCGAGGCCCGGCGACGTCGTGGTCTTCAATCACAACCTGAAGCATGCGGCGTTCGGCGGCAGCGCCCGGCGGCGGATGTTCACGATGAACTGCTGCCAGCGGTACCCCGAGCAATTGCTTCCGGAACTCCGCGAATACCTCTCCGGCGCGGCGCGGTTCTGGGTGGAGCGGGCCTACGGCGACGTGATGATTCGCACGGCCACCCCGGAGCGGCAGGTGCACCTCGAGCAGTGCCTCGCCAACGACGGCCACCTGAAGGCGCTGTCGGAGGAAGCCCGGCGCAAGATGGCCGAGCCGTCGCGCGGCTGAACCGGCCTATTCGCCGAGTTCAAAGACGATCGGGATCTGGATGCGGCAGGAGACCTTGGAGCCGCCGGCCAATGCAGGCTTGTAACGCCACTTGAGCACGGCGGCGGTCGCGGATTTGGCGAACCGGACCTCGGTCGCCTTCAGGACCACGGGATCTTTCACATGCCCGTCGGGCTCGACGATCACCAGCAGCAGGACTTCGCCCTCGATCTGCTTGCGCTTGAGCTCGCCCGGGTAGCTGGGCCGGGGCTGGGAGCGGGGCTTGGGCGGAACGTCCACCTGGCTGGATTCATAAACCCCGGGAGGCAGCGACGGCGCGTCATTCTTGACCGATCTAAAATCATCCGACTGCGCGTGCACGGGGAGTGCCAGCAACACCAGCGAGGCCAAGGCACAGGGGATGCGAATACCATTCGAGATCATAGGATTCGATTTGCCGGTTTCAGTTTCGGCGACTGAGCAGGGGATGTGCCAGCCGCTTTCAGGGGTAGACACTTGGCTATCCCGCCCGGCGGACAAATCAAGCCTCGGCATCGGGCGAATTGGGGCAAGGCAGGCCGGGGACCGGCACTTCATTCCAGCCAAAACAGCGAGCTGCCGCCGTGGCGGCGATTCACGGCATCGATCGACCCGACGCAGCGGGACCCTGCGTCCCGCCGAACCAGGACTACTGGCAGGCCTCGCACTCGCCGCCGTTGCGCATCGCCTCGATCGAGCAGGCGACCTTCTCGGCTTCCGTATACACGCGCTTGCCACCCTCCTGGACATTCACGGGCTTGTCGGCCTCGGCCAAGTTCATGGGCGGAGCGGTGATGCCAGGATCGACCGGAGCAGCCGAGGCCTGGCCCTCTTTGACCGCGCCGCGAACCTCCTTCTTCATCGCGATCGTCGCTTTCTCGATGTTCGAGGCGCCGAGGCTGCGGAGGTAGTAGGTGGTTTTGAGGCCGGCGTGCCAGGCCGCCCGGTACATGTGACTGAGCGTCTTCAGGTCCGGCGTCTTGATCCAAAGATTCACCGACTGCGACTGGTCGATCCACTTCTGGCGGCGGGCCGCCGCATCGATGATCCACTTGAAGTCGATGTCGAACGCGGTGAGATACTTTACCTTGAGGTCGGCCGGGACATTCGGGATGTCCTTCAGTTCGCCGTCGAAATACTTCAGGTTGTCGATCATCTCCTGGTTCCACAGCCCTCGGGATTTGAGATCCTTCACAAGGAATGGATTCAGGACGATGAACTCGCCGGAGAGGTTCGATTTGACGAACAGGTTCTTGTACGTCGGCTCAATGCAGGGCGACGTGGCGGTGATGTTCGAGATCGTCGCGGTCGGGGCGATGGCGAGCACGTTGCTGTTGCGCATGCCCTGCTTGGCGATCTTCTGCCGGACCGGGTTCCAGTCCATCTTCCCGCCGCGGGGCACCTCCACGGCCACCCCGCGCTCCTGCTCGAGGAGATCGATCGTGTCCTGCGGCAGCAGGCCGCGGTCCCATTTCGAGCCCCGGTAGGTCGAGTACGTGCCGCGCTCGGCTGCAAGGTCGGAAGAGGCCTCGTAGGCGTAATAGGCGATGGCCTCCATGGCCTCGTCGTTGAACTCGACGGCCTCGGGGGAGGCAAAGGCGTGGCCGCGGAGATAGAGCGCGTGGGCCAGGCCCATCACACCGAGGCCGATCGGGCGATGGCGCAGGTTGGAGGTCTTGGCCGCGGTCGTCGGGTAATAATTGATGTCGATGACATTGTCGAGGGCCCGGACCGCCATGCGGACGGTGGCGCGGAGCTTCTCGTGGTCGATCGAGCCGTCGGGCTTGAGGTGGTTCTCGATGATGACCGAGCCGAGGTTGCAGACCGCGGTCTCGTCGTTGGACGTGTTGAGCGTGATCTCGGTGCAGAGATTCGACGAGTGGATGACGCCGACATGATCCTGCGGGGAACGGACGTTGCAGGCATCCTTGAAGGTGATCCAGGGATGCCCGGTCTCGAAGAGCATCGAGAGCATCTTCTTCCAGAGCTCGATGGCGTCGATGCGTTGGCCGTGAATCTTGCCCTCCTCGGCGAGCTTTTCGTAGCGGAGATAGGCCTCCTCGAACTTCTTGCCGTACAGCTCGTGGAGATCCTTGGCCTGGTTGGAGCGGAAGAGGGTCCAGTGCTGGCGGGCCTCCATGCGCTTCATGAACAGGTCGGGAATCCAATTCGCCGTGTTCATGTCGTGCGTGCGGCGGCGGTCGTCGCCGGTGTTCTTCCGCAGCTCGAGGAACTCGGTGATGTCGTTGTGCCAGGTCTCGAGGTAGGCGCAGCCGGAACCCTTGCGCTTGCCGCCCTGGTTGACGGCCACGAGCTGATCGTTGTGCAGCTTGAGGAACGGGATGACGCCCTGGGACTCGCCGTTGGTGCCGCCGATGTAGGCGCCGGTGCCGCGCACTGCGGTCCAGGAACCGCCGAGGCCGCCGGCCCATTTCGACAGGAAGGCATTCTCGGCGATGCCGCGGAGCATGATGCCCTCGATCGAGTCGTCGACGTAGTAGAGATAGCAGGAACTCAGCTGCGAATGCAGCGTGCCGGAATTGAAGAGCGTCGGTGTGCTCGAGCAGAAGCGCCGGCTCTTGTAGAGATCGTAAAGGGCGGTGACGAGATCCTCGCGATTCTGCTTCTCGTCGATGAAGAGGCCCATCGCCACCCGCATCCAGAAGAACTGGGGCGTCTCGATGCGGCGGGACGGCTTCGACGTCTTGTCGACGATGAGGTACCGGTCGTAAAGGGTCTGGATGCCGAGGAAATCGAACTCGAGGTCAGCCGAGGGATCGAGGACGGCGGCGAGCTTGGCGAGATCGTATTCCAGGAGCCGGGGGTTGAGGCGCTTGATGGCGATGCCATGCTCAAGGTACTTCCGGAACGCCCGCTGATGGGCGGCCTTCAGGGCCCCGATACCGTCGCGGGTGATGTCCCACCCAAGAATTTCCTCGTAGATGTAGGTCAGCTGGATGCGGCCGGCGAACTTGGCAAAGTCGGCGTCCCGCTCAATGAGGGTCTTCGAGTTGAGGATGATCGTGGAATCGAGGTCCTTCTGGGAAATCTGGTCGTAGACCGAGCGGCGAAGCTCGGCCTCGATCTCGTCGGCCGACAGGCACAGGTCGAGACCGATCTGGGCGAACTCGATCCGCTTGCGGAGGTCGGCGCCGTCCCAGAAGACGTTCTCCCCGTTGGCCTTCTTGACGACGATCATCGCCGACTGCGCCGGCGTCTCGGCGGCGGGCGAGCTGAACGGTGCCTCGCTGGCGGTCTCGAGGCCGGCCTCGCGGGCTGCGCTGCGCTGGGCCCGGAAGAGAATGTAAGCCTCGGCCACCTTGTAGTGGCCCGCCTTCATCAGCTCCTCCTGGACCATGTCCTGGATCTCCTCGATGTGGACAAAGGATTGTTTCGAGGAGTGCACGCGCTCCGTGACGGCCTTGGTGATGGCCACCGCCGGGGCGGAATCACGCTGGAGCGAGAGGAAGGTCTTGCGGACGGCGATCTCGACCTTCTGGTCGCTCCACGGCACGACCTGGTTGTTGCGCCGGATGACGCGGAGGGAGGACTGGGCGGCGGCCTCGCGGTCGACCGAGATCTTGCGGGCGCGATTGAGCAGGAGGCTCTTCGCCACGAAGTACGCGTTGTTGTCGACAAGCGTCTTCTCGATCAGCTCGTACAGGCTATTCAGCGAGAGCCGGAGCGGAGATTGCGTGCGGGCGAGTTCGCCGAGATTGGCGGCCACCTCGCGGCAGATGCGCGCGAGCCAAGCCCGGTTCGTGTCGTTGAAAATGTCCTTTTCTCCGCGGGCGAGGCAGACATTGGTCAGCGCCTTGCCAAGCGTGTCGGCGACCTCCGCGAGCACGAAGCGCTCCTCGCCGTGCGGGCAGAGGAGCACAATGCTCGGGACCTCAATGTTTTCCGAAGCGATGACATCACGCCAGGCGTAGTGGGGCTTTTGATCGATGGGGGTGTGGACGGTGCGCTTGAGAGCCAGATCGTGCGCCAGGGAAGGGTTGCTCATGGAAGGACGTAACAGGATTGAGACAAATGGGGGAAATCTGAGAACGGAAAGACGGCAGAGCCGGGGCGTAGCCGCGAATGCGGCAGCAGCGCCGGCTGAAAGGCTGGAATGAAGCTAGCGGGACGGGACGGGTGGACGATGGGCCGACGCGACAGTCGAAAACTTCTCAGAGTTCGTCGTCGGCAGCGACGTGTAGGGAAGAGGATTTCTGGTACTCGGTGACACGACCCTCGAAGAAGTTTTGCTCCTTCTTGATGTCCATCATCTCGGCGAGCCAAGGCAGCGGGTTCTTCACACCCACCGAGAGCGGAGCCAGGCCGCAGCTCTCAAGCCGGCGGTCGGCGATGTAGTCGATGTAGGCCAGAAAGTCGTCGGAGCTCAATCCCACCGAGTTCACCGGCAGGCAGTCTCGGATAAATTCCTTCTCAAGATCGATCGCCTCGCGCATCAGGCCGCGCAGCTCTTCCTTGAACTCCGGGGTCCAGATCTCGCGGTTTTCGTCCACGAGGTCCATGAAAAGGTTCCGGAACACCTCGATGTGATTGGACTCATCGCGCAGCGTGTATCGGAACATCTGACCGATGCCCGGGAACTTGTTCTGGCGGTAAAGCGAGAGGATCATGCCGAAGAGCCCGTAGAACTGCGTGCCCTCCATGCACTGGCCGAAGATGAAGATGTTCTTGGCCAAGAGCATCTTATTTTCCAACTTAGTCAGGTCGAGATCCCGGCGAAGCGAGTGCGACGCCCGGGTCACAAACTCATTTTTCCGCAGGATGGTTGGGATGTCCTCGAACATCGCCTCGCACTCGTGCGGGTTGATGCCCAAGGAGGAAATCATGTAGAGGAGCGAATCCGCGTGGATGTTCTCCTCGTGGGCGTGACGGCCCAGGACCAGCTTGAGCTCGGGTGCCGTGACCAGCTCGCGCACGACGTGCTGGATATTGTCGCCGACGATGCCCTCGGCCGCCGAGAAATAGCCGATGCCCATCCGGATGATCCAACGCTCGACCTCCGAGAGCGCCTTCTCGTCGCGCCACTGCTCGATGTCCTTGCCCATCGGGATGTCCTCCGGCTCCCAATGGTTGGCCTTCATCTTCCGGTAGAGATCGTACGCCCACTGGTACTTCAGCGGGAGCAGATTGAACGTCATCGTCTCCCGTCCATTGATCACCTTCTTGGCAGCAAACGCGGCCTCAGCCTTGTCTTGGTCAAGGATGAAGGTCTTGGTGCCAACTTGGAAGGATTTGAGCATGGATCGGGACGGAAAATCGGTCGGTTTTTCGGGGTTATTCGCCGCCGAAAGGCGGAAGTCGAATGAGAGTTGCTGGAAGTTACTGACGCGTTGTTAACCACTACAGGATGTGGTCATGCGACGCTTCGACCACAACCTATTGGTCTCGGGTTTTGGATCGTCAATAGGTTTATCGGGAAAATCTCATGAATTTTTCGGCGATTTTGGGCTTGCGGAGACTTCGCTCCCTTCTTCCCGAGCTAAAAATTCCCCCGGCGAAGCCCAAAATCGTTTTTCTCCTCTGAAAAGCCGGTCCGTCACCGCGACGCACCCCGCCGCCGGTCCCTGGAATCACATCCGTATCGCGGCCTCCGATACGCTCGCCTTCCCCGGCCCGGGCCTTTTTCCGGGTCGCCTTCGGGAGCAGAACCCGGCACCTCTATCCCGCCGTGTCCGCGAATTCTGTCCCGTCGCCCCCACCCTCGCCTTCGCGCCGGAGGGTCGCACTCGCCGGCGGAATGCTGGCGCTGGTCACGGTTGTGACCTACCTACCGGCCTTGCGGGGACCGTTCATCTTCGACGATGCCTCCGCGATCCTGGAGAACCCGACGATACGCCACGGATGGCCCTTCGCCGAGGCGCTTCATCCCCCGCCGAACAGCACGGTGGCGGGACGGCCATTGCTCAATCTTTCGTTTGCCTTCTGCCACGCCGTTAGCGGCCTCAATCCGTTTGGCTACCACGTCTTCAATCTGCTCGCACACGTGCTCGCCGGCCTCGCGCTATTTGGCCTGGTGCGGCGGACCCTGCTCCTGCCCGGACTGCGCGCCCACTTTGAGGCCAGCGCCCTCCCCACGAGTTTCGGTGTAGCCGCGGTCTGGTTGCTCCATCCGGTGCAGACCGCCGCCGTCACCTACATCTCTCAACGATCGGAAGTGATGATGGGCCTTTTTTATCTCCTCGCGCTGTATGCGTACCTACGCAGCACCGAGGCTGGACGGTATCTCGCCTGGGGTGCGATTGCCGTGGCATCCGCGCTGCTAGGAGTCATGTCCAAGGAAGCTGCCCTGACGCTTCCATTCTCCGCCCTGCTTTTCGACCGGACCTTTCTATCCGGCAGTTTCAGCGAAGCTTGGCGGAAACGCCGCGGACTGCTCGTTGCCCTGACCTCAACCTGGATTATCACAGTTTTACAACTCTCTACCCTAAAAGATCATGGAGTAGGTGTTGGCCCTGGCCAGAGCCCATTCCGATACCTCGCCAGCGAATGCGAAGTCATAATCAGGTACGTGGGCTTGGCGTTGTGGCCAAAGACGTTGGTTTTCGACTATGGCGAAAACCTGGGGTTCTCACCGGCCGCCGTCAGTGCATCAACGATTGCGCTCGTTTTGATCGGGGCAGCGAGCGGATATGCCCTTTGGCGCAAACCAGGATTGGGGTTACTTGCGGTAACCTTTTTCGCCCTGCTCGCACCGACGTCGAGCTTCGTGCCGATCGTCCACCAGCCAATGGCGGAAAATCGCCTTTACCTTCCGCTTGCGCCAGTGGCCGCAATCATCGTCGTCGCGCTGGTCCGAACGGTCGATCGCCGCGTGTTTTTCGCCGTGCTGGCGCCAGTCCTCCTTACCCTTGCGGCGCTGACCGTCGTCCGAAACCGCGATTTTCAGGATGAAATCGGTCTATGGCAGGACACTGTACAGAAAAGTCCGGGCAACGCGCGCGCGCACTACAACCTTGGTCACGCGCTGGCACAGTCGGGCCAGGACGCGGAGGCTGTTCCAGCCTACGAGAGGGCGATCGCGCTGCGGCCGGACTATGCCGAGGCCCAGCACAACCTCGCCAACAGTCTCGCGCGACTCGGCGGGAAAATCGACGCGGTGAAGCACTACGAAGCGGCCCTGCGCCTCCATCCTGACTACCCAGCCGCGCACTACGACCTTGCGGTCACCCAAGCGGAGCTCGGAAACGTCGACGAGGCGATCCGCCATTTCAGGGCGGCCCTCGAGTTCGAGCCCGGCAATGCTGTCATCCACTGCCGACTCGCCGAAGTCCTGGCCCAGCGGAGACGCTTTGCGGAAGCGTTCGAGCACTACCGCGAGGCGACCGAACGGCAGCCCAATTTTCCCGAAGCCTTCACCAATTGGGGAAACGCCCTGGTCCGGAACGCACGCGGGAGTGACGCCATCGAAAAGTACCAGCGCGCATTGAAGTGCGATCCAAACTACGTCGAGGCGCACATCAATCTGGGCAATGCGCTCTACGCGCTCCAGCGCGTGAATGAAGCTGTGGAAGAGTTTGAGATTGCGGTCAGGCTCGCCCCCCGCTCCGCCGCCGCCCGGTACAATCTCGGCAACCTCGAACTTGCCCGCGGGCGGCTGCCGGAGGCCATTCGACTATTCGAGCGCGCCATCGACCTCGACCCCGCACTGGCGGGCGCGCATCACAATCTCGCCCTCGCGCTGGTCAGGTCCGGTCGCACCGCCGAAGCGCTTTCCCATTACCAGGAAACCCTCCGGCTGGTGCCGGATTCGGCCGCGGCGCACCACAACCTGGCAATCGCGCTGGGACAGCTAGGGCGGTTTGCCGAGGCGGCGACGCATGAAGAAGCGGCCCTCCGGCTCCAGCCGGATTTTCCCGAGGCTCGTGATCACCTCGATTGGTTGCGCCGGCGATTGCCGGCTGCACCGAAATAAATCGTTCCCTGCCGTGCGAAATCGGCTTTCCTCCCCAGCAGCGTGAACGCGTCCCGCCCCACCGGAAGGATCCTGGATCAAGCTTGGCTCCCGGCTGCAGCCGCAACGCTGATCGTGCTGGCGATTGTGGCGGTCTATTGGCGCGTCGGAGAGGTGCCGTTTCTCTTCGACGACGCGCCGGCCATCGAGCGGAACACGACCATCCGCCAGTTGTGGCCACCAGGGCCCATGCTCCATCCGCCTGAAACGGCAGCCGGCGCGACTGGCCGCCCGGTAGTGAATGTCTCCCTCGCGCTCAACTATGCGTTCGGAAAGCTCCAGTCCCGGGGCTATCATTGGACCAATGTCGGCCTGCACGCAGCTGTGGCCGTGCTTCTGTTCGGCCTGATCCGGCGCACCCTGCAACTGCCACTTTCAGCCGGAGCTTTTGGCACCGGCGCAGTGCCGATTGCGG
>JAFEGX010000136.1 GCA_018239675.1 Verrucomicrobiota bacterium
CGCCCTCCCGTCGTCGCCGGCCCCGCTCCAAGCCGCCCCGGTGCGCACCGCCGCCGCCGAACCGGCCGCCGCCAGCCCGGTGATTGTCGCACCCGTGATCACCGTGCCGACATTGCCGCCCGCCGCGCCCCCGCCGTCCGAGGCGAAGCCGATCGCCGCCGCGCCGGTGGCCGCCGCCACCCCGCCGCCCGCGGCCGCCACCCCGTCCCTCGCGCCCTCCGGGCAGGACATCCGCATTCTCACGCTGATCGATGCGCTGCGCGTGACGGGCATCCGGTCGTCCGGCGGCGACAGCAAGGTCCTGATGAACGACCGGGTCTACCGGATCAACGACGTGGTGGACTACGCGCTGGGCCTCCGGCTCACGAGGGTGGCGGCCGACGGCCTGACCTTCACGGATGCCAACGGCGCGACCTACGTGAAGAACTTCTGACCGGCCGGGCGACGGTCCCTCCGCCGCATGCTCACCCATTTCCAGCGCACCCGCCGCCGCTTGTTCCAGGTCGCCGACGGCTGCCTGTTCGTCATCGCGCTGCTCGCCGCGTATTACTTCCGCGCCGCCGGCGCCGGCTGGTTCGGGTGGGAGCCGCTTGAGGAGATCCAGCATTATCTCCTGCTGGTCCCGGTGGTGGGTCTGCTCGGGCCGGCCGTGCTGTCCGGCCAGGGCTTTTACGAGCCACCGCGGCCGCCCCACCGGCTGCGCGCGCTGTTCGCCATCCTCCGCAGCTGCACGTTCACCGTCGTCGGGCTGATCCTGGCGCTGTTCATCCTGCGCATCCAGTTCGCCCGCTCCGTCATCATCTTCGTCGGCGGCATCGGCGCCACGCTCGTCTTCCTGCGCTACGAGCTGTCGTACCGCTTGCTCTCGCGCCACTTCGCCCAGGCCCAGCTGCGCCGCCGGGCCGTGTGGGTCGGCCGCGCCGCCGAGAACGCCCAGCTGCGCACCGCCCTCACCCGGACCGAGCGCGAGACGCTCGAGGATTCCGGCGACTTCGATCCGGCGGTCCAGCCGCTGGCCGATTTTGTCCGGCTCCTCCACGAGCACGCGGTCAACGTCGTGATCCTGAATCTCGCCGGCACCGACCGCGCCCAGGCGTCGCAGGTGCTGCTGGCCTGCGCCGACGAGGGCGTCGAAGTGGTGGTGCGCACCGGACTCTCGACACTCCCGACGCCCCAGGTCGCCGTCGACCAATTCGGCGGCGAGGCGGTGTTTTATTACCGCGCCCAGTCGGCGGCGCTCGGCCACCTGTTCATCAAGCAGGCGCTCGATTACGCGCTCGCCGCCCTCCTGCTGGTGATCCTGGCGCCCCTGCTGCTCCTGATCGGCCTGGCCGTCCGGCTCACCTCCCCCGGCCCCGCGATCTATCGCCAGGTCCGGGCCGGGCTCAACGGCCGGTCCTTCCACATGATCAAGTTCCGCTCGATGCGCCTCGACGCCGAGCAGCTGCAGGCCAGCCTCGCGCACCGCAATGAGATGAAGGGTCCCGTCTTCAAGGTCACCGACGATCCCCGCGTCACACCGTTCGGCCGCTTCCTGCGGCGGCATAGCCTCGACGAGCTGCCGCAGCTGTGGAACGTCCTGCGCGGCGAGATGAGCCTCGTGGGCCCGCGCCCGCTGCCGATCGAGGAGGTGAAGCGGTTTGACCAGGACACCCACCGCCGCCGCCTCAGCGTGAAACCGGGGCTCACGTGCCTCTGGCAGGTCAGCGGCCGCAATGACATCGCCGACTTCGCCGACTGGGTGCGCCTCGACCTCGCCTACATCGACCAGTGGTCGCTCTGGCTCGATTTCAAGATCCTGCTGCTTACCATTCCCGTGGCCGTGTTCGGCCGCGGGAAGTGACGAGTGACAAGGGACGAGTTGACACTTGCACGGGCCTTCGTCCCGGGCGGCTAGTTCCAAAGTGGTTTGAGCGCTAGCCAGGCTCGTCACTCGTCACTTGTCCCTTGTCACTCGTCATTTGCCGCCTGCAGGCGGCAAGTGACGTCCTTCAGCGCGCGGGTGTTGAAGACATTTTCCTTCGTGAGCCAGCCCTTGCGGGCGGCGTTCACGCCGGCGCGCACATGCTCGAGGCCGGACGTCTCGTGGGCGTCGGGGTTGATTGACGTCAGCAGGCCTTTCTCGGCGGCCTTGCGCCAAAGGCGCCAGTCCATGTCCAGCCGCCACGGGCTCGCGTTCAACTCGATGATGACGTCGTTCGCGATCGCGGCGTCGATCACCTTCGCGGCATCCACCCGGTAGCCCTCGCGCCGAAGCAGCAGCCGGCCGGTAAGGTGACCGAGCATCGTGGTGTGCGGGTGCTCGACCGCGCGGATGATTCGCCGCGTCATCGTCGCCTCGTCCTGCGTGAAGACGTTGTGCACCGACACCACGACGTAATCGAGTCGCGCCAGGAGGTCGTCGTCGTAGTCGAGCTTGCCGTCCGGCAGCACGTCGCACTCGACGCCCGCGAACACGTGGGTCCGGAACCGGCGCGAGGCGTTCAGCGCGCGAATCTCCTCCACCTGCTTGAGCAGCCGCTCCTCGCTGAGCCCGTTGGCCTGGAAGCTCGCCTTGGAGTGATCCGCGATGCCGAGGTATTCCCAGCCCAGCGCCTCGGCCGCGGCCGCCATCTCCGTCAGCGTGTTTCGGCCGTCCGACGCGGTCGTGTGATTGTGAAACGCCCCGCGGAGATCCGTCAGCTCCACTAGCCGAGGCAACTCGCCCTGCTCCGCGGCCTCAATCTCCCCCAGCCCCTCGCGGAGCTCCGGCGGAATGAAATGGAGGCCGAGCGCCGCGAACAGGTCCGTTTCGGTCCCCAGTTCCCACTGTCCCCCTCCGCCGTCGGGTTTTTCCTTTCCCCCGGATTTTCCCGCCGCCCCACGTTTCTTCTTTTCCTCGGCCGCCTTCTCCTTCGCGGTGCCCTCACCCTCGGCCGGCACCAGACCCCACTCGCTGAGGCTCAGCCCTCGCGCCAGGGCCCGCTGGCGCATCTGCACGTTGTGGTCCTTCGAGCCGGTGAAATGGTGGAGCGCGAAGACGAACTGGTCGTCCGGCACGATGCGGAGGTCGGCCTGGAGCCCGCCCTCAAACCGCACGCTCGACTTCGTCTCCCCGCGTGCGGTCACCTCCTTCACGCCGGCCAGCCCGGTGAACCAGGCCATGATCGGCTCCGGTTCGCTGGCACCCACGATGAAATCCAGGTCGCCAACCGTCTCCAGGCCGCGCCGCAGGCTGCCGGCCGCTTCCGCCCGGACCACCTGGGGAAGCTGGCGCAGTCCCGCCACGATCGGCGCCGCGATTTCGTGGGCCTCCCACCAGAGGTGCCGCCGACCGTAGGCCTCGCGATTCCGGATGCCGGCGAGGATCTTTTCCTGGGTCTTTTCGCCGAAGCCCTCCAGCTCCGCGACCTTGCCCTCCTGGCACGCCGTGGTCAGCGCGGCGATGCTGGCAACGCCCAGCCGGTCGTGCAGCGCCCGGATCTTCTTCGGGCCGAGGCCGGGGATCTGGAGCAGCTCGACGAACCCCGGCTCGATCGAGGCCTTGAGCTTGTCGTAGAACTCGAGCCGGCCGGTGGTGTGCAGTTCCGTGATCTTCTGGGCCAGCGCCTCGCCGATGCCCTTCACGGACTCGAGCTGCTCCGCGGCGATCAGCCGAGCGAGTTCCCCTTCCTCGATCGCCTCGAGGGCGCGGGCGCCGGTCAGGTAGGCCCGGATCTTGAAGGGATTCTCGCCCTTCAGCTCCAGCAGCGTGCCGATGTCGGACAACACGTCGGCGATCTCGTTCTTGGTCATGGCGGGGATTCCAGCAGCCGGCGGCCGGCTTTCAGCAAGAAAACGCACCCGGGCCGGTTTTGCCACCGCAAGATTCCTGAGCTGACAGGCCCCCGCCGATCGCTGATAGCTTTCGCCCATGCCCTTCGTCCACTCCCGCACCATCCGCCTGGCCGACACCGACGCGGCCGGCGTCGTGTTCTTTGCGCGCACCTACGCGCTGTGCCACGAGGCCTACGAGGAGGCGCTGGCGCAGGCGGGCATGGATCTGAAGGGCTTCCTGGGTAGCGACGACCTGATCATCCCGATCGCGAAGAGCAGCGCGGAATACCTTCGCCCCCTGCACTGCGGCGACCGCGTCGCCATCAGCGTGAAACCCTCGTTGCTCACTCCGCATTCCTTCGCGGTCGACTACGAGATCACGCGGCTGGGCCGGCCCGACAAGCTCGCCGCCCGCGTCCGGACGGAGCACGTGGCCTCGTCGCTCGCCAAGCGCGAGCGCCTCAAGCTGCCCCCGTCTCTCGTCGCCTGGATCCAGACCGGCTGAATCCCCCACCGGCCCGCTCTGCGCCCCCTCCCTTCGTGTCACTTATTGCGTGAGACGGCGGCGGGTGCGCCGGCCGAGCTTCGGTTCGGGTGGAGTCACCGGGCGCGTCGTTCTCCCAGTACGGGCGGCTCCCATTGTCCCGGCCATCACTGCGCTGATCCCGACTGGCTGAAATTCCCCACCCGCCGGCTCCGCGTGCCGCCCACCCTTGTGTCACTTATTGCGTGTCACAAGGGCGGGTGCGGAGGCCGGGCTTCGCTCCGGGTGGAGACACTGGGCTCGTCGTTCTCCCAGCACGGGCGGCTTCCGTTGCGCAGCCATCCTTGCCTAGATCCGGGCGGACGGAATCCCGCACGCGCCCTCCCTCGTGCCGCCCGCGCTCGTGTCACTCAATGCGTGACACGTCGGAGAACGGACTGGGCGGGAGGCACTTCGGTTGGGGAGGAGGCGCCTGAGGCTTTCGCCTAGCGGCCGGGCGTCGCGAGTTCCGGATTCGGCGACAATTTTGCCTGGCGGAGGATTTCGCGCCACAACTGGAGTCGCTCCACCTCGGCGAGGCCCGGACGGACGTGGTACGCCAGCATGTAGACGCCGTCGGGTCCCGGCACGAAGCGGCGGATGCTCTGCTCGCGCGCGAAAAACGAGGTGTAGCTGACCGTGATGGAACCGTCGGGGTCGTCTTCCTCCTTGAGGGTCATCCCAGGGTCCGCCTTCAGCATCCGTTCCTTCCATCTGGCGACATATTCAGCCAGGGGGCGGCGGAAAAACACCACCTGCTGCGCCACCATCTCTTTCCAGGCGTTGAGGTCATCGCCGGCCGGGACAAACTCGGCCACGAGGCCCCGCGCACTCCCGTCGAGCCTCTTGAGTTCCCATTTTTTCGGGTCCAGGTCCTGCTTCCAGCTCATCGCCATCAGCGGCGTCGGCACCGCGGCCCGGACGGGCACGAGGACCAGGGCAAGGAGCAGGGTTAATCGCAGCAGCGTTTTCATCGAGATCCAGGGAGTTATCGCAGGGCCGCCAGCAGCGCCGCGCGGTTGATTTTTCCCTGCGCGTTGCGCGGCCAGGGAGTGATGGGCACGAGGCGCTTGGGCCGCTGGTGCGGCGCGAGCGCGGCCAGCGTTGCCCGCACCCGGCCCGCATCCGGCGCCGCTCCGCCGCCCGGGTAGCACGCCACCACCGCCTCGCCCCACTCCGGGTCGGGGACTCCGAGCACCGCCACGTCGGCAAACTCGCCGCACGCCCGGAGCGCGGCCTCGACCTCGATCGGCTGGACTTTCTTGCCGCCGGTGATGATGGCGGCATCGCGGCGCCCAAGCACCTGCAGCCGGCCCAGGCGGTCGAGCATCCCCAGGTCCTGTGTCTCGAACTCCCGGTTCTCGCTGCGCGCCGGAAAATAGCCGCGAAACACCGACTCGCCCGTAATCCGCACCAGGCCATCGTCGCCGATCCGGATCGTGGCATGCGGCATCGCGCGGCCGCAGCTTCGGTCGCCGGCCAGAAACTCCTCGGGCCGCTGGGCGGCCACCATCGCCGCAGTCTCGGTCATGCCGTAGCTCAGCACCACGGGCAGGCGCGCCTCCGCCGCCTGCTCGGCCAGGGCCGGCCAGGTCGGACCACCACCCAGGAAGATGACCCGGAACCGCGTCAGCCGGGACCGTCCAGCCTCGCTGCCCAGCAGACGCTGCAGCTGGGTTGGGACGAGGGACAGCACCCAGTCGCCCGGCCCGAGGTCGGGCCACCGGCCGGCCTCGAGTTCCTTCCAGCTCCAGTCGCGATGGGTTCCGCCCGTCGCCGCGCACCGAACCCGCGCCATGAGGCCGCTCACGTGGTGCGGCGGCAGGACGCCGACGGCGTTGACCCGATCCAGGCCAAAATGGGCACAAAATCCCCGGACCGCCGCAGTCAGGGTCCGCTCGTCGTGACGCGCGAACTTCAGCCCGCCGCTGGTACCCCCGGTCGGGATGCACAGCCAGCCGGCCTCCGACGAAGCCCGGGGCCGGTCGGCGGGCGCCAGCGCGGCCAGCGCCGCGCGCGCGGATTCGGACCACGCGGAATCCGTGAGAAACACATGCCCGGCCCGCTCAACCGCACAACCGGTGTCGCGCAGCAGGCGAATCAGGTCAGCGCGTTCCATATGGCCTCCGGGTTGATGCGCTCGAGGTCGTCCCAGCGGATGAACGGCGTCGTGACCAGGCCGTCAAAGCGTGCGTCGGCAAAGAGCGGCCAGACGCCAAACCCCACCGCGCGCCGTTCGCCCGTCCACGCAAACGCGGCGCGCAGCGCCTGGCGGGCCCCCAGCGCGGTCTCCAGCGCCGACGAGAACACCACGGCCGCCTTCGCCTCGAGGAGCGCGTCCAATGCCCCGGCGACATTCGCCAGCAGCGAGGGTTTCACCACGTAGACGCCGGGCCAGCCCGCCGCGAGCCAGCGCTCGAGGTCGCCCTCCCCGGCAATCGATTCGTCGAGGGCGATGGGCGTCGGATAGTCGCCCGCCAGGCCCAGCAGCAGGTCGGTCGCGTCGGCGGCCTCCGCCGGCACCGGCTGTTCCACATGCTCCACCGGGCGATCGGCGCACCGGTCGAGCCAGCGCTCGGCCTGGCGGCGATCCCAGGCGCCGTTGGCGTCGAGGCGCAGCTGGCCGCCGCCCGGCAGCGCCGCGCAGACATCGTCGAGCAGGCCGAGCTCGTCCGCGACGGTCTCGACCCCGACCTTCCACTTGAAGATCCGGAAACCCGCCTCGGCCCGGGCCGGGATCGCCGCCAACGCGGCGCGTCCGGCCGGCAGGAGCGCCGCCACGCCCAGCGGCGCCGGCGGATCGCGGTGCCCGCTGGAGGGCGCCAGTGCGGCCGCGAGCGCGTGGCGCAGGCAGCCCAGATGCGACGCCACCGCGGTCAGGCGCTCGACTGTAACCTGCTCGCCCAGGCCGCGGCAGACCGTCTCGATCTCGTTGGCGGTCTCGGTGCCGTACCACGGGATCGGCGCGGCTTCGCCGTAACCGGCGCGCCCGCCCTCGTCCGTGAGCCGGACCAGCACGCCTTCGCGCTCGCTCCACGGCCCCTGCGACGTCCGGAGCGGCAGCCGGAACGGGAGGCAGTAGCGGCGATACTCGAAGCGGTACTGCATGCGCAAACGGTCGTGAGGCGGGCGGGCCGGTGCAAGCCGTCAGTCCTGCTCCAGGCGCTTTCCCATGCTGGCCACCGGATCGACGACGAACCCGAGCCGTTCGTAGAACGCGATGACCTGCCGATTTGTCTCGCGCACCTGGAGATTGATTTTCGCGCAACCGACACCGCGGAGGATCCGTTCCGCCTCGTCCATGAGCAGCCGGCCGAGTCCGTTGCGCTGGTAGCGCGGCGCGACCGCCAGGAGGTTGATCCAGCCCCGGTGGCCCTCGTATCCGACCATGCAGGTGGCCGCGACCCGGCCGCCCACCTCGCCGACGAGGAACCAATCGCCGTTCACCCTGAGTTTTCGCGCGATGTCCTTCCGGGGATCGCTCCAGCGCAGCATGGCGCATTCGCGCCAGAGCGCGACGACCTCGGCCTCGTCGGCCTCGCGATACGGACGGATCAGCATGGTGGTCTTCATGGCCGCGGATACCTCAGCACGCCCCGCTTGCCGCCGCCAATCAGGTTTTGCTCGGCCGACCGCCGCGCCTTGCCCGAGGTCGAGAAATGCGACGACCAAAACACGAGGATGCCCTCGTCGAGGAAACAAACCGAGGGATAGATGTTCTCCCGCGTCGGCTGGACGGGGTCCCAGCCCTCGTCGTCCACGATCACCGGCGCGCCCCAATGCTCGCCGTCGGACGAGACCGCGTAGACCAGCGGGCAACGCGGGAACAGGCTGCCGGGACCGTCCTCCTTCACGTGGTTGTAGAACACGATGAACCGACCGTCGGGCAGGGTCTTGAGCGTGAGCGAGGTGCAGGGCGAGAGCAGCGTCGTGTTGCGCGGCTCCGACCAGGTGGCGCCGACGTCGGCGGAAAACGCCGCCACCAGATGGCCGGTGCCGGAGCGTGCCAGGAGGAGGATCCGTCCGTCCGGCAGCTCCGCCGCACACGGCTCGGCCATGCCGCGCCGCGCGCCCATCGGCCGCACGAGCATCGAAAGCCGCCAGGTCGCCCCGGCATCATCGCTGTAGAAACAGCCCGACTCCGCGAGGTCGCCCTCGGGGCCGCTGTCCTTGACGGCGTGCGCCACCGGCACGAGGAGCCGGCCGGATCGCAGCTGGACCAGCCGGTCGTTCATGATGTACCACGGATCGTCAGCGGCGACCTCGCGGCCGACGAGCTGGGCCGGCGTCCAGGTTGCGCCCTGGTCCGAGGAAAACGTGATGAACGGCAGGCCGCCGCCCTTGTTGTCCGGCACGTACCGGTGGCCCACCAGGGCGAGCCGGCCGTCGCGCAGCCGGAGAAACGACATGCCACCGTTGTTGATCGTGCCGGTCAGCTTCCACTCGAGCGGGATGCGTTCGCCGCGGTTCCAGGCGCGGCCATGATCCCGGCTGCGATAGAATCGCGGCGGCGGATAGGTGCCGCGCAGCTCCTCGAATGACGCCGGCGCCGACCCCCAGGGCGCCAGCATCAGGATGTCACCGTCGGGAAGCACGGTCGTGCCCGGACCGATGAACACGCGTCCGGGCTCGTGCGGCACGACCACCGCCGGCGGCACGACCCATTCGGCCCTGGCGTAGGGCAGCGGCGGCACCGCGGCGGACGCGAAGGGACCAACCAGACCGAGCACGGCAAGGAGGCGGAGAATCATGGGGTAGAGCGCAATCGAGTCCGAACACCGAACGCTGGACGCCAAACACCGTACGCCGAGGGATCGTGCCGCGCCGGGGCGCGGTCGCAAGAACACTTCGGCGTCCGGCGTTCGACGTCCGAGGTCCGGCGTTCGCCCGGGTATTTTCCTACTTGTGATCCCAGGGCAGATGCACCGCGACCTTCGGGAACTTCCAGATTCGGACGGGTTCGAACATTTTCCCCGGATTCAGGATGCCTTTCGGGTCGAGCGCCCGTTTCACGGCTCGCATGGCCTTCACCTGCGCCGGTCGGTGCTGCACGCGCAGAAAGGGCGTCTTCGCCAAGCCGATGCCGTGCTCGCCGGAAATCGCGCCATCGAGGGACACGACGGTCCGCATCAGCTCGGTCACCGCCGCCTCGGCCGCGCGCGCCTCGGCGCGGTTGCCGCGATGGTACATGATGTTCACGTGGAGGTTGCCGTCGGCGAGGTGGCCGAAGGTCGGGATGGGCAGGCCGGATCGGCGCTTCAGCGCGGCGAGATAGCGGATGAAGCGGACGTAATTCCGCATCGGGACCACGATGTCCTCGTTCAGCTTGGCATCGCCCAGCTCGAACATTGCGCCGGAGCACTTGCGCCGCACGGCCCACAGCGTCTCGGCCTCGGCGCGGTTCCGCGCCGCGCGGTGCGCGAGCGTGTGCGCCCGGGCCCAGGCGAGGACCTGCGCCTTTTGTTCTCGCAGCTCGGCCGCGCTGCCGGCGAGTTCGAGCAGGATCACGGGACGTCCGGCCTGGCCGGGAAACACCGCGGTACCGGTGGCGCGCTCGGCGCACAGCACGCTTTGGCGGTCCAGGAACTCACAGATTGCGGGCTGGACGCGCTGGCGAAACAGCATCAGCGCCGCCCGCAGCGCTGCCGTCTCGTCGCGGAACGAGGTCAGGAGCGTCCAGCGCTCGGCCGGCG
Organism: Verrucomicrobiota bacterium; assembly: GCA_018239675.1. Lineage (GTDB taxonomy): Bacteria > Verrucomicrobiota > Verrucomicrobiia > Opitutales > Opitutaceae > Opi-474. The sequence continues at coordinate 10,012 of JAFEGX010000136.1, forward strand.
CCGGGATCAGCTTCAGCACGGCACCGGTCACGACCCCGAGCATGCCCTCGCTCCCGATCCAGAGATCGCGGAGATTGAAGCCCGCGGAGAATTTCTTCGTGGCGGTGCCCCACTCCACGAACTCGCCGGTGGGGAGAAAGCCGCGCAGCGCGACCACGAAGTCGCGGGTCACGCCGTACTTGCCCCCGTGCATGCCGCCGGCGTTGCACGCGATGTTGCCGCCGATGGTGCAATATTCCTTGGACGACGGGTCGGGCGGATAGAACCAGCCCACGGCCGCCGCCGCACGCTGGATGTCGCCGACGGTGGCGCCTGCCTGGGCATGGATGAGGCCGGCCTCGACGTCGACCCGGATGCGCCGGAGCGGACGGAGATCGATGACCCAGCCGCCGCGGACCGGCGCGGCCGAGCCCATCAGCGTCGTGCCCCGCCCGCGGACGGTCACCGGCACGCGATGGCGGTTGGCCAGCACGAGGACCGCGCCGATGTCGGCCTCGCGGCGCGGACGGATGACGGCGGCGGGGAGAAACGAAATCTTGCTGCTGTCGAACGACGCCTCGAACCGGGCGGCCGGGTCCGTCAGGACAATCCGGGATCCCAGCTGACGGCGCAGCTGCTGCGTGGCGGAGCGAAAGGAAGGCGTGGCCATGGGAGGACGACGACGGACTCCACACCCTCGACCAACCCCCACCCCGCTTCAACCCGATAAACAAGCTAGCTCCGGAGGTCTCGGACTCTCACAGGAGGCAACGGAGGGAACGGAGGCTGATTGAGGGCGCTCGGTTCCCTCCGTTGCCTCCTGTAAGAAAGTACCCGCTGCCCAATCGGACTGACCGGGCCGATAAAGAGCTTCCATTTGGGGCGGCGCGGATTTGAAGTACGGATCCTATTTCCGCCATGAGCCTTCCGATCAAGCCCGCCTCCTCCTGCGCCTATGACCAGATCTCGCTTGGCGAGGTCATGCTCCGCCTCGATCCCGGCGAGGGCCGCATCCGCACGGCCCGCGCGTTCACGGTCTGGGAAGGCGGCGGCGAGTACAACACCTCGCGCGGCCTCCGGAAATGCTTCGGCCTGAAGACGGCGGTGTGCACCGCGTTCGTCGACAATGAGGTCGGCCACCTTGTCGAGGACTTCATCATGCAGGGCGGCGTGGCCACCGACTTCATCAAATGGCGCGAGGACGACGGCATCGGCCGCACGGTGCGCAACGGCCTCAACTTCACGGAGCGCGGCTTCGGCATCCGCGGCGCCGTCGGCACACCCGACCGCGGCAACACCGCCGCGTCGCAGCTCAAACCCGGCGATTTTGACTGGCAGCGCATCTTCGGCCAGCTCGGCGCCCGCTGGTTCCACACCGGCGGCATCTTTGCCGCGCTTTCCGAGTCCACCGCCGCCCTCACCATCGAGGCCGTCAAGGCCGCCAAGCAGCACGGCACCATCGTCAGCTACGACCTCAATTACCGGCCGTCGCTCTGGAAGTCGATCGGTGGACTGAAGAAGGCCCAGGAGGTCAACCGCGAGATCGCGAAGTACGTCGACGTCATGATCGGCAACGAGGAGGACTTCACCGCCTCGCTCGGCTTCGAGGTGAAGGGCGCCGACCACCAGCTCTCGAAGATCGAGATCAACGCGTTCAAGGGCATGATCGAGACCGCGGTGAAAGCGTACCCGAACTTCAAGGTCGCGGCGACGACGCTGCGGCGCGTAATCACCGCGACCAAGAACGACTGGAGCGCGATCCTCTGGCACGACGGCAAGTTCCACGAAAGCCGCCAGTACCCGGAACTCGAGATCCTCGACCGCGTGGGCGGTGGCGACAGTTTCGCGTCAGGCCTCCAGTTCGGTTTCCTGCAGTTCAACGATCCGCAGAAGGCCGTGGACTACGGCGCGGCCCACGGGGCCCTTGCCTCGACCACGCCGGGCGACACGTCGATGGCCACCCGCAAGGAAGTCGAGAAGCAGATCGCCGGTGGCGGCGCCCGCGTCGTGCGGTAAGGCCGTCGCTGAACGCCGCCGGGACGGCCGGCCCAAGGTCGCAGGCAAGCTCCTGCCTGGCAGCGTCTTGTCCGAAGATCATCGCCGCCGGCGACGGATTCCCCCGGAATCGGCCGGAGGGTCAATTGCGGGTCGCCACGGATGCCCGGACCCGCCGGTTTAGTCCAAGATAAAGGCATGAAACCCGTGCTCGTGGTAGCTCTAGCCTTCGTCACCGCCGGCGTGATGGCCCTCATCCGCCAGCTCGCGACCGAATTGGAGAGCATCCCGGAAGGCTACGAGGACGAGAACGGCTTCCACTTCCGCCGCTGAGCGGCCGCCCGCCTTTTCGCACCGACGCCCGGACCGCGGTCCGGGCTTTTTCGTTTTGGTCCGTCGCGCCTCAGAGTCGGGAATAGACAGCCCGGCCGAAAGTTCTAACCTGACCCCGAACCTGCCCCGGTCCGTACCCCGCGAACCGGCTTTCCCCACCCCATGAAAGCACTGACCGCTGTCTGCATTGCGATCGGGCTGGCCGTGGCCAGCCAAGGCGCCACCGGCGCCCCCGCCAAGATTCCGCTGATCGAGGGCCTCGGCGCCCACACCCGCAAGGTCACCACGGATTCGCCCGAAGCGCAGCGCTACTTCGACCAGGGGCTCAATTTCCTGTTCGGCTTCAACCACGGCGCGGCGATCCGCTCGTTCGAGGAAGCGGCGCGCCTCGACCCGGAGTGCGCGATGGCGCACTGGGGCATCGCCCTCGCCAACGGCCCGCACATCAACTTCCCGATGGTGCCGCCGCCGGCCGCCGAGCGCGCGTGGAAGGAGCTGGGTCTGGCCCGCGCCGCCAAGCATGTTTCGCCCGTCGAGCAGGACCTCATCGAGGCGCTGGGCCACCGCTACGCGAATCCCCAGCCCGACGACCGCTCGCCGCTCGACCTGGCCTACGCGAACGCCATGCGCGAGGTCTGGCGGAAATACCCCGCCGATGCCGATGTCGGCGTGCTGTTCGTGGAAGCCATGATGGACCTGCGGCCGTGGGACCAGTGGACGCCCGAGGGCCAGCCGCAGCCCGGCACCGACGAGATCCTCGCCACGCTCGACCGCGTCCTCGCCCTGGACGTGAAGCACCCGTTCGCGAACCATCTCTATATCCACGCGGTCGAGGCTTCACCCCACCCGGAGCGCGCGATCGCGGCGGCCGACCGGCTCCTCGGCCTCCAGCCCGGCCTCGCCCACAACGTCCACATGCCGTCGCATATCTACATCCGCGTGGGCCGCTGGCACGACGCCATCGCGTCCAACGAAAAAGCTGTCGCCGCCGACCAGGCCTATCGCCGGGTGGCCGGGCCCGCCCGCGGTTTCCTTCCCGTCTATGTCGCGCACAACCAGCACATGCTGGCCTACGCGGCCATGATGACCGGGCAGGGCCAGCTGGCGCTCCAGCACATGCGCGCGCTCGTCGCGGGCCTGTCCGACGAATTCATGGCCGAGTACGGCGCCATGTCCGAGGCCTGGCTGTCGATGCCGCTGGAGTGCCTGGTGCGGTTCGGGCGGTGGGACGACGTCCTCGCCGAGCCCGAGATCGACGCGAAGTATCCCTTCTCGCACGCCTTCCGTCACGCCGCGCGCAGCATCGCCTACGCGGCCAAGGGCGATCCCGTCCGCGCCCGCGCCGAACAGGCGCAGTTCGCCGCGGCGGCGAAGCTGGTGCCGGCCGACGAGATCGCGGCGGGCAACAATCTCGCATCGGCCGTCATCGCCGTCGTTACGCCCATGGTCGAGGGCGAGATCCTCGTCCGCGAAGGCCAGGTGGACGAGGCGGTCGCCCAGCTCCGGGCCGCGGTGAAGGCCGAGGACGCCCTGCGTTACGACGAACCGCCTTCCTGGATCATCCCGGTGCGACACTCCCTCGGCGCCACGCTCATGGCGCACGGGCGCTTCGCCGACGCCGAGCAGGTCTACCGCGACGACCTCGCCCGCCTGCCTGGCAACGGCTGGTCGCTCTACGGCCTGAGCGAGGCCCTCGCCCAGCAGCACAAGGTCGCCGAGGCCGCCGAGACCCGCCTGAAGTTCAAGGAGGCGTGGCATGTCGCCGACATCACGATCTCGTCGTCCTGCCTCTGCCAGCCCTGAACGGGCTGGCGGTTGAGAGGGGCGGTTGAAGGTTGAAAGGTGGGCGCTCCGTCCACCGTCCACTGCCGACCGTCCACCGTCCTAGTCCCGCACCGCCTCGAGGGCCACCTCGCGGCAGCGCTTGAGGTCGAGCTTGCCCGTGCCGAGCACCGGGATCTGGTCCACCTGGTGGATGATTTTCGGCACCCAGAGATTCGGAAGGCCCGCGCCGAGCAGTTTCTCGCGAAGTTCGTCCGAGGTGAAGGCGTTCGTCGTGAGCAGGACGAGCGCCTCGCCCTTGATCTTGTCGGGCACGCCCATCACCGCGATCGAGGGACCCTCCGACTGGTCGAGGGCGAAAGCCTCGGCAATCTTCTGCTCGATCGTGCCGTGCGGGATCATCTCGGCGCCGATCTTGGAGAAGCGGGACATCCGGCCCTCGATGAACAGAAAGCCCTCGTCGTCCAGCCGGCCGAGATCACCGGTCACGAACCAGCCGTCGCGGAAGGCGGCCTGGGTTTTCTGCGGGTCATCGAGGTAGCCGCTGAACACGTTGGCGCCCTTGAACCACACGATGCCCTGGTCGCCGATCGGCACCTCCTCGCCGGTCTCCGGGCTCACGATCCGGACGGTCATGCCGGGGAGCAGCCGGCCGGTCGAACCGGCCTTCTTGCCCACCTGCGGCTCCGCGGTCTCGGTCGTCACCGGCGGATGCGGCTGGTTGATGTTGCTCGCCGGCGTAGTCTCGGTGAGCCCGTAACCCTGCAGGATCTCGATGTGGAAGGTCTCGAGGAAGGCCTTGTAGAGGTCGTCCGGCAGCTTCTCGGCGCCGGTGACCACGAGGTGGAGCGAGCGGAGCTCGCTCGGCTGGGCCTTGCGCAGGATCGGCCGGATGAAGGTCGGGGCGCCCAGCAGCACGGTGACCTGCTCGTCGCGGATCGCGTCGACGATCTTGCGCGTGTCGAGCGGGCTCGGGACCGTGACGACGCGACAGCCGCGGATGAGCGGGTACCAAAGCGTGACCGTGAAGCCCATGCTGTGGAACAGCGGGAGGCAGCCGAGGAGCGACGACGACTGCGGCAGAATGGAAAGCGACGAAATCTGGGAGCAGTTCGCGAGGATGTTCCGGTGCGAGAGAGCGACGCCCTTGGGTTCGCCGGAGCTGCCGCTGGTGAAGAGGAGCCCGGCCTCGGCGCGGTCGCCGACCTGCGGGAGGCCGAGCAGGGTCGCGAACCACTGGTTCGGCAGGATCCACGCCGCCACGAGCCACGGCAGGATCGCGCGCTTGCCGCCCATCACCTCGATCTCGCGGCGGAGGTCGAGCGTGCGGTCGGGCCACGGGAAATTCGGGACCTTCTGCCGCACCAGGTCGGCGGAGATCACCGTGGCGACTCCGCCGATTTTCATGCTCGCCTCAAGCGCGGCGCGGCCGGCGGTGAAGTTCAGGTTCACCGGGATCTTCCCGGCGCAGATCACGGCCAGGTTCGCGATGAAGGCGCCGGCGCCGGGTGGCAGGACGATACCGACCCGCTTTTCCGGCACGGTGCGAAGGAGGTGGCGGGACAGAGCCGCGGCGACCGACAGGAGCTGGGCGGCGGTCACCGCGCGGCGCTCCGCGGTTCGGTCGATCACCTCGACATGCCATGGCCGCCGCGCCAGCGCCCGCACGCACTCGCGGCCGAGATGCCGCTTGAGGACGGGGCGCTCGTCGAACGCCATGGCCCCGAGGTCGAGCAGGACCTTGCGCGCGAGCCGCGGCTCGGCCTGGTCGGGCGGGATCAGCGCACCGAACTGCACGAACACGTGGGTCGGCATCAGGCGCGGCGACTTCCACAGGTACTTGTTGTCCGCAAAGGAAAAGACCGAGCCCCAGATGCCGTCGAGGAAGGCCGGCAGCACCGGCACGCCGGCCTTGCGCGCCGCGACCTCGAAGCCCCGCATGATCGGCATGAGCTGGCCGGTGCGGGAGATGTGGCCCTCGGGAAAGATGGCCACGATCTCGCCGTCCTTCAGGTGCTTGATCGCCTGCCGGATCCCGTCCGTCGGACTCTGGCGGGAGATGGGGATGGCGCCGCTGAACCGGAAGACCCAGTCGAAAAACCAGTTCTCGCGCAGCCCCTGGTAGCCCAGGAACCGGATCGGCCGGGGACAGGCCAGCTGCAGGAGCACGGGATCGACGTACGAGAGGTGATTCGCGATCAGCAGCACCCCGCCCTCCTTGGGGATATGGTCGGTGCCCGCATGGCGCACGCGATAAAGCACCCCCGCCACCGTGGCGGCGATCAATTCGAGGGGCCGGGGTAGATAGGAGCGGCGCCGGAGTCCGGGGGTCAACATGCGCAATCTCCAATGCCGGACGAGGCCGGCGGATTTTCAACGCTAATTCGCCGGGCCCACCTCCTCACGGGACCACCGGACGGCTCGACGGTCGATCGAGCTAGCCACCAAGAGCACGAACGCCACGAAGCCCTGACGGCCACGGTTGCACGCGGTTCGCGTCCTTGGCGGTGCAACGGTCCGGAGTCCGGTCATGGCAACCGCGAAGACCGCCCAAGTCGCGAAGCAACCGGCTTGGCGTTCGCCAACATCGCGCCCTTGTCGACCAACACCACTGCTGCATGGGCGGATTGGCCCACCGCCCTACCGGTGCAGGTGCTCGCCGCGGGCCATCATCTCGCGATTCTCGCGAAGGTCTCGGGCCATCGCGCCAAAACCTGGGAAGTCCGCCTCCAGTCGCCGCGGGTCGGACCGGTGGCGCCGAATCTCCTCGGTCGCCCGCTGGATCTCGTACGGCAGGCTCGGCCGGTCGGTGCCGTAGACCCGCCATTTCAGCTCGGCCCGGCTGTAGGGTGCCCGGCCGCTCGCCTGCCCCTCCACCCACGCCGCCTCCGTCACCGCCGGGTCCCGCCCGCACAGCAGCCACGCCTCGAGGGCGGGAACCGCGACGCCCACACAGCGGAGCACCCGCGCCCGGCCGTGTGCCGGTGGCAGCTTCTTGGTGGTCTGCCGGAAAACCGCCCGCAGCTGGCACAGCCGGCATTGCGGATGGAAATAGTTCGGCGCCTCGTGAGCCGCGACGTGCACCACCGAGTCGTCCGAGTCCACCGTCACGACCAGCGTGTCGGTGTCGGTGTTGAAGTGCAGGTGCCGGATCACCGCCGGGAGCACCTGCGCGACATTCGGCCATCCGCGCGCGCGCAGGCCGGCGCCCGTGAAGCGCGGCGGCTCGCGCAGGACCGCCGCCACCAGCTCGCGCAGGACCGCCTCGTCGGCCGGCGACTCGCTCAGCAGCGCGACCTTCATTGCTCGTCCGGCACGCCGCCGAGGATGCCGCTGTACCACATGTCGCCCAGCGAACCCTCCTTCAGGAGCTCCGCGAGGTCCGCGCGGTCCGCCAGCCGCTCGAACACCGAGGCCGAGCCGTGTTTCTGGGCGATCACGACCTCCTCCGGGTGGTCCCGGAACAGGTCGAGCAGGTACGGCGAATGCGTTGTCGCGATCACCTGCACCGGCGCGCGCTTGAGCCCGAACGACTGCGGATAGCTGAGGCGGTAGAACGCGTCCCGGATCTCGCGCAGGAGCCGCGGATGCACGCCGCGGTCAATTTCCTCGATGCACAGCACCGTCGGCGGCGCCGGGTCAAAGGCGAGCACGAGGATGGCCAGAAGGTACAGCGAGCCCTGCGACAGGCTGTCCGCGGCGACCACGCCCTCGTTGTTGGCCAGCACCAGGCCCAGCGTCACCGCCCCGTCGGCCGCCCGCCCGAGCTCGATGCCGGTGTACTCGGGCATGAGGCGCAGCGTCTCGGCCGCGAGCGCGGCATAGTCCGCAGGGTGCCGCTCACTCAGGCTCAGCAGCGCGGCCCCGAGGTTGCCCCCATTGCCCTGCAGGACGGTATCCCCTGCCGGCGCGGTTGGAGCCGTCCCGGCCATCGCGTAATGGTCCAGCAGGTAGGAGCGAATCCGCCCGATCTCGCCCTGAAGCTGCGGCCAGCCAGACGAGCCCGGAGGCAGGACCTGCAGGAGATCGCACGCGACGTCCGAGACGCATTCCAGCCTGGCCTCGAGGTCCGCGTGTGGGGCCGTGAACCGGAACCAGATCGAGGGTCCGCCCGCCTTGCGCGGCGCCTTGGCTCCCTCGGTCGAAAGCGGGAGGCGCGCCAGCGACCGCAGGCGCAGCACGGCCTGGATCAGGCTCGTCTTTCCACTGCCGTTCGCGCCGATAATCAGGTTGAACGGCGCCAGCTTCAGGCTGGTCGCCCGCAGCGCCTTGAACCGGTGGAAACTGACGGAGGCGATCACGGCATCACTGTAGCCCGCGTCTACGGGCGTCGAAAGTCGAAAGTCACAGGCTCAAGATCGCCCGCCGCGGTTGCGTTCCCCACGAAGGTCACGAAGCGCACGAGGACCGCGCCGACCAGGCCTTCGCGGTCGTGGCGGGCTTCGCGGTGCCACGCGTCGGACCCGGTCATGGCCAACCGCCAAGACCGCCAAGGCCGCGAAGCAATCCCGCCTGCTCTTCTTGCTCTTTGTGCCCTTCGGGCAAAACCAAACCCCGTCGCGCCAGTCGCGGCCTCTACTCGGCCGGGACGACCACGAGATCGTCAGCGTGCAGGGCGCACGAGACGTGGTCGCCGGCGTGGAAGATCTCGCCGTAGGCGCTCTCGTTCGCCACCACGACCGAAAGGCGCGTGCCCGTGGCGGTCACGATCACCAGCTGGTCGGTGGCGCCCTGGAAAATCTCCTCCTCGATCCGCGCCTCGAAGAGATTGGTCGCGGCCGCCGCCGGCGCCGCGGCGGGGTTGGCGAGCCGCGAGACGTGCACCTTCTCGGGCCGCATCGCGATCAGGGCCTTCATCGCGCCGGCGGGCCAGGCGGCGCGCGGGACGGTGAGCTCGAGCCCGCCGGTGACGCTGACCCGCACCTGAGCCTCGTCCTGCAGCAGCACCCGGGCCTCGAGCAGGTTCGCCTGGCCGACAAAGTCGGCGGCGAACCGCGTGGCCGGGCGGTGATAGATCTCGTGCGCGGTGCCCAGCTGCTCGATCCGCCCCTCGTGCACGATCGCGATGCGGTCGCTCATCGTGAGGGCCTCCTCCTGGTCATGAGTCACGAACACGAAGGTGATGCCGAGTTGCCGCTGCAGGCGCTTGAGCTCGAGCTGCATCGCCCGGCGGAGCTTGGCGTCGAGGGCGGACAGCGGCTCGTCCAGCAGCAGCACCTTGGGCCGGCACACCAGCGCCCGGGCCAGGGCGACGCGCTGCCGCTGACCGCCCGACAGCTGGTGCGGGCGGCGCGCGTCGAGGCCGTCCAGCGAGACCAGCGCGAGCGCCTCGCGGACGCGCGCCTGGCCCTCGGCAGCCGCGACCCGCTGCATCCGCAGGCCGAAGCCGACGTTCTCCGCGACCGTCAGGTGCGGGAACAGCGCGTAGCTCTGGAAGACCTGGTTGACGGGCCGGCGGTACGGCGGCAGGCGGGTGACATCCTGCCCGCCAATCTCGACCGTGCCGACGGTCGGCGCCTCGAAACCGGCCATCAGACGCAGCAGCGTGGTCTTCCCGCAGCCCGACGGACCGAGCAACGTGAGGAACTCGCCGGCACCGACCTCGAGGCTCACGTCCCGGACCGCGTCAAACGTGCCAAAACGCTTGGTGACCCCGCGCAGGTGGACCATCGTGGCCATCAGGCGGGGTCCTCCTCGCGGGCGCCCAGCCGCAGCAGGATCCAGTAGGTCAGCGCGAACAAACCCATGAACACCGCGCCGAGCGCGGCCCCGAACGGCCAGTCGCGGGCCACCAGGAACTGGTTCTGGATGACATTGCCGATGAGCGGGACCCGGGCGCCGCCCATGAGGTCGGTGATGGCGAACATGCCGACGGCCGGAACAAACACGAGCAGCGTGCCCGCGGCGATGCCGGGCAGCGTGAGCGGGATGATCACCGAGGAGAACACGCGCAGCGGACCGGCGCCGAGGTCGTGCGCCGCCTCGATGAGCGCGCCGTCGAGCTTCTCCACGCTCCCGTAGATCGGCAGGATCATGAACGGGAGGTAGGCGTACACGAGTCCGATGACGACGGCGGTCGGTGTGTACATCAAGTCAAAGCCGGTGGCCGTCGGCGCCACCAGCCGGATGAGGCCGTTGAGCAGTCCCTCCTCCTTCAGGATGGTGATCCAGGCGTAGGTGCGGATGAGGAAACTGGTCCAGCACGGCACCATGAGCAGGAGCAGCAGCCGGTGCCTCCACTCCTCCCGCGCGCGTCCGATGCAGTACGCGACCGGGTAGCCCGCCAGGATGCAGATGACCGTGGTCAGCCCCGCGTAGCCGACCGAGCGCGCGAAGATGCGCAGGTAGATCGGATCGAACACCCGCCGGTAGTTCTCGAGGGAGAACGTGAACACCACCCGCCCGACCTCGTCGCGCTCGCAGAAACTGTACACAAGCAGGATCGCGGTCGGCGCGACCACGAACAGCACCAGCCACGCGATCATCGGCGTGAGCAGGAGCCAGGCGCGCCAGCGCGGCGTGCGACGGTCGGGGGCGGATTTCATCCGTTACCGGGCGCTCTTCAGGTCGGTGACCAGCCGGTCGATGTCCGCGGCGGCCTTGCCGATGTCATGGAACGTCGTGAGTTTTGGGTGGCCCGGCGGGTAGCTGGCCGGGTTCGCGAGCTGCTCCGGGGTCAGGAGCTTCCGCGCCTCCGCGTTCGGGTTCGTGTACGGGAACGCCGCGGAGATCTGCCGCGAGACGTCCGGGCGCAAGAGGTAGTTGATCAGCTGGTGCGCCGCGGCCTTGTTCTGCGCCGTGGCCGGGATCGCCAGGACGTCGACAAACTGCGGGACGCCCTCCGCCGGGAGGATGTACTGGAACTTCCGGTTCTCGTTCCACAGGATCGCGGCCTCACCGCTCCACACCACGCCGACGTCGACGTCACCGTTGAGCAGCGCGGTCTTCGGGCTGTCGGAGTCAAAGACCTTGATGAGCTTCACCCACTCTGCCACCACCGGACGGACCCGCGCCAGGGACTCGGGCGTGACGTGGTTGATCGGCAGCTTTTCGGTGAACATCGCCCAGGTCACCAGCTCGCGCGGGTCCGCCAGCACCACGATGCGGTCCTTGAACGCCGGCGTGAAGACGTCGCGGTAGCCCTTGATCGGCGTCTTGACCCGCTCGGTGTTCACGACGATGCCGACCGTGCCGCTCATGTAGGGCACCGTGTACCGGCCGTCGGGATCGTGGTCGAGGTGACGGAACTCAGGGGCGAGGTTTTTCAGGTTCGGCAGCTGGGCGAGATCAAGGGGCGACAGCAGCTTCTGCCGGATCATGACCTCGGCGGTGTAGTCCGAGGGCTGGATCAGGTCGTATGAGCCGCCGCCGGCCACCAGCTTCGAGAGGAGCTCCTCGTTGGACGCGTAGGTCTCGAAGTTGACCTTGATGCCGGTCTCCTTCGTGAAGCCGTCGAGCACGCCCTGCGGGATGTACTCGGACCAGCCGAACAGGTTGAGCTCTTCACCCGCGCGGGCGGGATTCGTCACGGTGAACAGCGCCAGCAGCGCCGGCAGGAGAAATCTCGTCAGTTTCATGGAGTGGTGCAGGACAATGGGTTTAGCGGCTGAGCTTTCTAAGGTAGTCCGAGAAAAACACGAAGGCGATCGTCGCAAGGATGAAGATCGCGGACAGGGCGTTGAGCATCGGGTTGAGCCCGACCTTGGCCATGCCGAACACCCGGATCGGCAGCGTGGCCGACGCGGCGCTGGTGGTGAAGAACGTCACGATAAGCTCGTCCCAGGAGAGCGTGAAGGCCATCAGCGCGCCAGCGACGATCGCCGGACGCAGGCAGGGCACGATCACCAGCCAGAACGCCTGCAGGGGCGTCGCCCCCAGGTCGAGGGCCGCCTCCTCCATCGCGGGATCCAGACCCCGCAGGCGGGCCTGCACGGCCACGAGGACGAACGGGAAGCTGAAGGTCACGTGCCCGATGATCACGGCCGTGAAGCCGAGCCCCATGCCGACGGTGGCGAACAGGATGAGCAGGCTGATGCCCATGAGGATTTCCGGCATCACCATCGGCACCGCGACCAGGGTCTGCAGGGTCCGCGCCCCGGCGAACCGGTACCGGTGCAGCAGCCACGCGCCGACCGTGCCGAGCAGGACCGACAAGAGGGTCGAGACGACGGCGATCACGAGGCTGTTCTGCGCCGCGCGCAGCAGCGGCGAGTTCTGCAGGACCTGCCGGTACCACTCGAACGTGAAGCCCTGCCACACGATGTTAAGCCGCGATTGGTTGAAGGAGTACGCGACCAGCACGACGATCGGAGCGTACAGGAACGCCAGGACGACGGCCGTCCAGGTCGACACCGCCCCGTCCACGATCCGGATGCCGGACGGCCAGCGTCGGCGGGCAGGGAAAGTCGGGGCGGCGGGCATGGGCGGTTACCATGCAGGATTTGTGCGAGGGAGCGGCCCGGCGCAAGAATTGGGTGACCGATGCAAAATTCGAGATTCGAAATTCGAATCCTACCCACCGCCCATTCTCTCCGGTCCGCCGCGGCCGCAGGCCGCCTCACTTCCCGAGCAGGCTGTCGAGCAGGCCGCTGCGCTCGAGCGCCGAGTTGAGCAGTGCCGTCCGGATCTCGTTCGTGTCAGGGTTGCCGATGGTGCCGCCGATGCGCAGGGGCACGGCGAACGCCGCGTAGCCTAAGCTGTCCTCGCGCTTGTCGAGCAGGCCGGCGCGCCGGATCAGGTCGCCGAGCTTGCCGCGGGCGCGGAGGTTGAGCTGCATCTCGAGTGGCTGCGCCAGGAGCGGCACGCCGTCGACATGGCGCACCGTGCCCTCCCCCACCACCCGCACCTCGGGCGAGATGAGCGTGAAGTCCTTCAGCTGGAGGTTGAGGGCGGCGTCGCGCGCGGCCGTGACGCTCAGCTGGTCGAAGGGAATCTCCGCCAGCGCCGCGGCGATGTCCGACAGGATCCGCGTCTTGTTGACGTAGTCGTCGGGCACGACGCCCAGAAAGCTCGCGATGGCGGTGACGCGCGACTGGGTCCGCTGGATCCGGTCCTTCAGGTCGGCCGACAGGCCGCGAAAGATCCCGCCCTTGCTGGTGATCGTCAGGTCGCCGTGGGCCCGCTCGCCGAGGTCGCCGAGCGAGCGGCCCGAGGCCGCAAGCCGGCTCGCGAGGTCGATTCGCGCCTCGATCGTCGGCAGGCGGGCTGGATCAATCGCGCGAAAGGCCGGGGCGGTGGCGAAATTGTCGAGGGCCAGCTCGGCCGCCAGCTCGTACGGCTGCGGCCGATTCGGCACGTACGTGACCTGCCCCGACGCCTTGACATCACTGTCGCTGTCGAAGCCGCCGCGGCCATTCGTCAGCTTCAGGCTCCCGGCGTCGAGATTGATCTGCCCGCCAACGTCGGTGAGCTGGAACTGGCCGTTGTAGACCAGTTTCTTGAGGGCCAGCGTGACCTGGCCGGTCACACCCGCCCAGAACGGAGGGCTGACAACCGCGGGCGCGGCCGCCGCCGCGGGTCCGGGCGCAGGCGCGGGCTTGGCAAACGGCGCGGCGAGGACCTGGGCGTCCTCGACCGCGAGGAAGTCGCTCGCCAGCCGGGCATCGATCGCGACGCCTCCCTCGCGCGGAGTCGCGGTGCCGCTGACGGTGAGATCGGACTTGCGGCCGTCGCGCTCCAACCGGACCGGCAGACTAAAGGTCACGCGACCCGACGGCTCCTGGTCGGCCCGCACCTCGAGGGTCACCGCCGGCAGGCGCGGCGCGGCGGGGACGGCAAGATTGCGCAGCTCGAGGCGGACCTGCACCTCTTTCTTCTCGGCCAGGTTCGCCGCAAAATCACCCTGGGCGTCGCCGGCCGTGAGCATGGCCGATCCCAGCAGTCCCGGCTGGGCCAACAGCGCCGGAAGCTGGCCGGACCACTTCCCGACCGCCTTGACCGGCTGGTTCGCGCCGGCGAGCTGCCCGAGCCGGCCCTCAACGGAGAACAGCGTGGCGCCGTCGCGCCGCAGGGAAAATGGCGCCAGCTCGACCTGCCAGCCCTGCGGGGTGTAGTCGCCCGAGAGCGCCAGCAGGACATCCACCCCGGCCAGCAGCGTGCGGCCACCGGCTTGGGCCAAGGTCAGGCTCGCAATCGAGAGCGGGGCCTTGGGCCGCAGGGCAAAGCCGCCATTGCGGGCACCGGCGGCCAGCGCGCCCTGGAGGTCACCGCCTTCCACCACATAGCCATGCCGGGCAATCAGCGGCGCGACCCAGGCGAGGGGCAGGCCCTGGAGGTCGATGCCGAGCAGCTCCTGCGCGGGATCGGCCACCTTCAGTTCGCCGGTGAGAAGGTTGAATTCAAAGGCCTGCAGCGCCCGCACGGTCGCCACCGGCCGGGCGCCCTCGACGGACACCGCCAGGCGATCGACCCGGGTGGCGCCGCCGTGCTGGGCGACGTCAAAGTCGGCCGTGACGTGCACGGCGCCAAGGCCGGCCAGCCCGGGCGTGATCACCCGCAGGCGGTCCAGGTTCGCGTTGAGCCGCCCGCTGGTCCGCAACTCAACGAACGCCGTGTCGAGCTCGAACCGGCCGTCGCCCGCCGCCTCGAACGACGGCAGCACGTGACCGAAGGCGAACGGCGCCAGGTCGGTGTCCCGCATGTCGAGCCGCCAGCTGCCGTCGAGGTGCGTGGCCCCGGCCTGATAGCTGGTTTCCACCGCGGCGAGCTGCTTCGGGCCCGAGGAGATGCTGACCGCGTAGGTCTCGCCGTGGGCCGCATGCGCGGCCGAAATGTCGAGCGCCAGCTGCACGCCCTGCGGGAACTGCGGCCCGGTCGCCTCGGCCTGGGTGGTTGCGACGAGGCGCGAGATGGCCTGCGGCTCATCCATCACCACGCCGAGCGTCCCGTGGATCGCAAGCGCGCGCACGCCGGCCGGGTTGTCCGCGAACTCGACCCGCGCCACGTAATCGAACCGGCCCGGATGCCCGGCGGCGAGCCCGCCGCCCGTGACCGTGAGCTTCATCCGGGCCGCGGGGTATTCCGGGCCGGCCGGCAGCAAGACGTCCCCGGCGAGGTCCACCGAATCGAGCGCGAGCCCGAACGGCAGGCGGAGCCGGTCGAAGATGCCGGCGAACACCGCCGACGACGCGGCGGCCGGCACGTCCGCGGCGTAGGCCGAGGGAATCAGCGAAAAGCCGGCGGCTGCCGTTGCGGCCGGACGGGCCGCGGCCAGCTGGAGCCGGGTGAGGTCGAGGGTCCAGCCGTGCGCCACCAGCCGTTTCACCCGCAGCTGCCGGCGCCAGGCGGCGGTGACCACCGGGAGGTCGGCCTCCGCCGACGGCAGCGTGAGCACGGCGCCGTCGCGCACGACCCGGACGCCCTCGACGCGCACGTGGTCGAACCCGGCCGCGACCCGGCCCAGGGTAACCTCAAGGCCCGGCTGGCCGGCCACGGCGCGGCGGGCGGCCCAGGTCTGGACCGCGGGCACCAGCGCGACGCCGATCATCAGCACGGCCGCGCCGGCCACGGCCAGCAGACCGAAGAGGAACGGGCGGACAGATTTCATGGGCGGAGGATTGGACCCCAGCCTGCCGGAAAGGATCACCGGCGGGGAGGAAAATCAGGAGGAGCGGTCGCGGGGCGGGACGAGTCCGGTTACCACTACGACGACACCCGGCGCTCGCCCACCCGCCATCCGCCGCCCCGGTGACCTACCGGGACCGGCGGCACCGCGGGGGGCGCCACCGGGCGAATGTGTCAATTCTCGACGAACTCGTCAGCCTGGCCCATCGCCTTGCGGAGCGTGGCGGTCGCGATGTTGTACGAATAGTACGCCTGGAGCTGGTTGGTGCGGGCCGTGGTCAGGTCGACCTGGGCCTGCAGCACGTCGAGCTGCGTCGCGGTGCCGGCGTCGTACCGGGCGGTGGCGAGGCGGACGGCCTCCTCGGCCTGCTCGACGACCTTGCGGGAGGCGTCGGCGAGCTCGGTGGCCTGCTGCCACGACGAGTACGCGCGGCGGACCTCGATCTCGACGTTCAGCTGGGCCTCGGTGTAGGCGAGCCGGGACTGCTCGAGCACCGAGCGGGCCTGGGCGACGCGGCCGGCGGTGGCGCGGCCGTCGAAGATCGCCCAGTTCGACTGGACGCCGATGAGCCAGCCGTCGCGGGAGTCACGGAATTCGTTGGAGAAGCCCTTGCGCAGCTGCCAGCCGCCGAAGGCCTGGACCGTCGGATAGTAGGAGGACTTGGCGGCGGTGACCAACTCGCCGCGGGCATCGGCGAGCTTGGCGAGTCGCTGGAGGTCCGGGCGGTTGGCCTGGGCGGCCTCCGACGAGGACTTCAGGTCGAACGTGGTCGGCGTGAAGTCGAGCGTGCCGGCGAATTCCGGGATGCGGAGGAAGTCCTCCGGGCGGTTCGTGGCGAAACCCAGGGCCTGGCGCAGGCTCTCAATGGCGAGCCGGTAGTCGTTGCGGGCGGTGATGAGCGGCACCTTGGCGTTGGCCACGGCGACCTCGGCGCGGAGTTTCTCGAAAGACGAGACGGTGCCGGCGTCGAAGCGGTTGGTGACGTTCTTCAGCTGCTGCTGGAGCAGCTCGAGATTCTTCTCCTGGACGGTGATCTTCTCGCGGGCCAGCAGGACGCCGTAATACGCGGTGCGGACCGAGAGCAGGGCATCGTTGATGACCGACTTGAGGTCGAGCAGCGCGGCCTCGCGCGTGAGCTCGGAGCTCTTGACCGAGGAGCGGACGCCGCCGCCCGCGAAGAGCGTCTGGGTGGCGGTGAGGCTGATGGCCCAGTAGCGGTCGCTGGCGGGCGCCGTCTGGGCGATCTCGAGGTCGTTGTGCTGGTAGGAGCCCGTCGCCGCGACGTTGGGGATCTCGCGGGCCGTGACCTCGATCACCACACCCTCCTGCTGCTTGATGCGCTCGCGGGCCTGGCGGATCGCGAAATTGCCCTCAAGCGCGAAGCGGATCGCGGTCTTGAGATCGAGGGTCGCCGGCAGCGTGGGAGCGGGGTCGGCGCGCAGCGCCGCGGCGCCCAGGACACCCGCGGCCAACAGGACCGCTGCACGAAGGGAGGAACGGACGGGTTGCATAGAAGAAGATAAGGCTACTTGGCCGGGGCCGGCGACGCAAGGCCGGCGGCGGCCGCGGCGGCGGCGTGGTTCCGGGCGATCAGCATGTAGAACGCGGGGACCACGAAGAGCGTGAAGATCGTGCCGACGGCCATGCCGACGACGAGCACCCAGCCGATGCTGTTACGCGCGGCGGCGCCGGGGCCGGTGACGAAGATCAGCATGATGTGGCCGAAGACGGTGGCCGCGGAGGTCATGAGCACCGGGCGGAGGCGGGTCGCGGCGGCGCGCCGGATGGCGTCCACCTTGGCCAGGCCCTGTTCCTGGAGCGAGTTGGCGAACTCCACGATCAGAATGCCGTTCTTCGCGATGAGGCCGACCAGCGTGATCAGGCCGATCTGCGAGTAGATGTTGAGGGTCGTCTTCCAGAGGAAGATCGGGAGCAGCGCGCCCATCACCGCCAGCGGCACGGAGCCGAGCAGGATGATGAACGGGTCGCGGAAGCTGTTGAACTGCGCGGCGAGCACCAGGAAGATCAGGAGCACCGCGAGCGCGGCGACCTTCCAGAGCGCCCCGCCCTCGGTCCGCAGCTGGCGCGACTGGCCGCCGTAGTCGATCGAGTAGCCCGGCGGCAGGATCTCGGCGGCCTTGGCCTCGAGCTTGCGGAGGGCGTTGTCGATGCTGGGGCCGACGCCGGTGATCTTCACCGAGTTCAGCTGCTGGAACCGGTTGAGCGAGCGGGGCTCCACCGTCTGGCGGAGGGTGGCAATGGTGGAGAGCGGGATGAGCTGCCCGTCCGGGCCGCGCACATGGTAGTCGAGCAGCTGCTCGGCATTGAGCCGCTGGCTGCGCTCGACCTGCGGGATGACGCGGTAGCTGCGCCCGTCGTTGACGAAGCGGTTGACGTAGCCGCCGCCGAGCATGGCGCCCAGGTCGCGGGCCACGGAGCTGAGGCTGAGGCCCATCGAGGCCACCTTGTCCTTGTCGATCTCCAGCTCGACCTGCGGGAGGTCGTACTTGAGGTCGGTGTCGGCGAAATAGAACGTCGGCGCGCCGCCGCCGGCATTCGCCTCGGTGTTCGCGTAGAGCACGAGCTTGTTGGCGAACTCCATCATCTCGCGGTGGTCCGCCGTCGAGCGGATCACGAACTCGATGGGAAACTGGCCGCCCGACGGCAGCGGCTCCGGCGTGGTCACGATCACGTTCAGGCCCGCGATCTTCGCCGCCGGGGCCTGCAGCGCGTCCTGGATCTGCACCGCGGTGCGGTGCCGCTGGGACCAAGGCTTGAGGATGATGCCGGAGAACCCGAAGGTCGTGCTCGTGAGCTGGAACGAGTTCTCGTACTCGGGCACGCTCGTAAACATCTTCTGGACCTCCTTCGCGAAGATCACGTTCTGGTCGATCGTCGCGGTCGGCGACGGCTGGAGAATGCTGAACACCACGCCCTGGTCCTCCTTCGGCGCGAGCTCGCGCTGCGCGAACATGATGAACGGCACGATGAGGAGCGTGAGCAAGACGGCGACGGTGATGGTGACGGGCACCCAGCCGAGGCTGGCCCCGACGGCGCGCTCGTAGAGGCCGCGCAGTCGGTCGAAGCCGTGGTTGATGCGGCCGGTGAGCCCCTGCTCCTCGTGCTCGTGGTCCTTGAGCAGGTAGGCGCTCATCATCGGCGAGAGCGTGAGGGCGACGAAGCCCGAGACCGCCACCGCGCCGGCGAGCGTGAGGGCGAACTCGCGGAAAAGCGCGCCGGTCAGGCCGCCCTGGAACGCGATGGGCGCGTACACCACGGAGAGCGTGAGGGCCATCGCGATGACCGGCCCGACCAGCTCGCGGGCGCCGAGGATGGCGGCGTCGACCGGCGTGCTGCCCTCGCGGATGTGGCGCTCGATGTTCTCGACGACGACAATCGCGTCGTCGACCACGATGCCGACCGCGAGCACGATCGCCAGCAGCGTTAGCAGGTTGATGGTGAAGCCGAAGATCAGCATCAGGGCCATGGCGCCGATGAGCGAGAGCGGCATGGCGACGATCGGGATCATGACCGACCGGAGCGAGCCCATGAACAGGAAGATCACGATCGTCACGATGAGCAGCGTCTCCATCAGCGTGGTGACGATCTCGTGCAGGGCGTCCTCGATGTACTTGGTGCCGTCGTAGGCGAGCTTGACCTTCAGGCCGGCGGGCAGGCTGCGCTCAATGTCGGGCAGGACGTCGCGGACGCGCTTGATCACCTCGACCGTGCTCTCGGTGGGGAGCACCCAGATGCCCATGAAGGTGGCGGTCTGGCCGCCGAAGCGGACCTCGGTGTTGTAGTCCTCGGCGCCGAGGACGACGTCGGCGACGTCGGAGAGTCGGATGATCGCGCCGTTGCGCTCGGCCACGACGAGCTGCTTGAACTGCTCGACATTGCGGAGGTCGGTGTTGGCGACGAGACTGACGCTCATCATTGAGCCCTTGGTGGCGCCGACGGCGGCGAGGGCGTTGTTGGCCTGGAGGGCGGCGCGGACGTCGGCCGGGCTGAGGCCGCGGGCCGCGAGCTCCTGGGGCTTGAGCCAGACGCGCATGGCGAACACCCGGCCGCCCAGCACGTCGGCGCGCTGCACGCCCTTCACGGACGACAGGCGCGGCTGCACCATGCGGTTCAGGTAGTCGGTGATCTGGTTCTGGTCGAGGGTGTCCGAGTAGAAGCTGAGGTAGGCCGAGGCGAACTGGTTGTCGGCGGTCTCGACCTCGACGGTCGGGGTCTCGGCCTCGGGCGGCAGCTCGTTGCGGACCTGGTCGATCTTCGACGAGATCTGGGCGAGGGCCGCATTGGTGTCGTAGTTGAGCCGGAGGTAGACCTGGATGGTGCTCATGCCGGCGAGGCTGGTCGACTCGATGTAGTCGATGCCGTCGGCGCTCGCGATGGCGCGCTCGAGCTGCGTGGTGATGTAGCCGCGGACGGTCTCGGCGCTGGCGCCGAAGTAGATCGTCTGGACCTTCACGACGGCGCTGTCGCTGCGGGGATACTGGCGGGTGTTCAGCTTCGTGTACGACACGAGGCCGACGACGAGGATGACGACGTTCACCACCAGCGCGATGACCGGCTTGCGGATGAACAGATCGGTGAAACTCTTGTTGAGCATGGCGGGGGCCCGGCGAAGCGGCGCTTAGGTGTTGGCCGGCTTCGGCGCGGGATTCGCGGTCGGCTGGACGGAATTGTTGACCTCGACATGCGCGCCGTTGCGGAGCTTGAACACGCCGGCCGTGACGACCTGCTCGCCGGCGCGAAGGCCGGCCTCGATCGCGACGAGGTCGCCGCGCGCGGCGCCGACGCGGACGATCTGCTGGCGCGCGCCGGTGTACGTGGAGCCGTCGGGGTTCTTCATGGTCTCGACGACGAACACCGAGTTGCCATACGGGGCATAGGCCACGGCGGTGGCCGGGACGACGACCTGCGGCGGGCCGAGCGGCAGCTCCACCTCGACCTGCACGAACATGCCGGGCCGCAGCTGCTCCTCGGGATTGGCCAGCGTGGCCTGGACGGCGATGTTGCGCGTGGCGGAGTCGACCTCGGAATTGATGGCGGTGACGCTGCCGTTGAACGGGATCGGCATCGAATCGACGCGGACCACGACCGGCTGACCGATCCTGAGCGCGGCAAGCTGGCCCTGGGGCACGCTGAAGTTGACGTAGATGGGATCCATCTTCTGGAGCGGCACGACGGCGCGGCCGCGCGCGACGAACTGGCCGAGGTTGACCAGGCGGATGCCGATCCGGCCGTCGAACGGCGCGCGCACATGCTTCTTGTCGATCGTGGCCTTGATGGCCGCGACGTCGGCGGTGGCCTGGTTGAGCTGGGCGGTCGCCGTGTCGAGCTCGGCCGCGCTGATGGTGTTCTTGGAGGCCAGCTCGACCGCGCGATCGCGCTGGAGCTTAGCCAGCGCCGCGCGCGCCTCGGCGGCGGAGAGCTGCGCCTCCTCCACCGTCGTGTCGAGTTCGATCACGAGGTCGCCGGCCTTCACATGGGCGCCGTTCTCCACGGCAATCTTCACGATCGTGCCGTCGGCGTCCGGGGCGAGGGTCACGCCCTCGACGGGTGCAAGCGTGCCGATTGCGTTGATGGTCGGCTGCCACGCGACGCTGCGGGCCTCAAACGTCGTGACGGCCGTCGGCGGCGGCACGTGGGTCACGGAGGTCATTTCCTTGATCTGGGCGGCCTTGACGGCGCCAAGGATGGCGACGACGAGCACGAAGCCGGCGAGGGCGATGGCGTATTTCTTCAACATGGGGGTGAGAGGGTTGGAAATTGTCGGGAGGGAGGGAGGGAGGGAGGAAAAATGGATGGGCGGAGCGGTCGCCGGTTAGCCGGCGGTCGCACCATGCGGGGCGGCCTGCGGTGCGAGGTTCGCGGCCTGCTCCTTGATCTTCAGCAGCAATTGGACCAGCGATCTGCGCTCGGTTTCCGAAAGGGACTGCATCAGCAGCGCCATCCGGCGAAAATGTTCGGGCAGGATCCCGTGCAGCACCTCGCGCCCCTTGGACGTCAGACTGACCGTAAGCATCCGGCGGTCCTCGGCATCCGGCATCCGGGTCACCAGACCGTCACGCTCCAGCGTGTCGATCAGACCTGTCATGGTCGCGCGGGTCACCCCAGTCCGGTCCGCCAGCTCCGCCGGGCTCAGGGCGGCAGTGTCTCCATGGCAGCGGCAATGGTTCAGGAGGATCATCATCACGCCAAACCGGCCCTGGGAAATGGCATGGTGCGTGAGATTGGTTTCCATGGCCCGGAAACACTCATCACCCGCGTGCAAGAGATGCAGAAACGCCTCGCAGGCAGAAGGATCCAAGTCAGGAAACTCCTTGCTGGCCTCGAGCAGGCACTCGTAGCGCGGAAGGTTCTTGAGCAGGAGCATCGGCATGGCGGTGGAAGATTTGGAATATCAGGAAGCTGATAATTAGGTTGCTAATCACCGCGCAAGGAAAAGCCAACAAACGACTAGTTTTGATGCAAAACTAATAGCAAATCACGAACTTCCGAAGCGGGGCTAATGAGCGAAGGGGTCTGGACGAACGTCGGACGTCGAACGCCGGACGCCCAACGTCGAAGGGATCGTGCGACGGCCCTTACTGGTAGAAAGAGGCGACTGGGGACCGAGATTCACGCCGGACGAGCCTGTCCGCCAGCTAGGCGCGTTCCCTCCGGCGTTGGGCGTCCGACGTCCGGCGTTCAGGCTCGTCCGCCCGCCCTAGCGACTCAGACGCTCCGGGCGGCGGCGACAACGGCCTCGGCGGTGATGCCGAGTTCCTTGAACGCGATTGGCGCGGGGGCGCTCAGGCCGAAGCGGTCAATGCCGACAACCTTGCCGTCGAGTCCGACGTACTTTGACCAGAAGCTGGTGACGCCGGCCTCCACCGCGACGCGCTTCCGGCACGAAGCCGGGAGGATGCTCTCGCGATACTCGGCGCTCTGCCGCTCGAAACGTGACGCGCACGGCATCGAGACCACGCGGGTGCCGGCACCGAGTTCCTTCGCCGCGGCCAAGGCGAGCGAAAGCTCGCTGCCGGTGGCGATCAGAATGTGCGTGAGCGGCGCTGTCTCCTGCAGCGCCACGTAGCCGCCCTTGAGCACGCCCGCGCGGCGGATGTGCGGCGGGATTTCATTGAGGTTCGGCACCGCCTGACGGGTGAGCGCCAGCAGCGTGGGTCCGTCCGTGCGCTCGAGCGCGGCGGCAAAGGCGCCGGCGGTTTCCTCGAGGTCCGCCGGCCGGATCACGTCGAGGCCCGGGATCATGCGCAGGCCGGAAACGGTCTCCACCGGCTGATGTGTCGGGCCGTCCTCGCCGACGCCGATCGAGTCGTGAGTGTAGATGTAGATGACCGGGAGCTTGGCCAGCGCGGCGAGGCGCATCGAGGGACGCGAGTAATCGGCAAAGACCAGGAACGTCGCGCAGGAGGGACGGAACAGCCCGTCGTAGGCGACGCCGTTGCAGATCGCGGCCATCGCGTGCTCGCGGATGCCGAAGCGGAGATTGCGGCCCGCGCGGTTGGTCGGGTCGAAATCCTTGTCGGCATTGATGTAGTTATAGGTCGAGCCGTGGAGGTCGGCGGAGCCGCTGATGAGCAGCGGGAGTTCCGC
This sequence comes from Verrucomicrobiota bacterium, assembly GCA_018239675.1. Lineage (GTDB taxonomy): Bacteria > Verrucomicrobiota > Verrucomicrobiia > Opitutales > Opitutaceae > Opi-474. The sequence continues at coordinate 33,272 of JAFEGX010000136.1, forward strand.
GGCGAGTGGCTGAAGCACCTCGCGACCCGAGCCGCGCGTGCCCGGGTGCTTCGTGTCGCCCGGGAACACGGGAATCTTCTCGAGCAGCGCGGCGGCGCTCGGGACGTTGGCGGCAGAGTCGAGCAGCGCCGCCCTCTCCGGGTTGGCCTCGCGCCACGCCTTGTAGGTCTTGTGCCAGCGGTTGCACGCGCGCACGAGACGCTTCTTGTGATCGTCGAAATAGGCGCGGACCTCGGGACTGACGTAGAAATGCTGGTCGGCGGGCAGCCCGAGGCTGGCGCGCGCGGTGGCGGCAAACTTCGCCCCACCCTCGCCGTGGCCCTTGGCGGTGCCCTGCACCTCGGCGATGCCCTTGCCGATGATCGTGCGGGCGATGATAAGCTGCGGCTTGCCCGACTTGGCCTTCTTCGCCTTGTTGAACGCCTTCAGGAACGCAGCCATGTCGTGGCCGTCGACCGTCTGCACGTCCCAGCCGATGGCCTTGAAACGCGCGGCGGTGTTCTCGCTCTGGGTCTTGCTCGCCATGGCGTCGAGCGTGACGTCGTTCGAGTCGTAGATGAGGATGAGATTGTCGAGCTTCTGGTGCCCGGCGAAAGCCGCGGCTTCCATCGCCACGCCCTCCTGCATGCAGCCGTCGCCGGCGAGGCAGACGACATGGTAGTCAAAAATCGCATGCTCGGCCGTGTTGAACCGCGCGGCCGCCATCTGGCCGGCGAGCGCCATGCCGACGGAGTTGCCGATGCCCTGCCCGAGCGGGCCGGTGGTGGCCTCGACTCCGGGCGTCTCGCGGAACTCCGGGTGTCCGGGGGTGAGGCTGTGCAGCACACGGAATTTTTTCACCTGCTCCAGCGGCACGTCGAAACCGCTGAGGTGCAGCCAGCCGTAGAGAAACATGCTGCCATGGCCGGCGGAGAGGACAAACCGGTCGCGGTTGATCCAGCGCGGACGCTCCGGGTTGAGGGAAAGCGCGTGGCCGAACAGCACGGCGCCGATCTCGGCGCAGCCCAGCGGCAGGCCAAGGTGGCCGGACGACGACGTGTGGACGGCGTCGATGGCGAGGCCACGGGCCTGGTTTGCGGCTTGGGAGAGGAGAGGCGTCTGGAGGCTCATGGGAAAAAGGAGAAAGGACGAAGGAAGGCGTCTAGGACTAGGCGCAGGGATGCGGGCGGGGAAGCCGAAAACGGGACGGAATCGAACGAAGGTCGAGCATCGAACGCCGAACGCCCAACGTCGAAGCGAATTCTGAAGCAGACCAAGACCTCGAATACCGAACGCCAGGGACAGGGAACGAGCATCGAACGCCGCAGTGAAGCAAGTAGTGCTGGCTATGAGACGAATTGGTCCGGCCCATCGCCACACTTCTGTCGGCACCAGCCGGCGCACCCTCCTTCGGCGTTGGGCGTTTGGCGTCCGATGTTCGGCGTTCGTATGAACAAAAAAAAGCGAGCCCCACAGGGCTCGCTTTGAAATCGGGGCTGAACGGGTGCTCAGCTGGCGGCGGGCGCCGCGGTCTCGGTGCCGCGGTTCTCGCGGGCCTTGACGGCGACGGCGGCCTTGCCCGTGCGGTCGCGAAGGTAATACAGGCGCGCCTTCATCGTCTCGGACTCGCGCTCGACCTCGATCTTCTCGATGTTCGGCGAATTGACCGGGAACACGCGCTCCACGCCCTCGCCGTAGCTGATGCGGCGGACCGTGAAGGTCTCATGGATGCCATGGCCCTTCCGCGCGATGACGATGCCGGAGTAAATCTGCACGCGCTCCTTGTCGCCCTCACGGACCTTGGTGTGCACGCGCACGCCGTCGCCCACCTTGAAGGGCGTGATGTCTTTTTTCACCTGGGCAGCGGTGATTTCGGAGATGATCGGGTTCATGGCTGTTTATTTGAGTAAATCGGGTCGGACTTGACGGGTCTTTTCCACCTGTTTCGCGTGCCGCCACTTCTCGATTTCGGCGTGGTTTCCGGAGAGCAGGACCTCCGGAACGGACATGCCGCGATATTCGGCGGGACGCGTGTATTGAGGAAAGTCGAGCAACTTGCTGGTGAAGGATTCGTGCGTCAATGACTTTTCCTCCCCGAGCACGCCCGGGATGAAACGTGCCAGCGCATCGATCACCACCGCCGCCGCCAAGGTGCCGTTGGTCAGCACATAATCGCCGATGCTGATCTCCTGGTCGATCACGGTGTCGCGGATCCGCTGGTCGATGCCCTCGTAGTGGCCGCTCAGCAGGATAAGGTGCTGCTGCCGAGAAAGTTCTTCCGCCAGCGCCGGGGACAGCGGCACGCCGTCCGGCGTCAGGTAAATCCGCCGGCAGCCCGGCGACTGCAGTTGCTCGATCGCGGTGATGGCCGGCTCGGGCTTCATCACCATCCCCGCCCCACCCCCAAACGGCCGGTCGTCGGCCGTGCGGTGCTTGTCGGTCGTCCAGGCACGCAGGTCGTGGACCGTGACCCCGAGATGCCCCGCGGCGATTCCCTTGCCCAAGATACTCTCCGCCAGGACGCTATCCAGCATCCGGGGGAAAAGCGTCAGGACATCGATGCGGAGCATGGCGGTGAGAACTTAACCACAAAGAGCGCGAAGCACGCGAAGGGATTCTTAAAGCAAAAAGCCCCGGAATTTTCCGAGGCTTCTGGAAGGTCACCTTCGCGCCCTTTGCGGGCTTGGCGGTGAATATCAGGCGGTGGCGGCGGCCTTGCGGCGGGCCTTCTTGATGAGGGCGTGGGCCGTGTCGGTCGGGGTCGCGCCTTTGCCGAGCCAGTATTCGACGCGGTCGAGCTTCAGCTTGACGGTCTCGCCCTTGAGGCGGGGATCATAAATGCCAACGACTTCGACCGGCGCACCATCGCGGCGCGAACGGGCTTCGGCGACGACGAAGCGGTAATGCGGCTGGTGCGTGGTGCCGATGCGGGTGAGACGGATTTTGAGAGCCATGACAGTGGTTAAGCGGAGCGATACGTGCTTGGAAAAGTGAGGACAAGACCGAGCGGCAATTGGCTTGTCAAGCCCTGACTCCCCCCGGCGTGGGCCCCATGGCCCACGCCACTTCGACGTCGGGAGTTCGGCGTCCGATGTTCGGCGTTCCGGTCCCGATCCAACGCCAGACGTCCAACGCCCAACGCCGGACATCGAAGTGCCTTCCAGCCAGTTGCCCAAGTCCAGAGTCAGGGGCACTTCAACCTTCTAGCCCATGTGGGCGGGGTGCCTCACCCCGCTCCCAGCACGTCGAGCCAAGTCTTCAGGAAATTTCCCGGTGGCCACGCACCCCGCACGCTGGCAGCAAAGAACCACCCGGAATTATCGAACCAAGCGTGGGAGGGAAGTCCCTCCCGCCACAAAGTGAAACCCGCATACGTGGATGTGCCAACTTGGTGCTTGGTAGAATTCTCGGCCTGATCCTTGCCAAATCTCATGTCCTCCCCCGATCCCTGGCCCGCCCACCTCGATGCGCTCGTGGCCGCGCCGGCCCATCACACGCTGCTGTTCGAAAACGACGCGGTGCGCGTGCTTGATACGCGAATCAATGCAGGCGACCGGACTCCGGTGCACACCCACCGCTGGCCGGCAACTCTCTACATCCTGAGTTGGAGCTCCTTTGTCCGGCGCGATGCGAAGGGCGCCGTCATCCTGGACAGCCGCACCGTGCCTTCCCTGGCCAATCCGCCACCGGCCCTCTGGAGCCAGGCGTTGCCGCCGCATTCCCTCGAGAATGTCGGCGCCAGCGACCTCCATGTGATCAGTGTCGAGGTGAAGCACGCGTCGCCCGCGCTTGCCCAGGGCTCGAACCGCTAGCGGACCGGAATGGCGCGCCGGAAGTCGCGGCTCGACTCGCGGCGTTCATTGGCCAATAGACCGAGCGCCCCAAACTGACGGTCGCGCGGCGAACTTGCCCGCTGGCGCAGACCTCCCGAAGCGAACCCCAAGCTGCGCTGCCCACCACCATGCCGCCCAAGGCACCGGAATTCTTTGTCGGCTGGGGAACCCTCGCGCTCATCAATGCCGGCCTTGCCCAGGCCAAGCGACGCAGCGGAGGCGCCTGGTTTCTCATCAGCCTCCTTCTGGGTCCAATCGCGACCCTCCTGATCGTCATGCTCGACGCCAACCAGTCGACCCCCGGGGAAAAGCCCTTCAACCTTGAGGACTACCGGAAGCAGTGACGCGTTCGCTGTCTTTTCCGGACCTCCCTCGAATTTCGAATTCGTCATGACCCGCGGTGCTTCGCTTACACCCGTCGTTCTCGGTGGCTTCATCGCCGGAGCATGCGATATCACCTACGCGGTCGTGTACTGGGCGTTCCGTGGAGCTTCGGCGGAGCGCGTCTTTCAGTCGGTGGCGAGCGGGCTGCTGGGCATGAAGGCCTTTGACGGTGGCATTCTGACAGCCGCGCTGGGACTGTTCCTGCACTTCTTCATCGCGCTGGTCCTCACCTTCATCTTCTACCTGGCCGGCACGCGGCTGCCGGTGCTCGTCCGTCGTCCCGTGATCACCGGCACCACTTATGGTTTCGCAGTCTTTTGGGTGATGAACCTGGTGGTGTTGCCGCTCAGCGCTTTTCCGCGAAAGGTCACGTTCACGCCGGTGGTCGTGATCACCGGCCTCCTCGTCCACATGTTTCTCATCGGGGTGCCTATCGCCCTGGGAACCCGCCGCGCCCTGACGCCCGGGCTGCAGGCGAGCTGACGACACCGCGCCAATCCCCGACCCATCCGCCAAACCCAATCCTTCCCCACCATGGCCAAATCCAAACTCGCCGGCGGCACGGTCCATCCGTTGCCGGCCGATCTCCGTCAGGCCATCCAGGCCGACGCCGTGGCCAATGAACTTTGGCCGGGTTTTACTCCTCTCGCCCGCAACGAATGGATCTGCTGGGTCACGTCCGCCAAGCAGGAGGAAACCCGGAAGCGCCGCATCGTCGTCGGCCTCGACAAAATGCGTCACGGCATGCGCCGCCCGTGCTGCTGGCCCGGCTGTCCCCACCGCTGACGCGCGCCGGCTGCGCTCCAAGCTCCGCCCGGACCAGGCATCCGCCGGCAACCCCCACTGCCACGATATTATTGTCCTCACTCCCCGACCATGAAGCTCAAGAATACCGGCGAAGCCCTCGAGGTCACGAACTCCAACCTCGCGAATTCGGTCTTCGACGACGTCAACCTGCAGGGCGCTTCGTTCAACAACGTGAACCTCTCTAAGTCCACGTTCGCCGACATCAACTTTTCCGGTTCCCGGTTCGACAATCTCAACTTCACCCAAGTCGAGATCGGGGCCTGCGACACCACCGGCATGAAAATCCGCGGGATTCTCGTCTCGGATTTGTTCGAAGCCTATCGGCGCCAGGCTTGATCGCCGTGCGCGTTCTGCATTCCTGATCGCCGCGGCGGACGATCTTCCGGCCCATCGCTCTCCCATGAACCAGGACTACCAGACGCCCCGCTGCCCCTACGAAAAGATCGGCGGCCTGTACTTTCTCGGCCGAACGATCGACAAGATCCGCCTGAAGGCGTCGGGACGGCTGCGGCCGGATTTCTACAAGCTGATGGGGGATGGCTACGACGCGCGGATGATGAAGTACCTCCACCTCGACTACGCCAAGTTTGCCGAGTTCGTGCTCGCGGGCGCCTCCGACGACGAATGCTGGCAGTATTGCGTCCAGCACGGCCGCTCTATGAGCGACCTCGATGTCCTGGTCTGGAATGACTTTGCCTCAAAGCGCGGCTGGCGGGATTCCGTCTCCGAACTCCTCGAGCAATTCAAAGCCAGCAGCGGCCTGTCGAATCGTCCCGACATCCAGACGTTTTTCGAATATTGGGAA